>CAVJRF010000014.1:0-39803 GCA_963651945.1 Eggerthellaceae bacterium | reverse complement strand
TTGCAATCGATAACCGTACAATCGCACCCCACTGTCGTGGAGGTGGGAACGGAGCTCGATATTTCCACAATATCCGTCAAACTGAACTATAGCGACGGATCATCCGAGGTCGTCACTTCAGGTTTCACATGCTCACAAACGAGATGGGATTCCGTCGGCCAGAAGGAAGTGACCGTTACATATCAGGACAAGACCGATTCCTTCTCGGTGACCGTTCTGGATCACAGCGGATTCAAAGCAACAGTCACCCATTACAAAGGATACAAAGTGGGGGCATCCGGCAATCTGGAGTATTTCGATAAGACTGTGAGTAAGAGATTGGGCGAATTCACATTCGATCTCAGCGGTATCACTCCGGGTGTCACGCAGACGATCACCGTCGATATATCCAACACTTCAGGTATCACGTTGGATGCATTCGTCGTGGTCACACAAATAGATGACAGAGGTCTGGCCGACTACATCACACTGACCGTCAATGGCAACACCATGACGATCTCAGAGATATTGGCCGCTCAGACAAGCGGTGAATGGTCCACTCCGTTGGGTGAGATGTCCTCCGGCTCCACGACCACCGTCGACATCACCATAGCATTACCTCAGGAAACAGGGAACGGAGCGATGGGCAAGAGCCTGTCGTTCAAGTTGGGGGTATTCGCAGCACAACAGCCCTGAACAATCACACTCCAGGCCGTTGACACGCCTTTGGTGTGTCAGGAGATATGTGGCGGTAGGCGCAGCTCAATTCCAATTGCAACCTCCCGCCGTCCACATACACGGCCCTCATCGTCCTTAATGCCTTCCTATCGAGAAGGACTGGGGGACTATTCCCGGTAGAAACCGGTGGAGGAAAGGAAAAATGAAAGCACAGATAAGAATGATAATCGCATCCGTGATCGTCATCGCTCTAGCTCTGACCGCCGTGTCGGGAATAACATACTCTTGGTTCTCCGATACCGAAGAGGCAAAGATCGAGATCACTACGGCCAAGGTGGACTACGCTGTGACGTGGGCTGAGAACGGAAGCAGCGATGTCGGAACATCATGGACAAAAGATTCGTCATCCAAGACCATCAGCATTTCCGGATTGGCCGCCAATGCCGCCATCCCCGTCGTCACCAAGATCGAGAACGACTCGACCATCAAGACGGTCTACAGGATCGTCGCCACCCCATCATTGGGTGAAGGTCACAATTATACACTGTACGACCTCAAGAACATCTACATCGGAGGCAAGCAGCTGAACGCCACGTCTACCGATGGGAGATCGATTACATTAGGCGATACTGTTCTTGTCGATTGGACCCTTCTTGCAGTGGACACGGATCCTTCAATGCAGACCATAAGCATAACGACTCCCTGGGACTACGGTGGGGATGTTGATGACCCAATAGTAGCATACGACCCCACGACCGGTGAAGGATCAGCGACCAAGGGAGGAGCATACACAGCAGATTGGGAAAATGATGTGAGAGAAGGTCTCACGATCACGCTCTCTGTCGTCGCCGCTCAGGGTGACTATCCCACCGAGACCTTGGATACATCGGGAACTGCGATCATTCCTGTGAACGGTGTCATCAAAGGATCCGTGTCCAATTCAAGCGAGGAAACTGCTAAGGATATGGACGTCACCGTGAACTTCTCGAACGTTGGAACTTACAGAAGTGATTCGTTCGGAGGATTGTTCGGAGGAAATGTCGTTGGAACGAAAATATTGATCGAATCCGAGGCCACAGGTGATGCAGATATGGCCATAGGATCTGTCGCGACGGTAAAGCTTACGCTCCTCTCTTACATGTTTAATTCTTGGTACAAAGTGAGTAATCCAACATTCAACAGTGCAGTAATTGTGACCGCGGTCATTAAGAATGTGGATTCTGACCCAGGAACCATCGAGATTAGTTGCAATGGTTCGACCGAAGGAATAGAGACCATATCATCGATCTACGATGCAACGGCGCAAACGCTCACTGTCACATTCAGCACCACACACTTCTCTCAGTTCAGCATCGACTCTGTAGGTGAGAATGTTGCGAAGATTGGAGACAAATGTTACGGAACGTTAATTTCGGCGATTGAGGCATACAGTGAATCGGATTATGAAGCGGGCAGGGCGCTGGTGCTCATGACCGATTTCAGGCCTCCTGCGACATACCAGTTCGACAAGGACATCATCATCGACCTGAACGAGAACACGTTCTACTTCACGAAGAGTTCGGACAATAGCTATAACACGCAGATCACAGGTAACTTCACTCTAATGAACGGGAACGTTGTCCGCGAAACGAATGCGGGATTCGGACACTTCACCATCGAAGATAACGAAAAGGAAGTGAATGTCACGTTCGAAGATATCACCTATACGAACAACTACCCACGCTCAACTACAGGTTCTCCATCCAATACCCTCAAGGATGCAATAAAAGTCAGTTCCAGAACTGCAAACAACATCAACTTGACCATAAAGGATTGCACGTTCACCGATGGGGGGATCTATCTTTGCGGAGGGGACAACGCCAAGACCGTCACAACCTCCATCTCCGGATGCACTTTCAAGGCGAATGAGGCAAGCTATATGAGTAGTGGATTCGTCTACATCGATTGTTACGATTATACGACAAATGTGGTGACCATCACCGATTGCAGCTTCGAGATCGGAGTTACAAGCAATGTGGATATTATCAAGTCAAGAACGAGCGATTCGAACAATTATGGAAGTTTCTCACTCACTTTCTCCGAGAGCACGGTTAAGGCCTACAAATCCACTGCGGAAGGCGCTGAATTTAACTCCTCGTTGATTGTGACCGTGGTCGGTGGGACGAACATAACCGTCAATGATGAGAAGGTCACGGACAATACTCAGAAAAAGATCAATTGTAACACGTGAGACAGACGAGGTGAATGACTACTCGGAGAAGGTGGATGAGGGTGATATACTGGAGTGGGGAACCGATGAATAAGGTATATGACGACTACGGAAGAGTGGAAGAGATATCCGAAGGAACCAAGCCTGATTTCAGTTACAACCCTGAAGATGACAAGCACGTAGTGGGAGATTGTGTTCGAACACCTGTCCGGATGGCACTCGAGTCGAAGACCACGGAATGGGCTTGGATGTGCATGAGAAGAGGCGCTCCTGATTCACGTCTTGTGGATCGAACCCGCTCAGCCTGTACATCGCCCTTCCGATAGGGTCGATGTGAACGATCCAACGGCAGAAGGATGCGCCCAACATCATTCTCCTGTCAAAAACCGGGCCATTGGCCCCTCTTTATGCGCCCAGTGCGCATGGGGGTGCAGCTCTTCATGGACTGCACCCCCTCCCATATTCTCAATTCATTATCTGGCCCTATAATCGAGATTCCAATCAATGTCTGGGAGGCATGCGACAAGAAAGTTCTGGAGATCAGAAAGCCCCGGACGATGAAGGAATCACTTCAATGGACAAACGCATCACCGAATGCCGCGACCTGTCTCCTGAAGAAGAACTCGTCGGGCTCTTCAAAGGGACAGGACATGACGAGGTCGTTGTTCTGCGGCAAGATCTCTAGCGTTGACACTGCGAACGGCACTATGGACGCAAAGTCCGACAGGGAAAGGTACTCTCTCATCAGGTCGTCCTTGTACCTCAGATACGCGGAATAGGCGAGATCGAAGTTGTGGGCGAGCGTGAAGATCTGGTTGTCCTGGATGTACCTCACGTAGTTGCCGACGGAGTCGTTGCTTCCCTCATACGTTCTGAGGATCTCCCCGCATTCCTTGCACACTCTGATCTTGTACTGCCGATGGATGCCGAGCAGACGGCCTTTGCCGTTGCCGAAATCATCATAATCCTTCTCGATATAGCTAGCACCGGGCGACTTGATGCCGGGAATCATGCGGTCCAGGAAGTCGGTGTCCCAATCCACCGAATCCGGATCGGTCTCGGAGATCCCGATGCCCATGTGCGTGTACAGGTAGGCTGCGGTATGCCTGATGCTCCTGATCCTCTCGCGGGGATGTACCTCCTTGATAATCCATCCCGGATTGTTCAGACGAAACTTATCGGTGTCTAAACGACCATAAACAAGATTGTGGAAATGCGGCGACAGCTCCCAATGGTCGTCCTTCATCTTCCAGGGGCTTTGGCCCCATTTTTCCTTTTTCGCACGACTCATTGCGTAAGATGTATCTTTGCTCTAATATGATGCTTATCTTGCTCTCTGATAGCTTGATCTGTGACATTCCATCTATTCGAGCAACCAATCGATCATATTGACCACCATTATGCCATCATCATTGCCAGGTCCGAATCTGCCCAATGTCAAGACGGTCTTTTCATAGTTATCATTCAGGCCCTCCAACGACCTTCTCTCACGCTCATACTCCTGTTCTGGCATGACGGTTCGCGACACCTGGAAATACCTCATATCATCACTTCTAATCGCAGTGAAATCTATCTCCTTTTCGCGGTAACTTCCGACGAATACGGAATACCCTGTGCGGAGTAACTCGAAATAGACCACATCCTCCAACGGGGCGCTGATATCCCGCAGTTCATTGGCGTTGACTAAGAGACTCTTGACCCCAAGATTCGTGGCATAATACTTGCCTTTGGATCTGAACACCTTCTTCCCTACGACATGATATCTTTCGGCATGATAGAACAAATGTGCCTCTGTGTGCACATCGAGATACTTACGAACGGTGTCATCGGACAGTCCCAATCCTGAGGAGATGCGTTCGAAGTTGGTGATGTCCCCGATATTGGAGAACAGGAACCTGCACACGGCCCTCAGCTTATCCGGCCTTCCGGGCACACGTGACAACACATCCTCCATCATCACCGTGCTGTGTGCTCCCTCCGATTGGGCACGACATACCATGTTAGCCCTCTCTGGTTCGATGGAAGGGAGCGGACCGTAACGGATGTACTGTTGGAATCTCTCGACCTCGTCCCCACCATGCAGTTCCATGAACTCTTTGAATGAGAACGGAAGGATCTCTACCTCCATGTACCGTCCGGAGAGCTTTATTGATAATTCGGAAGAGAGCATCCTGGAGCTGGAACCTGTGATGTGGATGTCACAATCCCTGCGTGCGACCAACATCGCCACGACCCTCTCCCAGCCTATCTCATCGATCAGTATTTAGTGGATGCCTTCATGCTCCAGACAAGGCTGCAGTATGGTCTTCAGTTCCTCGGCATTTATCTCCTTGCCCAACAGACCTAGATCGACATAGCATATCTGCTCCTCATCAACGCCGATCGAAGATATTTCATATGCTGGAGGATGATCGTGGTCTTACCGGCCCTGCGCATACCCGTCAGGATCTTCACAAGATCCGTCTCTCCGGCAGAATCCTTCAGCACCTACAGATAATCGTGACGCTCTATCTCCATATGATAAGGAATGATAGGGTGGAAATATGATGTCTCTCAATCCATCAGAGATGATCGACAACAATCAGATCTGTATGATAATCATCGATTCCCGAATCTAACGGACTTGCTCCGAACAATGGCGGACCTGCCGGGATTCGAACCCGGGTCTAAAGCTCCGGAGGCTCCAATGCTATCCAAGCTATACTACAGGTCCTTTTGATAATATGATAAGAAGAGTTGGGAAGGTTAAGGTGTTTGAAGCCCGTCGATGAACCGGGCGATCCTGAGTCTCCGCTTGAGAGGGAGGAGACCGAATGAAGATTGTTCCTTCCTTACTCTTTCTTCGTGAACTCGGTGTATCCGCATTTTCCGCATGATACACGGTCACCGTGTGTCGCCATGAACACACCGGGTCCGCACTTGGGGCAGACGGGTTTGGTCCTCTGTCCGTCCTTGTATGCATCACCCTTCTTGACTGAGCCCTTCTTTGCTGCTGCCTTTGCTGCCATCAGAATCACTCCTGCTCGGGTGCCTTGTACTCAGGCTTCTGGATTCCGTTCCTCTTGAGGATGTACTCGGGCTCGATGGCCTGTGCGTCCTCTTTCGTCACGTATACCTTTGCGTAACCCTTGGAGAGTCCGCTTCCGTAGACTGTGTCGATGTTGTTGAGGACGACTGTGTCCCTCTTGGCATCCAATTTCTTTGCGAGCTCGTCGACGACTGCGCCTTTGCTGGGTGTCGACTCGCCCTTGTGGTCGATCGTGAAACGTACCTCGGTCCTTTTGAGGATGACGTTCTCTTTCTTCTCGTTGATTTCCATCTTCATTCAAAGTCCTCCATCATATTCCAGAGTTCTTTTACTCTTTTGCGGATGCGTCCGTCCGTGGTGACGCACATCATCCCTTTTCCCGGCCATCCGTATATGATATCGTAGCCATCGGGCGCATAAAGGATGCATGGCATCAAAGCCAGATCCTCCTCGCCCTCGACACGTATCACATCCGTGTCACCGGTAATCGCGTTTCTTACGGCATCCTCAAGCTCGCGGGTCACTGTACCCGCGGGATTGCCGACGACCTTCACCTCCAACCCATGACTCTCGACATAGGTGGCGAACCCGGTCATCTCATGCCTCTCCGTGTATCCATCGTAGATGGACAGGAGTGGCACCATGCCGTTCCTCCTCACCGTCAGGGATACCACATCACCGACGGTGATCATCTTTGCAGCGTTATGTTGTTCGAGTTCCGCTTCTTCCAGGAATTCTCCCAGAGGTTCCTTGAAGAGTTCCCTCTTCCCCTCGGGGATCCTCTTCCCGGGCATTTGGATCAGCGGACCCTCAATGCGTATTTGCCATTGGATGAGATGCCCATCTGTTTGGCGATATCGGATTTCTCGTAATCGATGACAACGAGGTATCCCTGCCACTCTCTGGACGTCTGTCCTCCGCAGCGGGGGCAGGTGTCCTCCTCCGAGATGAAGCTGCACTGTTTGCATGCTTTGTACACGGGTCCGACCATCAGGCATCGACCTCCTGCTTCCTCTTGTCCTCCTCGATCCATTCGAGTCTTCCGAGACCGGGCTGACGCATGGTCAATCCGATCTTACTGTCCTGAGGATTCTTCTCGTTCAGGTCGATACTTACGATCCTCGCCCTGACGATATCCCCTATGTTCAAGGTCCTTCCGGTGTCCTTACCGACCAACCTCTGGTTCTCGGCATCGATATCCACACGGTCATCCAGCACCTGACTCACGTGAAGGAGTCCATCCAACGGGCCGAATCTTACGAATGCACCGAACTTGACGATCTCCACGACCTCTCCCTCGATGATCTCGTTCTCCTTCGGCTTGAATACGAGCTGATTGAATTTGACCGTCTGATAGACCGCTCCATCCCCATGGACGATACGTCCGGGTCCGATGGTCTCGACATCCTGTACAAGGATTGTTATCTCCTTGTTCGGTCCGATCTGTCCCTCGAACGATTCCCATGTGAGTGCATCGATGACTTTGTCTATGTCCTCACCAAGATCTGCTGGAGGTATGCGCACTACCCTCTCGGCCTGTGTTATCATGTACATAGGATATCCTCTTGAATAACTGGGGATTAAAGCCCTCTTATATAAAAGTGATTACACGCGTACGCGTGTCTTTATAATAAGGAATGTAAGAGTAGGGGTCTCCCCCCACTCGTTTCAGAGATACAATACCGCTGTGACCAGACAGATGGTCGAGAGCAGTTTGACCAATACGTGGATCGAAGGTCCTGCGGTGTCCTTGAAGGGGTCACCGATCGTGTCACCGACAACAGCTGCTGCGTGTGCGGGTGACTTCTTTCCACCGTGTGCACCGGTCTCGATGTACTTCTTGGCGTTATCCCATGCTCCTCCACCGTTGTTGAGGAAGTTGGCCATGAGGATACCGACGATCGTTGCGACCATGATGAGTCCGCCGACCGCATAGGGTGCGAGCGTCTGGAACTCTGTGGGCAACGCATATCTGTACAGGAGTCCGAAGGCGACAGGTACGACGATGGGCAGGAGTGCGGGCACGACCATCTGCCTGAGGGCAGATTTGGTGGCGATGTCGACGCACCTTCCGTATTCGGGCTGCTTCTCGCCGGCCATGATCTTTCCGTCCTTGAACTGCTCACGTACTT
This sequence comes from Eggerthellaceae bacterium, assembly GCA_963651945.1. Lineage (GTDB taxonomy): Archaea > Thermoplasmatota > Thermoplasmata > Methanomassiliicoccales > Methanomethylophilaceae > Methanarcanum. The sequence goes on along the minus strand of CAVJRF010000014.1, from coordinate 31,777 downwards.
CCTGTACCATCTCACCGGCAGCCGTACCGACGGCACGGATCGCGAGTGATGCGAAGAAGAACACAAGGGCTGCTCCGATGAGTCCTCCGACGAAGATCAGAGGGTTACCGAGAACGACCTGATTCATCTCGTCGATGATTGTGGTTCCGTTGTGCTCTGCGACGATCTCGAAGAATGCCGCGAACAGGAGGAATGCTGCGAGTGCAGCGGATGACATTGCGTAACCTTTCGTGAGTGCCTTTGTGGTGTTACCGACGGAGTCGAGCTTGTCTGTCCTGTTCCTGACCTCTTCGGGCTGGTTGGACATCTCCGCGATACCGCCTGCGTTGTCCGTGATGGGTCCGAATGTGTCCTCTGCGAGGATGAATGCGGACGATGCGAGCATCGAGACAGTTGCGATGGCTGTTCCGTAGAGACCCATGGTCATCCTGTATGTGGAGTCGATGAGTGCACCGTCGATCGCGAAGTATCCGAGGAGGAACGTTGCGATGATGGCGATACCGATACATACGACGGGTATGACAGTGGATTCCATACCGACGGACAATCCCATGATGACGTTCGTCGCAGGACCTGATTCCGACTGCTCCGCGATGGTCTTGACGGGCTTGTGGTCACCGGTGTAGTACTGTGTGACATACACGACCACGAGACCGAGTGCGATACCGACGATACCGGCGATGGCGAACATCCACCAGTTGATCGAAACGGACAATCCGCCCAATGTCGTGAGACCTTTGTCGCCGTTGAGAAGCCAATAGCACGAGAACACCATCGTGATGATGACAAGGACCATGGTCACGTAGTAACCGAGGTTGAGTGACTTGATCACATCCGCATTCTCATCCTTCAGACGTACGCAGAAGATACCGATGAGTGATGCGATGAGTCCGAATGCCATGATGACAAGCGGGAGGTAGATGAAGTTGTTGTTGAAGATTCCGAGCGTCGAAAGCTTGACGACAGCGAGACCGATGACCATCGAACCGATGATCTCTGCCGCTGTGGACTCGAAGATATCCGCTCCACGACCTGCACAGTCACCGACGTTGTCTCCGACGAGGTCGGCGATGACGGCGGGGTTCCTGGGGTCATCCTCGGGGATACCTGCTTCCACCTTTCCTACGAGGTCGGCACCGACATCGGCCGCCTTGGTGTAGATTCCTCCTCCGAGCTGTGCGAAGAGAGCCGCCATCGATGCACCGAATGCATATCCGACGACGGAGTGGAGCGTTGCGGTCATGTCGCCGTCACACCAGATGTCGTAGACGAAGAACACAGCGAAGAGTCCTGCGAGTGAGAGGACGGACACTGCGATTCCCGAGATCGCTCCTCCGCGGAACGATGTCTTGAATGCTTCGTCAAGTGAACGTGTGGCCGCTGCCGACGTCCTGATGTTGGAGTTGACGGAGACCTTCATTCCGATATAACCGGACAGGATCGAACATCCTGCTCCGATGAGGAAGGCGACTGCGACCTTCCCGTTCAAATAATCCTTGAAATCGTCGCAGAATCCTACTGCGAAGATGATAACAGCAACAACTAGTGCGATGATCGCTATCGTTTTGTATTGCCTTGCGAGGTAAGCCATGGCTCCCTCTTCGATCTTATCGGAGATTGCCTGCATCTCGGGGGTTCCTTTGTCCTTCGAGAAGATCTGTTTGAAGAAAACAGCGGCAACCGCCAAGGCGATAACTGCAGCGACGGGTACCATCCACAACAAGTTGTCCATGGTGAACTCAATCATTATAGTTAACTCCCTAATGTTGCTGAGCCCCCAACCTTCGTAGTCATATAAAAAGGGTGGGTAATTCATTTATATAAAATCAGAACGGAGAGGATTTCGGAGATAGAGAAGAACCGTCGGGGAGACGCGGAATCCCATCATCATCCAGGTAACCGTGACCGATGGTTACGATGGGATTGACGACATCCTTCCCCGTGGCACGTCCCATGTCGGCGGCACCCATGTCGCATGACAGAGCCAGTATCACATCAGCATCCTGTATGTTGGGATCATCGGATGATGACCTTGCCCTGCTCATGAGGCATATCGCCCTGGTGAAGACGACACCTCTCACATCCACCCCGTCGGCTGCCAATCTCTTCGACAGTGATTCTACGGAATCCTTGCTCCCGATGCCGTTACAGAGCGATGCACAGGTGGAACAGGCCCATATCACCACGGACTTGCCTCTCAACGAATCCCTCAGCTCGGGATAATCGCAGGACCTCTCCATCAGCATCATACGATGACATATCACGGACAATCAAATTAAACCATCGTTGCCATATGGAGACGCATGGGAACGCTGATATCCTACTGCCCCGCGACCACCGAGGAGATCGGTTCGGTGGAGACGATCGATGTATCGCAATTGGATTCCGTCATCGAGAGAAGCGACAGAGCGCAGAAGGAGTGGGAGAAGGTCCCTCCCAAGAAGAGAGCGGAATACTTCAAGAGACTGAGCAGGATAATCGCCGATGATGTGGAAGAATTGGGACTTACAGTTCATAAAGAAACGGGCAAACCCAAGGCGGAATGCATCAACACCGAGTTCTTCGTATCATCCGCCCATGCCAAATATTGTGCTGACTGGCTCAACAGATTTAAGTTCGAGGAGCACAGGAAGATCGAACCCATGGACATGATGATGCGTGCCATGGGTCGCAAGTCATACATAAGATACAAACCCGCAGGCATCACCGCTTGCATATCACCATACAACTTCCCCATCTGCATCCCATTCACCGAATGCATGTCATCCGTCGCCGTCGGTAATTCCGTGATACTCAAACCGTCGTCCGATACACCGCTCTGCGGAGAACTGATAACATCATTGTTCAAAAAAGCGGGATTCCCCGAGGATCTCGTGATCTGTATCCACGGTCCGGGCATAGGGAGTGCATTGAGCCAGTCCCCCAGGATCAGAAGGATGATGTTCACCGGAGGCACCGGTACGGGGATGAACATCATGCGCTCCGCAGCAGATAATCTCGTACCCGTATCGTTGGAACTGGGCGGTTGCGACTCCATGATCATCCTGAAGGATGCCGACTTGAACAGAGCGGTCAAGGCCGCGGTATGGGGATCGTTCGTCAACTCCGGTCAGGTATGTGTCGGTGTACAGAGGATCATGGTCCACAGGTCGATCTATGACGATTTCGTATCAAGATACGTGGAAAGGGTCGGCAAACTGAAGATCGGATACGATTACGACGACCCTACGATATCCCTCGGGCCCGTCATCAACGAGAGGGCGATGAACGAGGTCCTCGAAGCCGTCGAGGAGGCGAAGAGGATCGGTGCCAAGGTCGTATACGGCGGTAAGAGAGTGGAAGGTCTCAAGGGTTGGTTCCTCGAACCTGCCGTCATCACCGACATCCCCACCGACAGCGAATTGTACAACAGGGAGGTGTTCGGACCGTTCACCACCATAGTGCCTTTCGACAACGAGGACGATGCGGTAGAGCTCAACAACAGGTGCCCGTACGCATTGGGAGGCTCCGTTTGGACCAAGGATATCCATCACGGTCACGAACTGGCCGGAAGGATGGATTCCGGCATGGTGAACGTGAACAATCTGCTCTACAATTATGGTATGCCCTCGCTCCCGTGGGGCGGGACCCGCATGAGCGGGTTCGGCAAGAGTCACGGCGAGGAAGGATTCCTGGGCCTCATGGAGATACAGCATCTTCACGAGGACAAGGGAAGATGGCCCAACGACCCGTGGTGGACACCGTACACCAAGGAGGGCACCGACATACAGGTGGAGATGACCCAGAGCCTCTTCGGCAGCAAAGGCGGGTTGATCGGTTTCTTCGGACATGCCCTACCGTCACTCAGGAAGAAGGAGTGAACATCCTCCGTCCCTTATTGATAAGCTTAATTAATAAGAGGCCGTAACCGTCGCATAACGGAAGTTAGTATCATGGTAGCAACTTTTGATAACAAGAAACTCGTTGCAGTCAAGGATATCAAGATCAAGAAAGGGATGACGGCCGACGAACTCGTCAAGATGATGGGTAAATCAGGCGGATTCACGGCACAGAAGCTTGCGGATGCAGCGGACATCGTCGAGAAGATGTTCAAGAAGAAGGATTGTCTCCGCATCCTCTCATTCCCGGCTTGTATCATGGCGACCGGTACACGCGGTGTCATCGTCGATATGGTCAAGAAAGGATTCATCGACGTCATCATCACCACATGCGGAACACTCGACCACGACCTCTCCAGGACCTGGGCGGCATACTACAAGGGCGACTTCATGATGGATGACGCCAAGCTCAGGGACAACAGCATCAGCAGACTCGGTAACGTCCTCGTTCCCGACGACTGCTACGGTATCGTTCTCGAGGATAACCTCCTCCCCATGTTCGACGACATCTTCAAGGACACCACATCCATGTCCACGCACGAGATCATCGACCAGGTCGGTTCGAGGCTCAAGGATGAGGATTCGTTGCTCTATCAGTGTCACAAGCACAACGTCCCCATCGTGGTCCCCGGTATCACGGACGGTTCGTTCGGATGCCAGCTCTGGATGTACTACCAGATGCACAGGAAGCTCAGGATCGATCTCTTCGCAGATGAGCAGATGCTCAGCGAGATGACCGATGAGGCGAAATCCACAGGTGCGATCATCATCGGCGGAGGTATCTCGAAACACCACGTGATCTGGTGGAACCAGTTCCGTGGCGGATTGGATTATGCGATCTACCTCACGACCGCACAGGAATACGACGGATCGCTCTCCGGTGCACAGATCAGAGAGGCCGTCTCCTGGGGTAAGGTCAAGGCCAACGCCAAGAAGATGACCGTCGAGGGAGATGCAACGATCAATCTCCCGCTCATCATGGCGGCCGTCGAGGACAGGCTCTGATGAAGAAGATAACGGTGCTCTCGGGAGATGGCGTCGGCCCGGAGGTCATGACCGCCGCGGTATCGGTGCTCAAGGCACTGACCAACGACATCGAGATCATCTCCGCGGACTGTGGCTACGAATGCTACAGGAGGACAGGGGAATCACTCCCCGTCTCCACCATCGAGAGCATCGACGAGAGTGATGCCGTCCTCATGGGCGGCATCACCATCCCTTCCAACGACAGATCCTTCAGGAATCCCATCACCGAGATCGAGAGAAGGATGAGGTTGGAATTGGATATAAGACATATCGAATCGATAATTCCCGACCTCAGTACCGTGGATATCGATGCGACCTTCGTAAGGAACGTCTCCGACGACATCAACCTGACAGAGATAGATAACATCGTCAGCTCGGACATCACCATCTCATTCCCTTATTCGGAGATGGATAGGACGTTCAATTCCTCCAGATGGTACGCAGAGAAGAAGAATTCAAGGAATATCCTCTTTGCACACCAGAACGACCGCACGAAAAGTTTGGAGACCGCATACATGGAATCGTTCCGCAGATGCATGGAGGGTACCAACATACCGTACGACGATGTGGATATGGCCGGACTCATCGCGATGATGCTCACCAGACCCGATAACATCGACATGGTGATCTCGCACAACCCGTTCTCGGACATATTATCGGATGTGGCGGCCAAGCTCACCGGCGGGTCGTATCTCGTCCCCTGTGCGGCCGTCAACAGGACCAGAGGATTGTTCAGGCCGTTGCACGGATCCATCCCAAGCATGGCAGGTTACAACTCCACGAACCCTACGGCATCACTCAGATGCACCGCGATGATGTTGGATTTCCTCGGATACAAGACAGAAAGCGAAACATTGTGGGAAGCGATACGTTCCGCCTACAAAAGAGGATTCCGTACACCCGATGTCGGCGGAGGTACGGGTATGTTCGGGTTCATAGAACAGATCATAAAGATCTGCGAGAATCACAACTGATCCTTACCCAATCTCTCGAACAATCTCTTTATCGATCTCTCGTAACCGCTGTCCGAGGGCTCATAGAATCTGCGATCCTTGATCTCATCGGGGAGATACTGCTGTTCCACGTAATGATCGGGGTAATCGTGAGGATACTTGTACGTCAATCCGCGCCCCAACTCCTTCGCACCGCTGTAATGCGCATCCTTCAGATACGGCGGGATCTGCCCTATGGGATCGTTCTTGACAGATGACAAGGCGGCATCTATCGCCTTTATCGATGAATTGCTCTTGGGGGCACATGCGACGTATGTCGCGGCCTGTGCCAATATTATCCTCGCCTCAGGCATCCCTATGCGTTCCACGGCCTCCGTGGCCGCCGTCACCAGGATCAACGCCTGCGGATCCGCATTCGATACGTCCTCTGCGGCACAGATCATTATACGCCTGGCGATGAACCTGATGTCCTCTCCGGCATACAGCATCCTCGCCAAATAGTACACGGTGGCATCGGGATCGGAACCGCGCATACTCTTGATGAATGCAGATATCGTATCGTAATGATTGTCCCCGTCCCGGTCGTAACCAAGAACACGTTTCTGTATACACGAGGCGGCGACATCCACATCCACGTGTATGTATCCGTCCTCGCCACGGTCGGTGGTGAGATATGCGATCTCCAACGCATTCAATGCGGACCTAGCATCGCCGTTACACATATCCGCCAGGAATGTCAACGCATCATCATCGACGGATATCCTCTCCTTACCCAATCCGTGCTCGTTATCGGATATCGCACGCTTCAGTATGGTGATGATATCCTCCCTCTCCAACGGCTTCAGTTCCAACACCATCGAACGGGATATCAGCGCACGGTTCACCTCGAAATAAGGATTCTCGGTCGTAGCACCTATCAGTATTATCGTACCGTTCTCCACGAATGGCAGAAGATAATCCTGCTGACCCTTGTTGAAGCGATGGATCTCGTCTATGAAGAGTATGGTCCTCCTCCCGTTCATGCCCAGGATGTCATGCGCATGCTTGACGGCATCCTCCATGTCCTTCTTACCGGCACATGTGGCGTTCATCTCCCTGAAATCCGCCTTGGTCGTATTGGCTATGACCTGCGCCAATGTGGTCTTCCCGGTACCGGGAGGGCCGTAGAATATCAGCGAGCTGATCCTGTCCGCCTTTATGGAACGATAGAGAAGCTTGTCCTTTCCCAATATGTGCTCCTGTCCGACGACATCCTCTATGGTCCTTGGCCTCATACGGTTCGCCAACGGCGCTTCCCTGGCCAATATCTCCTTCCTGGTAGCATCGAACAGATCCATCGCACACCACATCACGGATTCCGATTATAACCTTTCACAAATGGTATCCATCACGAACGGAGCATAACACGATATAAATCAGAGATACATTCCACCGTCCATGGAACTCGACCCGAGATACAAGGCGGTATGCTTCGATATGGACGGAACATTGCTCAACACCAAGGTGGATTATGCTAGGATGGCGAGCGTCGCCTTCGACGAGATGATCAAACTCGGTGTACCTGAGACAGAGATCGATCGCAGCGAGGGTTTCAAGTTCAACATAGATTCCGGTGTCAAGTATCTCATAGAACACGGAAGGAAAGAGGATGTCTACAGGATCGGTATCAACATGTCCAAGATGGCACGTGACATCGAGATGGAGAGGGTGGATGAGGCACAACCCTTCGAAGGCACCAATCCGTTGCTCGATCTCGTACATTCGCTCGGATTATCGACGGGTGTCCTCACCAGAGGATGCAGGGAATATGCCGAGGCCGCATTGAGCAGATGTGATTCCCTGAGGAGATTGGATTGTCTCATCGCCAGGGACGATTATCCCGAGAGCGAGGCGAAGCCTTCACCTATCGCCATGCAACATATGGCCGACAGGTTGAATGTCAAGACAGATGAGATACTCTATTTCGGCGATCACGTGATGGACTACAGATGCGCGAGGGATGCGGGTACCGACTTCATCGCCGTGACCACGGGAGCATTCAGCGTGGATGATTGGAAGGAAGAAGGTGTCGATGTCACATACGGATCGGTCACAGCCTTCTATGATTCGCTGATATCGTGAAGAGCTCACGCTCATCCGAGTTAGAATGGAAAAGAGTGGTGCAAGGGACGAGATTTGAACTCGCGGACCACTAAGGACTAGCCCCTCAAGCTAGCGTCGTTGGCCATGCTTGACTACCCTTGCAAGCATATCCCCGATTGGAACGTGATTAATAAGCTTTTGCTTTAGACGATATTCATCCAGTGTCATTTTCCTCATCTTTCTTCATTTATGACCGTTTTTCAGCACATTCGATCCATCACATCCATTGCGTTACTGTAAAATATCTACATCAGATAACCCGTCATGTCAGGAGAGGGAGAGCGGCCGACGGTAGGACTGGATCCAGCTGAGGAAGTTCCCTCCTCCAAGGGCGAGATGGACAGGCGTAAGCCTGTACGGCGAGAGTCGTGGCAAGGGCTCAGAAACGACACAGCTCCGGTCAAAGGATGATCCATTCGGTGGTGACATTCCCGGAGATCTGGTGAAACGGCGACTCCCCATCGGAGCAAGTTCATACAACGGGGTTGACCTGCCCGGGACCCGTGGGTAGAATGCGAAGTTGAATGCCGCTTTAAACAGAAGGGGGGCTACTACCCTCACCTGACACTTATATCCCACCTCGTACATTGACCGGATATGTTCAAGGCCATCGGATTCGATATGGATGGGACGCTGATCGACAGTGACATCGATTATGACAAGCTCGCGATGGTGGAACATGATGTCCTGACGTCCATGGGTGTGCCCGATCATGTGTTCTCGCATATGATGTCCGAGAGGGATATGGTCGTCGCAGGTACCGAATATCTCCATTCTATAGGCAAGGATGTCACATTCGAAGAAGTGAACCACATCATCGACGAGGAATCCGCAAGGATAGAATCATTGAACATCTCCAGATCCAGAGCATTCCCGATGGTCAGGGAGCTGTTGGAAGAGATCTCATCAAAAGGCTACAAGATCGGTCTGTTGTCAAGAGGTCACAGATCCTATGTCATGAAGACCATGGACATGCTCGATCTCACGAGATACTTCGATGCTATCGAGGCATATGACGATCATCCCGTCGGCGAACAGAAACCCGATCCCATAGCGATGAGACATCTCGCCAAGGCATTGGGCATAAGAGCGGATGAGATCATGTACGTAGGCGATGCGATCACCGATTATCTTTGTGCCAGAGATTCCGGTGCGGGATTCATAGGCGTAGCGCAGAACGAGCACAGCCGTTCCATGTGGAAAAACTCACAATACGATGTAGAATTATTGAACAACATATCCGAACTCGTCGGACGTTTCTAGAAAAGTAATAGGGAGGGGTCTCCCCCTCCGTATGGTTTTACTGTGTTCCCTTTCCGTAGGTGACTTCGAGGGATTCCATCTTGTCCTCCTCGAGCTGGTTGTAATAGAACCTTCCGAGGTTGGACTGGAATGTGGCGTCCTTGGGCATCATCTTCTTCATGCCGACCATGAGCTTCGATGCGACACCCATGAGGTTCTTGTCGAGGTTGATTCCGAACCTTGTCTTTCCGCAGACGAGGTGTCCGGGGTTGACGACATCGTGGGGATCCAAGAGTGTCTTGATGTCCCTCATGACTGCAGGCTCCTCACCTGTGTGGACGACATCGAGGTTGGATGCGAAGAACACACCGAGACCGAGTGAACGGCCGCCGTAGAGCATCGCTTTGTCTCCCATGTAGAAGTTGTATGCGAATGCGAGCATTCCGGTAAGGCTCTCGTCGTCCTTGAAGTAGTAGGGCATGAACATCGCAGTGCTGCGGTCCGAGATCATTCCGACGATTCCTCCGGGCTCCATCTTCATGGTCTCGAATCCCTTGTAACACTCATCCACGAACTCTCCCCAGTGCTGTACCTCTACAACGACCTCTGCGGGGATGGATCCTATACCTGCCTTGCGGCACCTGTACTCGTAGCACCTCTCTTCCCACTCGTGCTCGCAGATATCTGCGGAGACCTTCCTTCCGCCTGCTTCCTCAGCGATGGCGTCGATGGTCTTCTCCTCGAGATCGAGGAATTCGGGTGCTCCCTGGAGTGTGACGAGGAGGATGTTGGACACATCGGGTGCGTGGAGTCCTGCTTTCCTCTGGTTGTCGAAGTGGTAGCTGTCGGACCATGCGATGTGCAGGGGTTTGACGCTGGGGTGGTTGACGATCTTCTGGATCGGACCGTGCATGTCCTTGAGCTTGTCGAAGTCGTAACCGAGGTATCTGAGCTCACCCTTGGGGTAGACCCTGAGCGTAACGGTTCCGATGAATCCGAGTGTACCCTCTGCGCCTGCGAAGAGCTGGTTGAGGTTGTATCCGGACATGTTGTTACCGACGTTGTCGTAACCGGTGTTGATGATCACACCATCGGAGAGGACGACCTCGAGGTTCATGATGTTCTCCCTTGCTCCGCCGTACTTGTATCCGCCGATACCGATTCCGCCTGTGGAGACCCATCCGCCGAGTGTTGCCGAGGGGAATGACGAAGGTGTCGAACCGACGAAGAGTCCCTCTGCGTCACATGCTTCCATGATCTGCTTCCATGTGCATCCTGCCTGTGCCTTGACGGTCATGTTGACCTTGTCGACCGCAATGACCTTGTTCATCTTGGCGGACATGTCGAGAAGGATACCGCCATCAACGGGCATGGATCCTCCGAGACCCCATGTGGATGCTCCCCTGGGTGTGACCGCGACACCTGTCTTGAATGCGAGTGCGGCGATCTTCGAGAGTTCCTGAACGGACTCGGGCCTGACAACGACATCGGGGATGTGCTTGAAGGCGATTCCTGCCTCCTTTGGCAGAGGTGCGAGGTCGTGTGCGTAGAGGAGCCTGTCCATCTCGCCCGTGTTGACATCATCCTTTCCACAGATCTCGATCAGTTTGTCGATGACCTCGGGGGTCACCTTGCGTGATAAGTTTTCTACACCTTTCATATTATGTCCCTCACTTTGCAGTGTGACTTAATAAGGGTGTAAAATGGATTTGTGTTTATAACCCTTCCTTCATGAGTATATAAATGAAAAACTTCATGTTTCGAATAACATGAACTTATTGATTTTTTGCTACGAATCTCGTAAGCCCTTTTTTCACCAGGATCTCTTCCAGAATCACCGGTTCCGCACGGAAGAGGTGTGTCCTGCAATCGCAATCGGAACAGCCGAAACCGTCCACGACAGGTACCGCTCCGCTATTGGTCAACAGCTTAGCGAGATCGCATTCCGGGATGATATCCGCCGATGATTCATATGCGTACATATCGTCGGAGACCATCGTCAGACGGTCTATGTGCCACCGCACCTTCTTATCCTTGGAGAGATGCCTGTTGAGACGTTGGTCCAATCCGGACATGGCACTTCCGACGTAACAATAATATCCGCTGGAAAAAGGGATGGATCCCAATGACCCCACCTCTATGACGGTGTCATCGGGAATGTGAAGGAAGAGGACGTACGTCCCCTTGCGGATCATGCATCCTTCCTGCGATCCTCGTCCTCGACCTCGGACTTGGTCTTGATCCTTATGATCGTACTGCTGTCGTCGATCCTCGATTCGGATATCCTTGCTATATCCGTCAGCTTCCTTCCGTAGACCACGAGGCTGTCGAAATATTCCTTGTGCTCCTTGTACGGGATCTTCACTCTCAATCCATCCAAGTGGAGGACTATGGGTGCAGGTCTGAGGCTCATATCGATCGGCTCGTACGTCTCCAACAGCTGTTTCAACTCGGCGGGATGGACGAACAGGGGATCCTCTTCGAACATCGCCCTCCTCTTCCTGACGACCTTGTCGATCACATCGGCGATCTCCCTGAGCTTTGCCCTCTCCTCGGTCGTCCTCATCCTCTCAGCCTTACGACCGACACCGGAGACTATGGCCTCGCAATCATCGTCGAGACCTTCCGGCTGCGGACCGCATACGAGTATCACAGGGATATCGATGTCATCGAACAATGCCTTCTTCGATTCGACGCACTGTTTGAAGTTACCGAGCATGAACACGGCCGCGTCATACTCCTCGATTATCCCTTTCTCTTTGGCGGATATCTGCGATGTCGTCTTCCCTCTTCCTCTGGCGAGACCCATGACGACGGATATCCCGCCGTACTGCCTGATCTCCTCTGCGATATCGCATATCGGGTGGGGCATGTGGTGCCTTCCCAAGGTACAACCGACGACGGCTATCTCCGTACCCGCAAGAGGTACGTTCTTCACTTCGCCGCCGATCTCCCTGCATTTCTCGGACAGCATCTCCTTGTCCTCGCCGGGGATGGACATGGTGACCGTGAGCAACTGTGCGCTCCTGGTCCTCTGCAATACGACACCGCCGACATCCTCTATGGCCTCGAACAACTCATCTGAACGGTAGATACCGCCGTCATACATCATGACCTCGAACATCAGGCGACCCCCTTCATGGATTCGTGGACCTTCATGCCTTCCTCGATCATCTCGGGAAGTATGATCTCCTCCGTGGCTACGATGGTCAATACATTACCTTCGGAGATGTTGTGCCTGTTCTTGATCCCCTCGGGCAACACCCTCCAGAGTGCTCCGATTATCTCCTTCTTCACCTCTTCTCCGGATGATATCTGATAATCGGCTATCGCCTTCTCGTCCCCGCCGTATACGATCAGATCGAACCTGGTCTGTTGCTCCACACGGTCCCTTCCGTAATTCTTCCATAATGAGGAGATTATATCGGGGGCGTACCTCTCATCGGATATCGAGACATGCGTCTCGTTACCTTCCTGTCTGAGGTCGGCGGCATCGGAGACCACCTTGCTGGTGGGCTCGTTGATCAATCTCACGCTGAACACGAACAGCGGGACCTCCGGCCTGAGGACGAGTTTGGCCTCGTCTATCATGATAGCCTTCCCGACATCGTTCATGATGGTCTCGAAGAGCATCTTGTATGCCTCGCATCCGTATTCGTCTGTACCGGTCACGTCGATAAGCATGTTGGACACCTCACAGGAATCCCGAACTCAGCAATGCTCCTCCGACGGCACCGATGTACTGCGAATCCGGAGGAACGATGGGTGGCTCTCCGAGGACCTCTCCCACTGCCTTGACCAGACCTGCATTCAGCGATGTACCTCCGACCTGGATGATCGGATGCCTGACATCGACCTCCTGGAGCTGCTGCTCGTAGACCTGTTCCGCAACGGAGTGACACGCTGCCGCTGCCACATCCTCGAATGATTTACCCTCACCGAGTGTGGTGACCAGGTCCTGTATACCGAAGACCGAACAGTACGAGTTCATCTTCGCATTCCTCCAGTCACCCTTCACAGCATACTTACCCAAGTCGGCGACATCGATCTTCAGCCTTCTCGCGGTCATCTCCAGGAAACGTCCGGATGCACCTGCACACACTCCACCCATGGTGAAGTTGTCCGGGACACCGTCGCGTACGGTGATGGCTTTGTTATCCATACCGCCTATATCGATGATCGTGGCCTCTCCCCTCTGTCTGTCGGCGAGCCATACTGCTCCCTTGGAGTTGACGGTGAGCTCCTCCTGCACCAACTTGGCGTTAAAGTGCTTACCCAATGTGAAACGTCCGTATCCCGTGGTACCGATCGCTTCGATATCCGATAATTTGACACCGGCCTGCTTCAATGCATCCTCCAACACGGATGTGGCGGACTCCACGACATTACCGGTAGGCATCCATGCCTTACCAATGATCTGATTGTCTTTCATGATCACCGCTTTGGTGGTCGATGAACCGGAATCCAATCCTGCGGTCAGTCCCGACTGCTTCTCCCTTGCGAGCAATTCCTTCCTGGCGACTATCGTCACCAAGGCTTCCATCCTCGTGAGGAGCTGGGATGCCTTCAGCCTCTCCGTGAACGAGTATGTGACCACGGGGAGTCTGGTGTTCTCCTGGATGAATCTTCTCAATTCATTCCTGACGAGTGCGGCCTCGGCACATCTGAAGCATGTGGCTATGAACACCGCATCCGCATCGTAGAGACCGTCGGCCAACTGTGCGGCACGTGCGATCATCAGCTTGAGCTGCGGGGATCTGGGATTGAATCCGAATCTCTTCACCGCATCATCCACATCCGCCGCAGATACGTCGGGGTACACGATCTTGGCACCCACACTGCGTGCGGCCTTCTCTATCTCGTACTGTACGCTGCTGTACTCGGTACCGCATGACAGCTGTGCTATCTTGATCAACTCGGACATCAGGCCACCTCCTTCTTATCCTCGAGCCCGTCGAGGAACTCCTTTATCTTGGCGACTACGACCTTACCCTCTTCCTCGTCCTCCGGATAGTTGACGGTGACCACAGGTATGCCGCGCCTCTGCAGAAGATACTTGACCATGAGGTTGGAACGCTCGCATCCGACACATCCGAACGCGAAGGGTGCGCCTTCCATGACGACAGCCGCATCGGCCTCCTCGATCAATGGTCCCCACACGGCGAGCCTTCCTCTGATTCCCGAAGGGACCTCGATACCTGCGTATTTGAGTCCCTTTATGACATCATCCAATGTCACATTCATCGGAGGCATGTCTATCTCTATGTTGTCCACCCTCTCCTGGAGTGCTGCCATGGTACTGAGGGGCTCATGTCCGAACCTCTCTATCAAATCGAATAAAATCATACTGTTTGGGGGGTCGATGAACACCTTCATTGGTTCGCCTCACATATCTTTTTGAATTGCATTACTGAAAGTTGTTTCTTGGGGGCGGGTTCCTTCACATCCTCCCCTCTGTCCAGGGCATCGAGCCCTGCCTCTATGTTCGAGAGTGCCTTCCATTCCATCTCCAATTGGGAATATCCGGGCCTGGTACCGTGTTGCGCACGGCATCTCCTCGGATCGCTGGCGGGATATGCCCTGATCTTCGAGAATATCGCATTGGGATCCATCTCCCTCGCCCTGTCACGCACACGCCTCACGATATCCCTCGGACCCTCGATCAGACACCCGTAGCATGTCTCCTTCACAGTGATCCTCTCCCCCATGGAGTGGATCGTACGCGATAACTGGTCGGGCGTTACGTTCGATGTGGGCGATATCATGAGGAGCCTTGTCTCCCTCTCCTCACTCATATTCTCTCCTCCGTGATGTAGACGATATCCTCGTCCTCCGTCCTCTTCAGGAACTCGTCCAGGTCGTCCTCGAACCTTCCGAAGATGTTCGTACCGTATCCTTCCTCTCCGGTCGGACCGTATTCCTTGCTGTCCTCCAACCTTATACCGATGAGTCCTGCGTTCGGTCTCGCCTGGTTCGTTAGACCGAGGTCTCCGCGCTTGCATCTCTTGAACGGTTCGTCGGGATACAACGTGTGAGCTCTGCTCTGGTCACCTTCGAACTGTACCATGGGCATCCCGTCGAACATGAAGAACACCTTCAGGGAACCTATGGGTTTGTGACTCAATCCCGTGACCTTCTCGAAGTAATGGACACTGAGCGGTGACTTCTTCCTGTCGAGCGATACCCTGTAGATCCTGTCCTTCTTCACGGCGAAGGTCTGAACCTTCCCCGCCTTCAATGCATCGATCGTCCTCTCGGGCACCTGCTCGACGACGATCGCATCATCGTCAACATCCCCAGTCCTCTCCTGCTCCACGCCTCTGGAATCCAGAAATTCCGATGCCTCCTTCTGCGTCATACCGACGGTAAGCAGACGGAGGGGTTCCGTGACGACACTGATGCTGCTGTCGCCCTTGGCCATCTTGACTATCGGCATACCGCTTATGACGGTACCCGCATAGTTGTGCGCCTCCGACAGCTGTCTCTTCTCCTTGTAGATGAATATCCTTCCGAGGCCTACGCCCTGGTTCCTGACGGTGACGGAACCGATGTCCCTCACCCTCCTGTCCTCGATATCCATCGAGATATCCTGATCCTCGTTACAGGCGGCATAGCTCCCGGATGTGTCCGAGATGTGCATATGTCCCTTATCCGATAATATGAGGACGTGCTCCGCACTCTCCGGCGACGCCTCGTCCAACCTTATCCTGACGTGCGTATCTACGGAATAACCATCCTCGAGTTTGAATGACATATCCGTCGTCACGATCACGTTCTCAGTGCTCTCCTCGGATACCAACGGTCTGACGTCGATTATCCTGTCGCCCTCCTGGAATTCGTCCAGGATGTGCCTTCCTCTCGTGATGTGACCTATGCGACCGCTGCCGGCACCGTATGATCTCCTGTGATCCTTCCTGGCGATCATCATGTACGTCGTGGAATTGTCATTCCCTCCCAACGAGAAGAAGCAATCATAACGTTTGTAGATCCCTTCGGATTGATCCGCCTCTATATCGGTGGAGAACGAACCGAATGCGTCGATCCTCTCGGTCCTCCATCTGAGGAAGAGCTTGGACATATCGCCGACCTTCGTCCTCCAGATGGATGCATCCTTGGTATCGTCGAGATGGAGCACCATGCTCCCTCTCTCGGTGACTATCTCGAAATCATCCGATTCCCTGACCAACCTCTCCGTTGAAAGGTGAACCGACACCAACGTACCCTTGACATAGTGCTCGCCGTTCAGTGCGGTCTTGAGCGTCGCCTTGGACGGGAGTTCCTTCACGTTACCGTTGACGGTGACCTTCATCTCTGACCCTCCTTGGGTAGCATGCTCTGAACCTTCGAGACTATCTCGTCCAGCTTATCCTGCGGACACGATATCCCTCTTATCACACCATTAACGATCTCCACAATCGTTCCTTTGGTGTTGACCTTATCGTCCGGAGGCATGACATCCCTGGTCTTCACGCCGATGGCCGCGAAATCCTCGAAATCCACCGGGCACTGACATACCAATATCGCAGGGATGTCCACGTTCCTGAGGATCAGTCTCGCCTTCCATATGATGTGACTGCGAACATTACCAAGATGTATCAATGCGACCTTGAACTGCTGTATCCTCTCGACCTCTATGGGATCGAGACCCATGCATTGTCCGTGTGATACGTCCTCCGCATCGGCGGGGACACCCGCACCTGCATTGAGGACCAGCACCGATGTGTCGATACCTTCCTCCCTGAGGGCATACGTGATCTCGCACACGGGTTTCGTGATATGTCTCCTGCCGGGACCCATGGCTATGGCGACCACATCCCTTCCGCTCTCGGAGATGGTCGCTCTCTGAGCAAGGCCTCCGCCCTGTCCCATACCCATGGATTCACGGCATTCCACGAAACTGAGATATCTTCCGATCTTCTGTTTCACGACTCTTCACCATTCTCGAGTTCTTTTTCTATCCTGTCGAAACCGCTGACGATCTCGTCCGGCCTTCCTTCCTCGATGATCTTACCGCCCTTGAAGAGGACGGCACGGTCACAGCAGTTCAGGATGAAGTCCATATCGTGACTCACGACGACGAACGTCTCGCCGAGGTTGTCCCTCGCATTCAACACCGCCTTGGCGACGGTGACCTTCGTGATAGGGTCCATCGTTCCCGTGGGCTCATCCAATATGACGATGCGCGGTTCCTTGATCAGGACCTGTGCGAACGCCACCCTCTGCTGCTCTCCGACGGATAATGCATCGGGATATGAGTACAGCACCTTCTCGATGTCCTTCTTCGGGAATCCTACGCTCTGAAGTACCTGTATGGCCTTCACCTTGGCTATCTCCGCAGGCATGGTCATACCTATGCAGACGGTGAGGTTCTTGAGGATCGTGTCGAAGGGATACAGTGTGTACTCCTGGTGAAGGACACCGATGTAAGGTGTGGCCCTTCCCTTGCCCATGAATCCCGATTCGCTCATATCGACCCAATCGTCACCGATCTTGATCTTGACGACTCCGGATGTGACCGGCGTCATACCTGCGATCATACGCGAGGTTGTGGTCTTACCGGCACCCGAGATACCGACCATGGCGAAGATCTCGTTCTCCCTTATGGTGAACGATACGCCGTCGACGGCCTTCACGACTCCCCTTACGACAGAGAAGTAATGTTTCTTGACGTTCTCGAGAACGATGAGGGGCTCTCCGAGCTTGGTGTCCTTCCTCCTCTCGAAGTGGTACTCCTCCATGAACTTGGATGTGATCTTGGAGGGGTCACCGCTCATCACCACATCTCCCGCATCCAACCAGATAGCCTCGTCCGCCATCTTGTTGATGGCCTCCGGCCAGTGTGATGCGAACACCATGCAGATGTTGTTATCACGAACGTACTTGACCAATCTCTCGTGGACCACGTTCGCCGTATAGGGGTCCAACGTACCCGTGGGCTCATCCGCAAGGAAGAACAAGGGGTTCTTGGCGAGCTGTCTCGCCATGACCACACGCTGCTTCTCTCCTCCGGAGAGGTCACGTGCGATGTGTGTTATCCTGTGTGTCATGTTGACGAACTCGAGGAGTTCGATCGTCTTCTCGATCTTCTCCTTCTCGGACACCTTGTCCCCGATGGCCTCGAAGATGTTCTCCATGACCGTACTGTCGCCGAAGAGGGCGAACGTCCTCTGCAACATGATGGAGATGCGCTGTTTCAACTCCTGCCTGACGGGATCGCGTTCCGGCAATGCCCAATAATCGACCCACTCGGTCTTGGTATCGGCACCGCACTTCGTACAGGCATGGCCCTCGTACGGAAGATCGAGATTACCGCACTTGGGGCATATGTTGACATGATAGAGCACCCTTCCGGTGGTCGGGGCATAATCCTCAGAACCCCTGATCATGTGGATCAGGACACTCTTTCCGGCCGCACTCTTACCTATCAGACCGAGGATCTTACCACTTGACAAAGTGGCACTGACATTGTTGAGCACAGTCCTTCCGTCATAAACTTTCGAGACATTCTCTATTTTTAAAAGTTCGACAGACTCATTCGACATAAACAGCGTTATCACTTCTAGATAGATAAAGCGTACCTTTAACGCGTCTAATGATTAGTCGCGTTAATAATATAGGGCACCACCCAGCATCCGTCAGATGCCGAGGGATGACCAGAATCGTTATATCCATTCACAGACGTTGGATATATGATGCATCCAACGACGAATCTCAGAGTATGCGGGCCTGCCCCGAAGTTCAACGACTATCACATATGGAAGTCGATCATGTCCATGGACGTCTATGAACCCATCGGGAGGAAGAAGCTCTCCTCCATACTCGGGATTGGCGAGGGCAGTACGAGGACGATATTGAACATCCTCCTCGAGAACAAGTACATCGAGATCGGTAAGAGCGGGATCACCCTGACGAAGGAAGGGGATGAGTACAGAGGCCTGATCTTCTTGGATGCCAAACCGATAACCATAATGGACCTTACGATCGGTCAGTACAACTGTGCCGTACTCATCAAGCATGCGGCAAGAAGGATCTCCTTCGGATGCGAGGAGAGGGATTCGGCCATCATATCCGGTGCCAAGGGTGCCACCACGCTCATATGTTCCAACAACCGCCTCCTGTTCCCGGGTTCGGACTATCCCGTGGACGATGAGACCGAGAGGAGGATCAGGGACATCTTCGCCGTGAGGAACGATGATGCGATCATCATCGGTACCGCGGATACCTACGAACTTGCCGAATGCGGTGCGATCTCGGCGGCTTTGAACACGATGGGTGGCCTCAGATTACAGAAAGGATTGAAGGATATCCTCTCGTCCAAATCATCGGCGGGTGAGATACTGTCATTGGCATTCGCCATACACGAACTCGTCGGCGGATTGCCCGTATGTGCCAAGAGCAGGGACGACCTCGGCGTGAGGATCGAGAACGGTGTCGTCGTCGATAACGCATACACCGGAGAGGTGCTCGAGGAGGTCATACGCACGAAGACCTGCATAAGGAAGATCGCCAAGAGCGGACCTTATAAGGGGATCAGGGTCGTCGTCACACCCATCGATCTCGACGGCAAGGCGATCGCTGCGATCGGCGTCGTCGATATCAGAGAGATACTCACGAACAAGGAACCCATCATAACGAAGCTCTCCGAGGACAAGGTATATTAGAGCCAGATAGCATACATGGTCGCATATGACCGAGGATGACCAGTACATCAAACTGCTGAAAGGCCTCAGAGGTGTCATCGATGCATTCTACCTCGACGATGATATCAAGGCCAAGGTTCAGGCTGAAGAGAACAAGGTGAAGGCAAGCGGAGGGATCACCGTCTGCAACATGGGCTACATGGAGGCCCTGAAGAGGGAGAAGGTCATCTGCATTGTCAAAGATCCGAGATTCAGACCGCCGCCGAAGCCAACGGTCATCCTGCTCTCTAGTGACGGACAGTTGCTCGGAACGGAAGTGTTCCCGGAGACATCCGCAGAATACAGGAACAGGGATGATGTGGTCTGGTTATCCGACGGATTCGTCCTCTTCCCGTACGTCAAGATACCCGAAGGAGGGAAGGAGGCGTTCATCATGCCGCCTGTCCCGTTCCCTGAATTGAACGAGGGCAACGGATGCTATGACGTCATATCATGCAGTCCCGCACCCACGTGCGACAAGATGATCAGGGAATGGCACGGGATGAATGACAACGGAAAATACGCATCCATCCTCGTGGCATTCAACACGGTCAAAGGATGATCATCTGATCCCTGATGCTGTCGGTATCCAACGACAGTATCACGGAATCCTTCATCCCGTCAATCTGGGACATGAGTATTCCGCCTATCCTCTTACCGAACAGGATCTTCTTGACACCGAGCGGCTGATGCGCCGATTTGTCCAACTTTATCCTCATCGAGATCACCTTCCATTTGGAGAAATCGACCTCGAATGATTCTATGGTCCCGACCAACAGTCCGTCGGAAGCGAACACATTCATCCCGATCATCGAACCCACGGAAAGGTAATCCGAGTTGTCGGCCGTGATCTTCGATCTGATGCTCTCGATGGTATCCTCCGACAGAACGACCTCATTCATCGTGAAATCGTCCGGTTGGAGCAGGATCATGGATCTTCCGCTACCGATATCGAGCAAAGGTGCCACCGAATTCGTGCTCTTCACCTTGAGGCCGATTATGTCCCATGATATGGTCTCGCATGAATAATCCTGTATCTCTCCAAGTATGTATGCATCCTTGGTGATGACGTTCTTGCCTATGAGATAACCGTTATCGCCGATCATTGTACTCACGATGTCCATCGGATTATGGAATCACTATTTAACCATGAAGACAGGATGTTCGACGATATATTCTCAAAGACGGTCCATCATCACGAGATGATCGTTATGGGCGCATCACAGTGAAGATCATATAAAAGAAAGTAAAGTGTTTGGATCCGACATCATAGTCCCATCAGATGAATGTGAATATGGCGCCGACGATGAGATAGATGATGACACCTAGGACGATACCGACGAGCGCACCGATCAGAGCGGCCTTTATGTCCTTCTTGGTGACAAGGTAGTAGATCAGACCGACGACCGCTAGGATGATGATTCCTATCCATCCGAATATGATTACAAAGAGGAGTCCGAGAATGAATCCGACCAGTGTCTGCGGATCCTTGATGTTGAATGATGTTTTTCCCATCTTATCACTTCTTGCCGTATGTCACGGCATATGCAATATCGACATCATCATAGAAAAACAATACGAAAGAAGAAAAAAAGGTAAAATTGGGAAAAGGTTTGGAAGGTTAAGCGTTCATCCGCCGCCACTGGGTGTGAAGTCAGATATGTCGACGTCCCTGATCTCATTCGCCAGTTCCTCGATGGACCTAACGCTGGTATCGAAGGACCTCTCCTTGTACTTGAACGAGACCTCTTTATACTCGCTCGCATCCGCGGGAGTGAGTTTTGATACGTCGTACCAAAGACCGGTAAAATCGAGCAGAGCCCAGGTCTTACCGTCCCTGTCACGGACGTCCACCACTTTCCCAACAGTCGATGTTGGCATGTATTTGTAGATCTCACCCAGTTGCATGTGTCTCACGCTTATGCCTTAATGATTGCGGTCCTCTCACCTGCAGGCTTGAATTCACGAAGTCCGCCGCGTCCGACCTCTTTCGTAACGTTCGCGAAGTCGAACACGAGGCTCGGGTCTGCGAATGCGATACGGATGAATGGGTTGGCTGTGAATGCGTCTCCGCGTGCTGCGTGAGCTGCCTTGGGGATACCGGTGTATCCGGAAAGGTGACCGACGTTCATTGCGTAGTTGGGGTAGTTCGGACCCCTCAATTCCATGGGCAGACCCTCATCGGACCTGTATGCGAATGAGTTGGCTGAACCGCACTGATCCTGAAGGTCGTATCCGTAGAATCCGAGCCTTCCTGTCCTCTCCTTGTGCTGGAGCATCGAGAGATACCAGAGGTTAAGACCGCAGTCTGCGACTCCGGTAGCCATTGAACCGGCGATACCTGATGCTGCTGCTGCAACTGTTGCCCTCTGTGATCCACCGAAGTGTGCCTCCATGATAGCGGGGTATCTCTCGTAGGATTCGAGTGCGTAGGAGTTGATGTCGTCACCGAGCTGGATCAGCTTGTCGAAGTCTTCGGGGTTGAGCTTTCCGAAGCCGCCGAACTTGTCCTTGATGTAGTCGATTGCATAGTATGTGTAATCCTCAAGGATGTTGTCGGTGTATGCTGCAGATGCGTACTGTGTGAATCCGACTCCACCAGACATGTATCCACCGAGGTAGATCTGGTCGAAGACGATTGCACCGAGTGCGACTGCTTCGAGTGCTGCACGTCCGGGGTCATCCGGGTGGACACGGTCCGACTGTGCGATATCTGCCATGAATCCGAAGGGAATTCCTCCAGGCTCGTTGGGTCCTCTTGCACGCCTTGCGGGCATCATGGTACCCATGTTGATACACTGGTGCTTTGCAGAGTATGCGAAGTCAGCGATTGCTGCCTCTCCTGCTGCGAGCTTGTATGATGTGATGAAGGCCATTGAGATCTGCATGGCTGCGTGCCTTGAGATCGTTCCTCCATCCATGACACGTCCGACGATGGTCGGGACACGTACTGCCTGCATGAGGGTGTTTCCGATCGCTGCTTTGAGCTGCTTTGCGTGGTCCTTGGAGAACTGCTTGTTGATATCGATGAGGAACCTCTTGTCGATCTCGTCTGCGAGCTCGTCGTTTCCGGTGAAGACCTTGACGTATGAGTCGTATGCGAGTGCAGGGTTGATCTCAGCCATGTGCTCCTGAACGACTGCTCCTCCGGGCATTGTGTGGTTAACTGCCTCGAGGTACTCGTTGATCGTCTCAGGTGTGACTTCCTTTCCAAGCCTTCTCTCGATTGTTGCGTGGGGTGAGTCGAGTCCGACGAGGACTGTCCTCCTGATGTCGTCCCATGCCTGCTGGATAGCCGCATTGTTGATGCAGTGAAGATCATCGGGCTCTACGAAGATGTCAGTGTGTGACAACTGGTAGGGCATCCAGGACCTCTGTCCGAGCGGAACTCCGATGTCCTGGTTCATCATGGGGATACCACGCTGTTTTGCGATCTTGTTTGCTGCTTCTACGAACTCTACTTTCCTCTTTGACTGTTTCCATCCGCCGTAGCAGTAGAACTTTGTCTCGATGCTGGTAGGGTCCTCTTTGAACTTCTTCTTACAGGCGTCAATAAACAACCTTTCTTTTGCTGCCATCTTAATCAGATCCCCTTAACTTTGTAGGGCTGGTAACCACCGAGTGTTCTCAGTTTGTGGATCCTGAGACCGTACATGGTAACCTCTTTGTCGTCTCTCATGTCTACACCGTCTGCTCTGAAGATTGTGGTCCTCTTCTTGAGGTCATCCATCTTTGCGGGCTTTCCGACGGAGATTCTCCTGTCAAGGGGAAGTGCGACCTGGTCCTTGACGTATACGACTTCTTTCTTCTTGTCGTCCCAGACGTACCTCTGCCATGCGTCGAACATGAGTCCGTGCTCATCGAGACGGCATGCGTGTCCGTGAACTGTTGCTCCCCTGATTCCGGTGAGTGCAGGGTCGAATGTCTCGTTGTCGATCATCTCTTTTGCGATCTTTTCGAGATCCCTCTCACGCATCTCAATGATCTGCCTTCCGGACAGTGTACCGGTATCGATACCTCTGTACCTGGAGAGGTACATCCATGCCCTCTGGTAGGGCGAGATGGGTGCGAAGTAGACTGAGTCCGTGAACTGGATGTACCTTACACGGTCTCCGTGCTTTGCTCCCTCGATCGGTTTGACGAGTGCCCTGATAGGACAGTCGGGCTCCTTTCCCTCCTCGATCGGGGGGTGGATCGACTTGTATTCCTCTCCGGGGTTCCTGTGTCCCATGATCCTGACGACATCATCCATTGCGATGTCTCTCAGTTTCTTAAGGTTCTGTTTGGGGTCCATGTATCTGCGCCTGTTCTTTGCAGGGATGGACTCTCCAGGGTAGAATTGTCTCTTGTATGCCATAATTAAACACCTTATCTATAATCGTGCATTGATGCTCTGTACTTGGAGTACCTACCGACCTGGACGCTGTAGCCGAAAGGCATCACATCCTTGACAGCCTCTTCTATCTCCTTGACCTTCTCCGCAAGCTCTTCCTCGTTGTTGACGTTGAGCTCGATGTAGAAATCCCCGACGAGGTGTCTGAGCTCCACATCGTTCCCGCGGAACTTGATGATCCTGCGTTCGGAATGGTTGTTGGGCAGGCCTTTGTTGGGACCACTGTTGATGGTGGCCGGAAGGCTCTCGCCTTTGAGATTGATCTGTCTGATCTTCTCCACACCCTCCAATGCGTTCAGTACCCTCTCGGTGCTCTCGGCTCCGAGAAGACGTTGGCTCTGAATCCATACCTCGGGAAGAGGTACTCCGGCATAGTTGGGGTCTGAATTAACGGTACTCTCTGACATTTAACATCACAGCTTCTTTGCGACTTTCTTTGCCTCCGCGGCGACAATCTGCATCGGTGTCTTGAACTCAGGAACATCTCCGAAGACCTCTTTGAACAGTCCTGAGGTTGCCTCTGCTGAGAAGGTCTGTGTTCCACCATCAAGACAGTTACCTGCTGTGACAGCGGGGATCAGAACTCCCTTCGAGTGCTTTGTAACGACGTGGTTTCCGTGGAACAGTCCAGGTCCTCCTCCACCGTAGATCGAGTGTGAGAAGAATGACATTCCAACACAAACTCCCATTGAACGTCCGTAGTCTGTTGAAGGCAGACCTGTCTCGTGCTCAAGGAGATCGTTGTAGTAGAGGATTGTTGAGGGAACACCCTGTGCTGCCCTTGCTGCTCCGACGTTGACCATGACTGCTGCAACCTGTCCGACTGCTGCGTATGCGTTCCAGAGCATGAGATCATCGGTTGTGTAGACCTTGTATCCGCTGGGGAGTGTCTCCTTTACCCTGATGACTCCATCCTCGAGTGCCCTCTCCATGAGTGACTCGATAACGGTACCGACTGTTCCGGTCTTTCCGTTCTTCTTGACGATTGAGTAGAGCATGTTGTTGGCGTTGAGTCCCTCGTATGCGAGTGCGAGAAGGTGTCCTCTCTCGAACGGACCGATTGCGTCACCCATCTCGAATGATGCTGTCTGCTCGAAGATCGCTGAAAGTGCAACACCCTGCATTGCGTTCCTGCCGACGAGTGCGACGACGTGGTTCGCCATGATGTTCCTGAGTGCGTAACCTGCACCCTCGTTGTTCTGGGGAACCTCAAGGATGAACCTTACGTTGGAACCGGTGAAGGTCATTGTCTGGGGGTATCTTCCCCATACTGCTCCCTTGACCATGTTTGCCTTGTACATCGGGATCTTGAATTCGTCGATGATTGCCTGTACTGTTGCTGCTGCGACGGATGTGAATCCGGTCGTGTACTCGATACCTGCGCGCATCCTTGCCTCAGGTACGACAACTACGAGGCTCTTTCCCTCGGATTTGACGTTGACGATTGTGTCGTCTCCGTCCTGTACCTGGACCATTTCTTTCACTGCTTTTGCAATCTTGTCTGCATTCTTGACGAGCGGGATGTCGATTTCCTTTCCCTTGATGATTGCACCGTCTCCACCCATCGAACCGGTCTTGAGAGCTTTCTCGATTCCAGCGAGGTTGACTGCGATCGTCCTCTCGGTCATAGCTGCAATTCTCTTGATTGCATTGTTGCGCAACGGACTGATTGCTTCCAGAGGAATCTGCTTAGCGATACGCTTTCCCCTGTCGTCATACAGATCTATTACGTCATTGTATTTTGGCATTTCATACCTCCATCTATTCATAAATCAGCAAAAGGGCTAACCTTTTTGCCTCCCCTTGCAGTATTTCGGTATGACTTTGTAGGATATAAAGTAAAGCGTTTAGTGAAATTAACTATCGTTAAGAAAGAAATGGCCAGTTTTTGGCCGTTTAAATATGATTTCCGGACGGGTCAGAACCGGTCCAGAATTGATATTTAATGGTTCTTTTTTATCGAACCCATTATCAGTTCTATCACTGTTTTGGCCATCTTCCCCAGAGTCTCGGACCTTCGCGCTCCGAATCCATGGTGGAGACCTCCATCCCGGGGATGATCATCCTCACCGTGGGGATGTTGACATCCTTCCTCGTGAGGTCTGCGACGACCGCACGATCGAACCCGTTATCGACCAATCTTCCCAATACGACCTCGATATCATCCCTGACGTAGGGGGTGGCGAGATTCTCCATCTCGGACAGCTTGATCTTCTTCTCGCAATCGGAATACCACAGTCTGTTGACCGCTTTGATCTTCTCGTAACCCATCTCCTTGGTCACTTTCACGAGATTCGCATTCACCTTCAGTCCATGCTTGTGCGTGGTCCTGCTCTGAGCTACCTCTGTCAAAGCCCTCGTCGCCGCTATCACGGGATCGAGATGCGTCCCCACTCCGATGTTCAAGAGTTCGGGATCCTTCGTTGCGATATCATCCGATGATGCTCCTATGGTCGGGATACCGAGATCGCTGGTGAGATCCTTCAGATGGATCTCCACACCGTTATCCCTGAACTGTTTGAGCAACTTCCCGGGAACGGAGTCCTCGTCATCGATGATGATATCGGCATTGGTCCTGTCGAATGCCTCGGCTATCGACCATGCATCCCTCTCGATGACCTCGAACATACCATGCAATATGGCTTCCTCGATAGTATTCCCGGAAGCGATACCGTTCGTGTGGAATCTGAACAATTGCAGATCCCCGTCGGGATAATATGGATAGAAGACGGCACATGCCGGGACCCATACCTCCTCGCCCTGGATGAGGTCGTACCCCGTTGTCCATGCTATGTCCGCGGATTCGAGATTGTACATCACGCGTGCGGGCAATATCAGGTCGTCGGGTTCGATCATCGGACCGTTGTCCCTGACCTGCTGTATGGTACCGTAGACGATCTCGTCGTCGTCATGCAGTTCCGCACTGTATCTCTCTATTGCTTCCATGACGGCGGATGCCATGGCCTGTTCGCGTGTAGCGCCCTTTCCGTTGTAGTTGCCGAAGGTACCCTTCGCCGTCTTCTTCCTATATACAGAGAATACAGGGATACCTATGTTGTCCTTATCCGTGATATCCTCCAGGGGTTCCATCCCTGCCTTCTCCAGAAGAGGTAACGCTCTCTTCAGCGTCTCCTCCGGCGGTACGACCCTTATTCCCGTCTCCGCCGATACCTTCGGACAACGTTCGAGTATTATGCCTGCCATCCTATCAATCCTTCAACCTCTTCTCGTAGAGATCGAGGTCCGCGTTCTCGTTGAGCGTCTCCTCACCTATAAGAACATCCACCTCTACGTTCCTTACGCTGGGCATCTTCAGCAGTTTGGATTGGATCATCTCGTAGATCTCGTCAACATTCCTGGTGAATATCTCACATATGATGTTGTGATCGCCGAATGTCTTGTAGATGTGTCCGATCTCCTCATAATCCTTCAATTGATCTATCACGACGGCGGTGGGAGTACCCACGATCTGCATCATGACCAACGATTTCATGATGCCTATGCTGGCAAGATCGATGTCCATGGAGTATTTGCGGATGATCCTGTCGTCCTCCATCCTCGCGACACGGCGGCTTACGGTCGCCTTGGATATGTTCATCTTGTTACCGATGACACCCAATGGTGTGCGTGAATCCAACTTCAACCGTTTGAGGATTTCAACATCCTTTCTATCAATCATATCCGCCATGCAACATCGTTACGTTTTCATGATATAAATATGTTTAACGATAGTTAAGGCACATACGTGTAATCTAAGAAAAATGTTCGGCCCCAGCATGCATATCCGGGGCCGATGATGAGTCTCAATCCCTCTTCGCTTTGGTGAACACACCGTCCTTGTATACCTCAAGGACGGACACCATCTCGGGGATGAGATCGTAGGGGACGCCTATGGCCATCTCGTCGGCCTTCATATCCGTCCTCTTCCTGCATCCGAAGCAACCGATGGAGATGTTCGGCTTGCCGGTGATGATCGGTACGGCTGTGACGTCCTCGCATGCGCATTGGAACGGTGCCGTCGTGTACGTCACGCGTCCGCCGGTCTTGCGTGTGAGGAACACCTCGAACCAGTAGATCCTCTCGGGGATGTCGACGAACACCACGACATCGGGCTTGAAATTCGCATCCTTCAGCGGGCACACTATCTCGCCCTGTGTCTCGAAAGGAACGTCCATAGCGGCCGCCACCATGGCCTTGGCCGCTTCGGGGGACTCGTGGAGACCGATGTTCGCATGGAACTCTCCGCTGATGACCTTCGCGGGTTTCGGTACCATCCCCAGGGTGGATGCACCGACGTTGCATGACTGCAATTCCGCGGGTAATTTGTATGAGTTGCCGTTCTTCGCACTCATCACGGCCTGGCAGTGCGT
Organism: Eggerthellaceae bacterium; assembly: GCA_963651945.1. Taxonomy (GTDB): domain Archaea; phylum Thermoplasmatota; class Thermoplasmata; order Methanomassiliicoccales; family Methanomethylophilaceae; genus Methanarcanum. The sequence continues at coordinate 3,094 of CAVJRF010000014.1, read as the reverse complement.
CATCTGTTCGGAGGGGGACTCGTATCCCGCAGGATACTCCTCATCCTTCTTCACCAACTTCACGGCCACGGGCTCATGTCTGAGCTTCAGGATGGTCCTGAACTTCTCTGCGAATACGCTGTTATCGGACATGCGTTAAGGATGTTAATACCAAGGTATAAAATGTGTCCAGACAGGGGGCATCTGGCCCCCCTCTGGGATCAAAGTTTGTATTCGACCTTCAGGTCGGTGAAGGAGTAGACCTTCTCGGGACAGTTGAACTCGCATGCCTTGCATGCGGTACCGAGACAGAGGTCGGAACGTACGTTTATCTGGTGTGCACCGTCGATATCCGTCACGGTGAGTGCCTTCTCGGGACATCCGCGCTGACATTTCCTGCATCCGGTACATCCGTCGAACACACCGCGCATGACCATACCGACGGGATCCAATGTGTGTATTCCCGCACCCACATCGGGTATGTCCGATTTCACGATCCTCTTGCAGATCTTCGGCACCACTATGTCCGGGAGCGGCGGGAATCCGGATGCGACCATCATGTCGTTGTACATCTCATACGGCATACCCTCGTCCCAATATGCGAGTTCGAGCACATACATGTCCTCGAACTTCTGGTTGCCGGCGAACATGATGTGGTTGGCGGATATCGAGTTGGCGACATCCTGCATCATATCCAATGCACCGTCCGATTTCAACAGGTCGTGGGCCATCATCAGCGATGTGTTACCAAGCTGATAGACCTCCTCCAACACACGGGGGATCATACCGCAGTACTGTGCCTTCAACGGATCGACATACGTACCCGACGCACCGGCCATGTACATGACCTTCACATCCGCATCGGATAAACCGACCTCATACATCAGTGTCCTGTGTCCCGCACGGATCGCACCCATGGCCTTACCTGCCTCGTGCACATCCTTCGCCGAGATCGATACTCCGTCCACCAGATGGATCCTGTTGTCGGGCGTGTCGACGCCGGGGAGCTTGATCACACCGGACCTGAGGCCCTCCGAGATACATGAGACGGTACCGGTACCCGTGATACCTTTCGCTTTGTAATCCATGATCTTGACCGTGTTACCCGTGACCGGATCCACCTTCGATGTCACCACAGGTATGAGGTGATCGTCGAGGACTATGTTCTCCCATGTCCCGTCCTCGGAGATGTTCACATCCGATATGGCACGCGGAGATGCGAGGACTCCCTGTTCTATGGACTGACCCTCCATGGCCGGACCCGCCGCAGCGGAACCGGAATAGAGTTCGCCGTCCACATAGAGTCCCATCTCGGCATTCGTACCGTAATCGGTGACCATGCAGACCTCCTTCCTGTCCAGCATGCCGGACTTTATTATCATGGCCAGCGCATCCGCACCGATCTCGTGTCTTATGGCCGGGGGTATGAGCACCTCCACCTCCGGATCGATACCGATCAATCCTATGTCCCCTGCGGTGGTGGTGTGTGCCTTCCTGGACGGAGGGGTGATACCGAGGCTCTTCAGCTTGTTCTGACCGGCGAACGCCAGGTCCCTTACCTCGATGTCCTCGAACAATGATAATTGGATAGGGTTACCGCATACCGATATCCTCTTCACATCGGCGAGCCTGTCCTTCCCGTAGAGACTTATGAGATCGTACACCGTCTGTGCGATGATGTTGTGCGTGATCGCCCTCCCGGATGTCATCCAGAAGTGCATATGATCCATGATGTTCGCACCCGGGAGCGGATGCCTCACGGTGATCGCTGTATCGATGATCTTAGCCCCTTTGTCGAGATCGACAAGGTGGGATCTGAACCCGCTCGTACCAAGGTCGAGTGCTATTCCGTATGCCATAGTATATCCTCAGTCAGATATTGGAATGCTGAGTATAAAATGGCCGTGATATCAGAAGTGTAAGTGTGGGGGCCGAAGCCCCCTGGTGTTACCTATTTTTTGAGCTTGACTCAAAGTGACTTGACGGAGTCGACAAGTGCTTTGAGGTTCGCGCCGGGGATGAGGGCAGAGAGTCCGCATCCAGGTGAGATTACGTTGAATCCTGCCTCTGCGATCCTCTTTCCTGCTGCTGCACAGTCCTCGGGTGTTCCCTGGAGCAGAGGTGCGACGACACCGACGTTTCCGACGAGTGCTGCGCGTCCGCCAACGATCTGGACTGCCTTTGCGGAGTCGACCTTCTCCTCGATTGAGAGTCCGGTGACGCCTGTGTCGATCATGTGACCGAGGATGGGCTCTGTGTCTCCGCAGATGTGGAGAACTGTGTCGCATCCCTTTGTTGCTGCGAGCGATTCCTTGACGTATGATCCCGCGTACTCCGTGAACATGTCAGGTGAAAGGAGATCGGTTGATGCCGAAGGCTCTGACATCTGGATGATGTCCGCTCCTGCGTCGGAAAGTGCCTGGCAGTATGCCTTGACGATGGGGTTGACTGCGTCGACCCACTCTTTGACCTTGTCGGGCTCCATCATGATTCCGAAGACGAGGTTCTCTGTCGAAACGAGGTGACCTGCGAGTGTGAAGGGTCCTGTGTTACCTGCGATAACTGCGTACTCCTTTCCGTACTTCTCTTTCATGAGCTTTGTTGCCTCGATGATGACTGCGGGCCTTCCGGTCTTGATGAATTCCTCGGGCGCCATGAGGTTGGGCTCGTCGTATTCGCCGGACATGGGGTCGAATTTGAAGGGGTGTGCCTTGAGCATGGGGGTCCTGTCTTTCTTTCCGGGATCCACCTTGCATCCGAGTGCCTCTGCCTCTGCCGTAAGACAGAATGAGGACCTTACTGCCTCGAATCCGAAGACAGTTGCCTGTGCTGCACCGAGTTCGCACATCATCTTTGCATCTGAGTGTGCCTCGGGCCAGTATGTGTTGATGGCGTCCATCTGGTCGATGGTTGCCGACTGTGTGAAGACTGCGACCGGGGGTCTGTCCAGCTTCTCCTGTTTCATTGCTGCGAGTACTCTCTCTCTTGGTGTCATTGCCATGATAAGTCTCCTCTGTCGAGAGGATATGCGTACAGTTATAAAAAGTAAAGGGAGGTGTGAACTGTGTTCGGTAATTAGACCTCCGCGTATTTCTTCCTGATATCTTTGTATAGA
>CAVJRF010000013.1:0-47043 GCA_963651945.1 Eggerthellaceae bacterium | reverse complement strand
TTGGAATTCTTGATGTAGTTGGAATAATCCTTCTCTGTTATCACAATTCCATCAGTGTTTTAGAAAACAATTAACTTGACAAAAAGAAAACAGAAAACAGACACGAACGAAGCGAGTGTATGTTTTCTGTTTTCTACGAAAAGTTAGTAAGAAGTGGATTCTTTACAGGAAATTGGAATGACCAGAAAGAATCCAGATAAGCGTACAGCGAAGAGACTAAAAAAGCTTGAGGATGAAAGACAGGCAAAAAAGGTCAAAATCTGTCAATATCGCATCAAAGGGGAGTCCTATAGGGCCATAGGGGCGAGATTCGGCATGAGTCATCAAGCCATAGCGAACATCTGCAATCTGCTGCTTGTGGTCGTAAAACCCGCAAGAAAGGTCATCAGACATGGCCCCAGAGGCGGAAGGATAATGACCATCACCAAGGAGGAATACGGCTTCAAGAAAGGTTTCAAGAGCCTCCTGGCCTCGAAGAGGCCAGGGCCGAGACCCGGAGCTACGCCGAAATGCGATGAGATCGAGAAGGCCGTCGTCGAGACGAGGAAGAAGTACGGTTTCCTCGGCGCGGAGAAGATAGGGAGGATCGCCAACGTCGATGCTTCCGCACCGACGGTGAGGAAGACATTGAGAAGATGCGGATTCGACAACATCACGAAGAAGAGAGGGCAGGCCCGCAAGCGTTTCTGCGCCTCATTCCCCAACGAGATGTGGCAGATCGACTACGTCGATCTGGGAGCCGGTACACACCTGCTATCGGTCATCGACGACCATTCCAGGAAGATCCTTTCGAAGAACATCAGTTACTCATGGACCACGGATGATGTCTTACGCATAATCAAAGAGACCATCATGGAACACGGGGCGCCGAAGACCATCCTCTCGGACCACGGCGCCCAGTGGTACTCCACATATGGCGGCAATTCGAGGTTCGATGAGTTCTGTGACGAATACGGGATAGACCATCGCATGGGAGGGATAAGGAAACCCACGACCCAAGGGAAGGTCGAACGCTGGCACGGGAATATCCGTCGTGAGACGGATATCGATAAGACCGACGATATCGAAGAGAAACGTGTCATCCTGTACGATTACATGGATTTCTACAACAGCATCAGGCCTCATCATGCGTTAGGCCTTAGAACGCCGGATGAGGTCTATTACAAGACGGATCTTCCGGAATCCGATCCGATGAAGCTCTTCGTCAATTGATCATACACAACAGCATCGCGATGCGATAGCGTGAGCTATCGACAGGACATCGAGAATACGCCGACGCCATCTGTTCCTGAGGCGTCGATCTTTAGAGAAAGCCTCTGTTCTCACTCGATGACTACGTCATCTCGTTCAAACAGAGGCTTTCTCTTATCTATAATGAGTTCAATCAGGTTTCTGTAAAGTTATCTACTTTCTAAAACAATGGCCGATGTTCCGATGTACGCGAAGATCCACATCGATCCGAAGTTGGGATAGGGTGCATATCCATGTCCACCCCAGATCTGTTACGCCATGCGTACCCCTATGTTGAATGATTGACGACATATCTCGTGATGGCGAAGTTGATAAATACTCTGCAGATGATGATAGAATCGAACTTTGACCGGTCGCCTTTCGGCAACCGTAAGAGGTTTACCTTAAAATCTCCACCAACAGGTGGACGATCCTAAGGACCAGGGAGCAGAATTGGAGTACGTCTCCCTGGTTCTTCTTCACATCGGCGATTTTGTCACCTCCTTAAAGAATAACTCAGAGAGTCCATCCGCATGCAGGCTGAAGCCCACATCTGCGGACCTCATCCTCCTTGGCGAATATGACCATGCGCCGAGTGCCGATAAAAGCGACCATTACATGTAGTGCTAACTCCGCATATGGCCCGTATGATGCAATAACTGTTTATCGACCATACGTGATGACGTGGTCATGACCCAAGTATCGAAGAAATGTGAATGCTGCGGAACATACAACGATATGTTCGCGGAGAACTGCATCTACTGCGGAGCACCACTCCCGAAGACGGAGATGGATTTCGACGACGAGGACGATCAGTCGTAACGGTACTTCTCACCCTCTATCCTTGTGGGATAGAGGCCATTCACACAGGCGAGACAGAGATCGTCCTTGGGCAGATCGAGAGCCTCGACGAGACCGTCGATGCTTATGTATGCGAGACTGTCCGCACCGATCGACTGTCTGATCTGCTCGATGGTGTGCGTACAGGCTATGAACTGGTCCCTGGTCTTCATATCCACACCATAATAGCACGGGGCTATGACAGGCGGACAACCGATCCTCACGTGGACCTCCTTCGCACCTGCCGATCTGAGCAATTTGATGAGTTTCATCAATGTCGTACCGCGCACGATACTGTCGTCGACGATGAGCACACGCTTACCTTCGATGGTGGACCTTATCGGATTCATCTTCATCGCCACGGCGTTCTCCCTGGCGGACTGATCGGGAAGGATGAATGTACGACCGACGAAACGGTTCTTCATGAAACCCTCCTCGTACGGTACACCCGATTCCAAGGAGTATCCTATCGCATGGGCACGTCCCGAATCCGGGATCGGCATGACGAGATCCACATCCGCAGGGGATTCCCTCGCGAGTATGATACCGATGTTCTTCCTGACCTGATAGACGCATCTGCCGTCGATGACGGAATCCGGTCTTGCGAAGTATATCCACTCGAACATACAGTGGGCCTTATGGATGGGTTCCTTCGGTTTATCGGACAGTATGATATCGTCCTTGATCTCGACGATCTCACCGGGTTCCACATCCCTGACGAACTCCGCACCCATCGACATCAGGGCCGCACTCTCGGACACGATGATGTGTCCGCCTTCGACCTTGCCGATGCATAATGGCCTGAGACCATGGGGATCCCTCACTCCGAAGAGACGGTTGTTGATCATGATCGCCAATGCGTATGCGCCGTCCAACTCCGACATCATGTTCCTGATCGCGACGAACGGATCGTCGGCCGAATACAGATATTTAGAGAGGATACGTGCGATGATCTCCGAGTCGGAATCTGTCAGGAAGGACCAACCCTGTTTGAAGTAATCCTCTCTGAGCTTGTGATAATTGGTTATATCCCCGTTATGGGCGATGGCGACAGTGCCTTTCACGGACTGTACCGTGAGAGGCTGTGCGTTCATCGATGTATGGGAACCTGTGGTCGAGTATCTTACGTGACCTATACCACAGTTACCTGATACGTTCCTGAGGCTGTTCTCATTGAGTACAGCATCTACTAGACCGTTGTTCTTGACGGTCTGAAAATTCTTACCGTCGAAGACGGAGAGACCCGCGGACTCCTGTCCGCGGTGTTGGATGACCAATAATGCCCTCTGCAGAAAAGGTACCACGTTGTATGTCGCATTCATTCCGACAACACCGCAGCTGTGCTTCGGGCCGGCCATCTCGATTCCTCTTCCTTAGTGCGTCTTGGCCCAATTGTAGGACCTGAGCGTTGCAGTCTTACCGTATCCGCAGGAGGCACAAACTCCTGTCCTGACGTGGTAAGCGCGCTTTCCGCATCTGCGGCAAGGGATGTGTGTCTTGTATTTGTTGTGTTTACCCTGTGCCGGTGTTCCTCTCGTCATATTTCATCTCTCCTTATGGTGATATGTAGATCACATTGTCTCCACGGACAATGACTGTGCTGAGCTTCCTGACGACCTCTCCCTCGACCATCTCATCCGCGTTCTTCAGAACGAGGTTCATGTGGGGATCGTATCCGTCGAGCACTCCTCTGTACTCTCTCTTACCCTTAAGCTCAACGATAACGTTCTTACCTGCTGATGCTTGAAGTACGGATAACGGTTTCATCATTTCAGCCACCGTCAAGCCCATTATCGGTTTACTATAAAAGACCTTGTATCCCCTTATTATAAGAGGGGATCAGACGAACGCTCCTATTGCAGGTGCATCCAATCTGTCCATGTCGTAGAAGATTATGGCCTCTTTGATACCTTCCGCACCCATGCCCGTACCGAAGAAGTGGTCCAACATCGATGCCCTCCAGAGCAGATCTATGATCGTTACGCAGAGCGCTCCGTAATATGAGTTGGCCATGTCGTCCTCGTATCCGAGGTCATCCATCATGTAGAACACGCTCCCGAGGAAGCTGTCCCTGCCGTTCAGGACCGAGATGTAATCGGCAAGTACCTTCTTACCGCTCTCGTCTGGCTCTTTCAATTCTATGTCCTTGGCATCGACGAATCCCTTGTGGTGCAGATCTCCTTCGTCATCCATTACGGTCCACTCGATGGTGCTTCCGTTGGCCATGAACATGTTCCAATTGTAGTCCTTGTCACAGTATACGGGGACGCTCAGCGGATCGTTGGAACCCATGGAACCAAGGGATGCATCCATCGCGGCCTCGGTCAGATCCTTGAGATCGAACTTGGATTCCGCGGTCACCCTGTCCAGGGACATCTTGGGTTCCTCGAGTGACAGATCCATAGCTTTAGCGATATATGCCAGACTGGTGAAGTTCTTGAGATTCTCGGACACCGACATCCTCAGCTGCGATACGTCGCACATGACGCCGGTCTCCTTGCAGATGGAGTAGAATTCCCTGTAGACCGAGGATGCTTCCTTCAATGTCATGTTCAATCTCCTCTCGGAGGCCTGTGCCAATGCCCTCGCCTCCTCCTCCGCATCGTTACCCTTGCCGGTCCAAACACCACGGCAGGAGAGGTCCAATTCCACCTTTATCCTGTCACTCACGTAGAAATGATACGGGAACTGTCTGCAGTAGGTGGTACGGTTCTGATAGATGTCGCACTTCCTGCCGTTGAGGAAGACACAGGAGCCCCTGCCCTTCTTCATCGCCAATGCGAAGTGCTGATCCTCGCATTTGCTCTTGACCATCATCTTCGGATATTTCGTCCTGAAGAAGTTCCTCTCCTCGGGAAGGACCTCCGGTTGGCAGAGACAGCACATACCGCATCCCTCCGGACATTCGGCCTTCTTCCCTGCAACATCTGAATAATCAACCTCGATAGCCACTTACATCCTCTCCGACGTTACTTCCGCAGAATTCTCCGTCATCGACCTGTACCTCTCCCCTGATGATAACTGTATCGGGGAATATGGCCTCCCTGCCTTCGTAAGGAGAGTAACCGGCACGCGAATGCAACCTATCGGCACTTATGGTCGTCTGCCTCTTCATGTCGAATGCGATCAGATCGGCATCGTACCCGACGGCTATCCTTCCCTTGTTGATACCGAACGTCCTCGCAGGCATTTCGGCACCCATCCTGACTATGAGAGCCAACGGTACCTGATTGTGCTTCACCAGGTCCATCCATATCGGGACATCCGTCTCCACCGTGGGTATACCGCTCGGTGCACTCTGATAATCCTGTTCCTTATCGACCAATGTGTGAGGAGCGTGATCGCTGCCGAACATGGTCACCTTCCCGTCGATGAATGCCTTGTACAGCGAATCCCTGACCTTACGGTCCCTCAACGGCGGGTTCACCTTGGTGTATGCCGACCTGCTGTCATCAGCGCATAGGAAGAGATGGTTCATCGTGACCTCCGTCGTGAATCCCAACGATGCTGCGAGGTCCAACGATCTTGCATCCGTGACATGACAGATGTTCACCTTCATGCCTTTGTATTTGGATAATCTTCTGATGGCGTTATGCTCCGCCTCCACAGGACGGTCCCTGAGGTGGTCCCAATTATCGGACTCGTTACCTCTGACTATCATCGAATCGTCCTCCGCATGCACGCTGACGACCTTGCCTGTGCGGGCGACGTCCCTCATCACATGACCTATCTCCTCGTCATCGTTCATGAGTATGTTGCCTGTGGTGGATCCCATGAAAAGTTTGAATCCGCAGACCATGGGTGCCAACAGATCGGTGTTGCAACCCGGTGTCAATGCGGCGAACAATCCGTAATCCACATATGCCTTGGATCCGACGGTGGCCTTCTTGGATCTCAGCGTACGCACATCTATGGCCGGGGGATCGTTGTTCGGCATATCCAATACGCAGGTCTTCCCTCCGAACAATGCGGACATGGTACCCGATCTGAAATCCTCCTTGTTCGTGAATCCGGGATCCCTGAAGTGTACATGGGGATCCGTGAATCCGGGAAGGATCAATCTGTTCCCGAGACTTATCCTCTCATCCCCGCCGCGTACGATGTTACCGATGGTGACGATCTTGCCGTCCTCTATCCCTACGGAGGTGTCCTTGATCTCCCCGTTTATGAAGAACCTCCCTTCGATGACGAGATCCATGTTCAACCCTCCGTGATCTCACCGTTCGGTGATGTCTCATGGAATATCTGACCTCTGAAGGAGTATATCTCCGTGCCATCGTATCTCCACGCATCCGTTGGGAGATTCGCTTTGAGGCACAACTGTTCCAGGAACTCGAGGGGAGTCCAACCGAACTCCACCGGGACCTGCGGTAACAACAGGCCGCTCCTCCTCCCGAACCTTATCATCAGGCCGTCACGGCCTATGACTATGCTCTTCGGGACATTGTCCTTGCTCACATCCAATAACTCGGGCGGAGTGAGTATCGTGACCTCCACGGTACAGTTGTTCGCCTCCCTGTCGGTCAGTCTCGGGAATCTCGGATCGTGACATGCAGATTGTGCCGAATACACCAAAGCCTCCTTCAGCGGATACACCGGAGCGGGATAGCCTATGCATCCCCTGAGATTGCCTTCGGGACATGTGTTGATCGTAACGAACACACCGCACGGATCGTCGAATGAATCGGGCAGTTCCACCTCGGGTGCCGCACCGATGACCTCGGACCCTATGACCTTCCTGGCAGCCTTCACTGCACGGATACCGTCATCGATGTCCATATCAATCGATCTCGATCTTCTTCGGCTTCTCGGCCTTTCTGGGACAGTCCTGGTTGTTGGCACAGTATTCCTTGTTGATGTTGCTCTTGATATCGGATGCCTTGTCGCATGCCTTGGATACGAATCCGGGCTTTGGTATGGCATCGATTATCGTACTGACGGCCATCATGAACTCCATACCGCTCCTGACGAAATGCTTCTGCACATCCTCTCTCGTGAATGCGTTGACGAACTCCTTCGTGTTGTCGCGTATGACATTGAACTCCGAGTTCACATCGGCCTTGACGTCCTCTGCGACCTCGCTGACCTTCTCCGCACCCGCTTTAACGCTCTTCCTGGTGACGTCCACGGCCTCGATGCCCTGTTCCTTCATGTATTGGACCAATCTGTCCTTGTTCTCCGATATGAACTTCAAAAGCTCCTCATCACTGATCTCGCTCATCTCTCTTCCCTCCTGAATCTTATCCTCAATTCGTTATCCTTCAACTCGGCGCCTATCAACTCTTCCTTGGCTATCGTTATCGGGAGATTGATGACCCTCTTCTGACTTCCGATGTGGATGAGTATGGTATCGTTCTTGGGTTTTAACAATTCTATGTCGCCCTTCTCCACGAACGGTGTCTTGAGCACTATCCTGTCCTCGCCGTCACCAGTCTCGAACCTCATCGGACTCTCGTGGGCATATATCGCCGTAGGGTCGGTATCGCCGTAGATCATATCCGCAAGATGGTCCAACTTGTCCGGACCCAACATCTCCGTGGGCATCTGATACGAGAAGAATATCTTCATCGGATCGAACGCATGATGGATCATGTCGATGTACTGCTTCTGCTCCTCGAGCTTTTTCTTGAAGTACTCGCCGTCCACATCGTCAGGATACACGCGGTTGCATATCAGACACTCCACCGTCTTGTTGAAGAGACAGAGGTAGGAGTATGCGCGCATGGTCTCGCTGATGACCATCTTCTCCGGGTTCACGACGAGACGTACCGTCGTCTTCTCAGGATCCTCCAATACGGCCCTCACCCTTACCATCTTGCCTTTGACCTCGGCTATGGAGTTGAATACGGCCTCGCTCGGTAACGGGAAATCCACTACCTTGCCGACGAACTTCTTCGCGAATGTTATCAACCTCTTGGCCAAGTTGAACAATTTATCGAGATACCATTCGGACATGTCCGGGAAGCTCAGTAGTCTGAGGGTCTCTCCCGTGGGTGCTGTGTCCATGATAACAACGTCATATCTGTCATTCTCCTCGAAATCAAGGATGTAAAGCAATGCGACGATCATCTCCATCCCGGGGAATATGGCGAACTCATCCGCGGACAGGTCGTCCATCCCCTGCGATCTGAAGAATTCCGTGATATATCCCTCGATGTCGGACCATTTGGTCCTCAGTTCGTGTATCACATCTATCTCCAAGGCATCGAGGTTCGGACCGATGTTCGTGATGTCGCTCCCGAGCTTGATATCCAATGAATCCGCAAGGGAATGTGCAGAGTCGGTACTCATGACCATCGTCCTGTATCCCATCTTGGCGGCACGTCTTGCCGTCGCAGCGGAGATCGATGTCTTCCCTACACCACCCTTACCGGTGTTGATGATGAGCCTCATAAAATGCTCGAAGGCGTGGTGATTATTTATTTTGAACGACGGAACGTACGTCCCAATTGATACAAGATGATTGAAATAAGGAGTGCCGAGGATGGGGTTCGAACCCATGACCTTCGGATTTCCCTGGAAGAGGTCTGTTGACCATCTTAGACCCTATGAGTCCGACGCTCCACCAGGCTGAGCCACCTCGGCATGTGTAATTGGTTTGAGGGAAGATGTTTGAAGGAGGATATATTGGTTTACTCTGCTTCGGGTTCTTCAGCTGCAGGTTCCTCGGCAGTTTCCTCTGCTGGTGCCTCTGCAACCTCTTCCTGGGCGGGAGCTTCCTCGACGGGCTCGGGCTTTGCGAAGATGTCCATGATGGACTCGGGCTCGCCCTCTCCTGTTGAGAGCACTTCACTCTTACGGATCTCGATCCTCTTGATGGGTATGACGACGTGGCATGCCTTTGCGACATTCCTGCCCATGTCACCGGAGACGATGAGCTTGATCATGTTGGAGAGGTCGTTCTCCTTTCCCATTGCGACGAGTGTATCCGCGATACAGCGCCTCATTCCCTCTTCCTGTGAAGACTGGATCCTCTTGTCCGCGATGGACATCGTCTTGATCCTGAGGACGTATCCGTCCTTCGTCTCGACATCGACGACGTGGTCCGTCTTCGTCTTCTTCCTTCTGGTGAGCCTCCTGACGTAATCGCTGGTGAGCTCGTGTCCGATGAACGATGTCTTCGCATCGTGTCCATCCACTCCAGTGATCTGGAACTTCATCTTGATGTGCTGCTTGGAGAAGTCGCCTGTGAGCTCCTGGACCGTAACATCCACTGTCCTTCCGTAGATCGTTTCGACATCGATTGCGGGTGTCTCTCCGATCTCTACCTCGTTGAACATACGGGGTGCGTGAATCTTATACCATTCCTTTGCTTTCCACTTGTCCTTGATCTTACGGGACGCGGTCTTGACTTTCTTTGCTACTGCCATCAGAATCCTCCTTGATTTGAAGCAAGGTGATGATATATATTCGATATATAAACTGTTCTGAGTATGTTTAAATATAAGCGGTTCTGGACAATTAGGAATGGATTATCTGTTTAGGATAATCACTCACCACTGGCCATGTCTGACGGACATGTATGCACATGATCCGGTGTCACGGGACATCATCCGCCCCCATATACATTCTTAATAATAGAAGATGGCTTAGAACAGAACGATATATCCTATGGCGGTCAGAGAATGAACGAATACGTACTGACGATCGATGCGGGGACGACGAGTGTCCGCTGCATCCTATTCGATAAGGACGACAACATCGTCTCCATGTCACAGAGGCCAATCACGCAATACTATCCCGAACCCGGATGGGTCGAACAGGATCCGATGGAGATCATCGATCTAACGAGGAGGACCATATCGGAATGCATGCAGGTGGCCGATCCGAAGAATTGTACGTCCATAGGCATAACCAATCAAAGAGAAACTACCGTCGTATGGAACCGCAGGACAGGATTACCTGTCTACAACGCCATAGTCTGGCAGGACAAAAGGACGATGTCCTCCTGCCACGAGTTGCGTGAGGAACATGGCGATGACATCACGGAGAGGACGGGGCTCAAGGTGGATCCCTATTTCTCATCCACGAAGATCGCATGGATACTCGATAATGTGAAGGGTGCCCGTCAGAAGGCCGAGAGAGGGGATCTCCTCTTCGGTAACGTTGACTCATGGATACTTTGGAATCTGACCGAGAGGCGCGTACATGCGACGGACCATACCAACGCTTCCAGGACTATGCTGTTCAATATCGGCGAGATGAGATGGGATGAACATCTCCTTTCGATCTTCGACATCCCGTCATCGATACTTCCCGAGGTATATCCGAGCGATCATCTGTTCGGTACCGTCACGATAGGCGATGTCGATGTACCGATCAATGCCATATTGGGCGATCAGCAATCCGCGTTGTACGGACAGTCCTGCCTCTCCGAGGGGGAGATGAAGATCACGCTCGGTACCGGCGGTTTCATGCTGATGAATGCGGGATCCGAGGTGAAGAGATCCGAGCACGGCCTGTTGACGACGGTCGCATGGACGATCGATGGTAGGACACAATACGCCATCGAAGGTTCGTTCTACGCAGCGGGGGCCATCATGGAATGGCTACGCGATAAGTTGGGCATGGTCATAGATGTCAGGGATACGGAAAGGATCGCCTCCTCCATCAAGGATACGGCGGGATGTTACCTCATACCCGCATTCTCCGGTCTCGGTGCACCGTACTGGGAACAGGAAGCCCGCGGGATGATCGTAGGATTGACATTGGGTGTCGGGAAGGAGCACATAATCAGGGCCACACTGGAGAGTGTCGCATTCCAGATCAACGATATCATAGAGGCGATGATCGCCGACACGGATGTCAGACCGGATACCATCAGATTGGATGGGGGGATGAGCCGTAACGGCTTCCTTTGTCAATTCATCGCGGATATCACCGATGTGAGGATAGTATGTGCGGATTGTTCCGAGGCCACGGCCCTTGGTATCGCACACCTCTCGGGGGACGGTACGTTATGGGACGCACCCAAAGAGAAGGACTACGACAGGATGTTCGTACCTTCGATGCCCGAAGCGGAGAGAAGGAGACGTATCTCGGAATGGAAACACGCCGTGGACACTGCGATCCACTGGTCTGAGAATGATTGTTGATTTAAAATGGGGGCATATGCCCCCTGTTTTAAGTTCAGAGCACCACAGGTGTCTGGTGTGCTGAGAGGCCGAGTTCCTTCTCGTCCATTCCCATTGCGATACCATACAGCTGTGAGAGGTGGAGGACGGGGATGTTGAATCCGAGGTCCTTCTGACCGATATCGAACTGGAGGTGACAGAACGGACAGACATCGATGATGAACTGTGCTCCGGACTCCTTCATGTTCTCGAGGTTGGTCTGTGTGAACTTCATAGCGTTGGCGGGGAATCCTGAACGGAGACCTCCTCCTGCACCGCAGCACATGACCTTCTGTTTCCTGGGCATGGATTTTGCTCCGGTTGCCTCGATCAGATCGTCGAGGATGTGGGGGTTCTCGGGGTCGTCCAACTGCTTGATCTTGCTGGGCTTGAGGAAGTGGCATCCGTAGAATGCTGCAACCTGGTACTCGAGGGGCTTCGTGATCTTGGCCTTGATTGCCTCGACACCGACCTCGTTGTAGAGGACCTCTGCGAAGTGCCTGACCTTTGTGGTTCCCTTGTACTCGAGTCCGATCTTTGCGAGGATCTTGTTCACGTCTGCAAGAAGATCCTTGTCCTCTGCGAGCTCGTGTGCTGCGTCGAAGAGTGAACCGTAGCATCCGTTGCAGACTGTGAGGATGTCGAGACCCTCTTTCTCTGCGAGTGCGAGGTTCCTTGCCGCTGCGGCGATCCATGTCGTCTTGTCGAATGCCCTGATGACTCCGGGTGCGGGACAGCAGCTTGCGTCCTTGAGATCGACGAGCTCGAGTCCGAGTGCTTCTGCAACGACCCTTGTGGATTTCTCGATACCGGGGTATCTGAGGGGTGCGATGCAACCGAGGAAGAATGCGTATTTTGCCATTGTAATCACTCCACCAATTTCTTGAAGCCTGTTGCTTCGAGGATGACGCTGAGGTCTGCCATTGCCTTCTCGTTAGCGAGGACCGTCGGGGGTACCTCGGGAAGTCCGAGCTCTTTCCTCTGTGCCTTGACCTTGTCGTTGATCGAAACTGTGTGTCCGTATTCGATGAGGTTCTGTCCTGTCTTCTTGTGTGCGGGGTACATCTTGCCGTTCGCGACTGCGATGTTCCTGAGTGCGATGACGACATCGACGATCGGGACTGCACGGGGGCATCTCTCCTCACATGTGTAACAGGTGGTGCACTGCCAGAGATCCTCACTTGAGATGATGTCATCCTTGAGTCCGAGCTGTGCCATCCTCATAAGTTTCCTTGTCCTGTACGCGGTGATCTTTCCTGAGGGACATCCTGCTGTGCAGGTTCCGCACTGGAAGCACATCTTTGCGCCCTCTCCGCCTGCTGCGGCGAGCTCGCTTACAAATTCAGGGTTAGGTGCTACCATTTCTATTACCTGTGAATCGTTATTCTTACGTAGTATATAATTTAGATATGTCCTCGACAGCGAGTATTACCTCTAGAGGTCATACTCAGATAATGTGCTTCGATTGGAGGTATCTGAGGATGCGTGTGATCTCCTTCACTTCCCTCCTGTAGACGGCGGTGATGGAGTGCCTGAGAAGATGTTTATCGGTGGCGCTCTTGATCTTCAGCCCCTTCTTCTGAAGGAGATATTCGTCGATGAAGAAACTCTTCTTGGAGTCGATCATCTCGGAGAGGAGACATGTCTCCGCATCGATGCTGTACTTGATGCCCATGAGATCCAACTGTTCGTAGGCGATCCTCTGCGCACCGTATCTGTATCTGATGTATGACGAACCCTTATCCACATGGATCATATCCATGTAACCGACATCCAACCATTGAAAATCGTCCACCTCGCTCAATAACTGCGGATCGTCGAGTATGATGATATCGGACATACCCTGTTTGAGGGAACGTACGTTCGTGTAATCGTCCGATACGATGATGGATGCCTTGACCTTGGTGTTGGATACAGCCTGCATGACCAACTCCTCGGTCACCGGGGAGCAGGAGATGGTGAAATCCCTGTAGTCGGTGCATCTGTATTCCATCATGTCCGCGATTTCGAGCAACCTCAGACCTGTCTCGGTCAACTCGGTACCGTTAGGCGTGGATGCCATGAGGCGCGTACCGGCCACGTCCTCCATCTGTGCCATGTACCTCTGAACGACGGGGGGCGATATACCCAGCTCCTTGGCCGCGGCCGTCTTGCTGCCGAACTTGTTTATGGCCGAGAGCACCTCCAACTGTCTCGTCGAGATGTTGCGGCCGTTTACGGTCATGTATGTCCTTACCTCGATCTCCACGGCCGAAATGAGCATCTAGAACATAGATTAAGTTTCCCATGATATCCGTCATATCGTCGAATATCGTCATACGCGATGGCCCGATGTGCAGGGGCCCACTAATCTCGTTTATCTACTATGACTGATTATCATCTCCGAATACGTATCAGTGATGCCCATGGACACCGTAGCGACGATAACAGCGATTTTAATGCTATTGGCAGGTATCGGAGTGTTCCTGATAGCCTGTATGATGTTGAGCAACAACCTGGAGTCCATCTGCAGTTCCAAGCTCAAAGCACTGTTCGCCAAGGCGTCCGATAAGAAATTGGTGGGTGTCGGTATCGGTACCGTCACCACGGCCGCTATCCAGAGTTCCGGTGCGACATCCGTCCTGGTCATCGGTTTCGTCAATGCCGGGATAATGTCACTGACGCTGGCCACCGCGATCATCTACGGTGCCAACATAGGTACGACCGTGACGGCACAGATCGTCGCCCTGGGTATGTTCGGTGGGGACTCCATGAGCTTCACCGTCATCTTCTCTGCCCTGGCCGGCGTCGGGGCATTCATCTATTCATACGCCAAGAAGGATAAGACGAGGAAGATCGGAGGTATCGTCGCCGGATTCGGTATGCTCTTCGTCGGATTGGATCTCATGAGCGGTTCCATGTCCGAGTTCGCTGGTTCGGAGGCCGTCATAGACTTCCTGTCGAACATCGATAATCTGATCCTTCTCATCATAATCGGTTTCCTCCTCACGGCATTGGTACAGAGCTCCTCCGTCGTCACATCCATCGCGATCGTCATGCTCGTGCAGGGGCTGATAAGTCTCGAGCAGGGAATTTACATCACGATGGGATCCAACATCGGATCGTGCGTCGTCGCCGTACTCGCCGCCATGAGCAGCGGATTGAACGCCAAGAGGGTAGCGGCGATACATCTGTCGTTCAACATATTCGGTGTGATACTGTTCACCATAGTCGGATTCATCATCACCGCGGTGACATCCGGCGGATGCACGTTCGGAACGATCTTCGCGGATATGTTCCCCAACGCACCCCAGACCCAGTTGGCCATGTTCCACACGATATTCAACGTCATCACGGTCATAATCATGCTGCCGCTGACATCATATCTCATCGCCTTCGTCACCAAGATCCTTCCGGACAAGAAGAAGGATGTCGAGATCACCGATGACGACGAGCCGCACATGTACTACATCAACGAATACATGCTGAAGACACCCGCCATCGCGGTGTTGGAGGTCAAGAATGAGATGGTCAACATGTCGAGGCTCGCCATCGAGAACTTCGATTATGCGTGCGATGTCATCTGTACCATGAATAACGCCGACTACAAGGAGTTCAGGGCGAAGGAGAAGGAACTGAACTATCTGAAGAAGAACATCCCCCGTTTCATCGTCAAACTCTCCAATACGGAATTGGACAGGAAGGACAGCATCTACGTATCCACTGTCTACCGTACCGTGACCGACCTGGAACGTATAGGCGACTATTCCAAGAACATCATCGGTTACGCGGAGAAGATGAAGGTATCGTCCGACGAGTTCTCGGATTATGCGAAGGGTGAGATCAGAGAGGTACAGAAACTCATCGACGAACTCTACCAGAAGATCCACAAGGCGTACGTCGATCAGGATTACGATGCCCTCAACGAAGCATACGATATCGAGGACAGGATCGATGATGTCACCGACAGGATGGCGGACAGTCATATCGCCAGGATCAGCGAGGGAATATGCTCCACAAGCGCAGGTGCCGAATTCCTGTCGCTGACATCCGATGCGGAGAGGGTCGCTGACCACTTCATCAACATGGGTAAGACCATCAAAGAACTGAGAAGATGAACTTCAGTCGCGCGTTATGATTTAATACGACGCACGTATACCCCCCAACCATGAGTCTGTTGGGGGAAAAGTTCAAAGAGGTCATCGTATCGACGGTCCCGATTGTCATTCTGGTGGCGATCCTTGCTATCTTCGTACTTAAACTCCCGATGGACCAGATGTTGATGTTCTTGGTCTGTGTGGCGATGGTGATCGCAGGGTTCACCATCTTCCTATCGGGTGTCGACTGGGGCATACATCCCATGGGGACATCCATAGGTAAGGAGATCCCGAGAAGGAAATCGAGGTTGTTCATGATAGCGATAGTGTTCGCCATCTCCTTCCTGGTCACCGTGGCCGAACCGGATGTCACCGTCTTCGGTTCCCAGGTGCACTCCCTGTTCTCGTCCATCGATCCGACCACGCTCACGTATGCGATCGCGATCGGTGTGGCAGTCTTCCTGATCATCGCCGCATTCAGGATCATCTACAAGCTTTCCCTGAAGATGCTCATAACCATCGGTTACGTAGCGGTCATCGCTCTCGTCGTGATATTGGATGCCACCGGTAACACCGAGTTCATAGGCATAGCTTTGGATTCCGGCGGTGTGACCACCGGACCCGTTACCGTACCGATCCTATTGGCGCTCGGTATCGGTATCTGCTCGATGGGACACAGCAAGGACAGCCTCGACGGTTTCGGTATGATAGGTCTCGCATCCATCGGACCCGTACTCGCGGTATTGGTCCTCGGACTCATGAGCGGAAGCAGTACAGGCGAGACCGTCACCTCCAGCGTTGCGCATGACTCGATCGACTTCGATCTCATGTTCACGGAGTTCAAGAGCTCCGCCATCAGCGTGGCGAGTGCATTGATACCGCTGATGATATTCTTCGTCCTGTTCCAGAGGGTGTTCCTGAAATACTCATGGACGGCCGTCACGGTCGTTCTGGAAGGTACCCTCGTCGCAGGTATCGGCATCATCATCTTCCTCACCGGTGTGTACACCGGATTTATGCCGATCGCGACCAGCCTCGGTGTGAAACTAGGTGAGATGGGTGCAGATCAATGGTACATCATCGTAGGATTGGGATTCCTGATGGGATTCCTGGTAGCATGTGCGGAACCCGCCGTATCGATCCTCGGTCACCAGGTCGAGGAATCATCGAACGGTGTCCTCCCGAGGAAACTGATCGTGGCGATAATCTCGATAGGTGTAGCGGCATTTGTCGCCATCGGTATGGCGAAGATCGTCTTCAATGTGAACCTCGTGTACATCGTCGTCCCGGGACTCATCCTGACACTGATAGTCATGTGGCTCGGGGACAGGGACATGGTCGGTATCGCATTCGATGCCGGAGGTGTGGCGACAGGACCCATGTCGGTCGCCATCCTGTCGTCGTTCTATGTCGGATTGTCATCCGCCATCTACACGGGCACGCAGGCCGTCATCTACGGATTCGGTCTGATCTGTCTAATCGCTCTCGCACCGTGTCTGTTCCTGAGCATACTCGGACTGTACACCAAATACACGAAGTCCAAAGAGGATGCGTACTATGAGTGATCCGAGATCGGATGATGTGTTGGTCATAGGGCTCGGCAGTCCGATAATGTCCGATGATGCGATAGGTCTCGTGGTCTCGGACAGGATAGAGGCGATGGGGCTCAAGAACGTCAAGACGCTCCAGGAGGCCATCGGAGGATTGGACATAATCCCCGTCCTGTGGGGATACAAGCATGCGATCATAGTCGATGCGATACAGACCCATGATCAAGAGCCGGGTACGATAATGATCTTCGATCCGGAGGATTTCGCACCGACGATAACCAACGCATCCGCACACGATTTCAATCTCGCCACGGCCATGAAGATCGGTCGCGACATGGAACCGGAACAGATGCCCGATAAGGTGACGTTCATCGCCATAGAAGTGGAAGACATACAGACGGTCCACGAAGGTATGACCGAGAAGGTGGAGGCGGCAGTCGACAGTGCCGTCGACGCCGTCCTCCATTTCATCAGGGAATATCAGAAATCCAATTGAGATGGATCGAAACCTTTCATCGATTCCACGTCGTCACTGAACATGACGACATTCAGACCCTCGGGCCTGATGACCTTCTCCGCTACACGCATGACATCCTCTTCTGTCACCGCATCCAACCTCGCCAAGCGTTCCTCCAATGTCCTCGGCTTACCGACGAGCATCGTGGCCTTCGCGAGTCCGTACAACCTGCGTGTGGTGGATTCCATGCTCCTGATCAATGCGCCCTTCACGAGGTTCTTGACCCTCTGAAGCTCACCGTCGGTCAATCCGTTCTCCTTGAGCTCCCTGTATGTACGGGCGGTCGTCGTTATCGCCTCGAGCACGTTCTCCTCCGTGGATGACATGTACGTGCCCATGCTGCTCGCATCGGTGTATTGATCCACATAGTTGTAGATAGAATACACCAGGGCCTTCTTCTCCCTGACATCCTGGAACAATCTCGATGACGATCCGGAACCGAGTATGGAATTGAGCATCGTGACCACAGGCATATCGTCATCCTTCGCATCGAAGGTCCTGAATCCCATCCCGACGTAACAGTGCTCCTCCTTCCTCTTGTAATGCTTGTACGCAGGACCAGTGACCGTAGGTGCCTTCCTCGGATTGGGTCTTCCCCCGGACATGTGGTCGAAGTTCTCCTCCGCCCACCTGAGCGCATCATCCTTATCGACGGAACCGCATGCGAAGACGGTGAGATTGGGTATCCTGTACCTGTCCTCGTAATACTTGCGGAGATCCACGTTCGTGAGTCCGCTCACGATCTCCCTGGTACCTGCCTCCCCCTGTGACAATTCGTGACCCTTCCATATGACCTCGTCGAAGAGATCGTGGATGTATGATTCGGGATCGTTCTCGCACATGCTGATCTCCTGAAGGACGATCTTCTTCTCCAATTCGGTATCGTCCTTATCGATCAGCGGATTGGAGACGATATCGGCGACGAGATCCTTGGCGACCTTCGCCGTGCTGTCTATGGTGACACCGTAGAATGCGGTCATCTCCTTGGCGGTGAATGCGTTCATCTCTCCGCCTGCACCCTCCATCTCCTTGGACATCTGGAAGGATGTACGTGTCTTCGTCGCCCTGAACACCACGTGTTCCAACAGATGCGACAATCCGAATATCTCGGGATGTTCGTCCCTCGATCCCGTGTTGACGGCGACCATATATCCTGAACTCCTGCAACCGGGTACCGAATCAGTTATGACGGGTATCCCTGCGGAGGTGTATTCCATGGAGATCGATTCATTTACCATGCAACACCCATTGTAGAACTGCTTAATATCATTACCACAATAGGGTGACCATGGACGAACTGACCCTTCACGAATATACCGACAGGAGACTCAACAATGCCGTGGCCATCATAGGTTTCCCCAGCCTCGGACTGATAAGTTCCATCGCCACCAGCTTCCTCGCCAAGGAGTTGGAACTCGATCTCATTGCATCGATCTCCTCGCCGTCGTTCCCGCCGTATGCGGTGGTACAAGGCGGCATACCCATGCCCCCGGTCAGATTCTACATGGGAACGAGAGAGAACGTGAAGGATGACGGAGGGATCGATTGCGAGGATATCGTGGTCATAACATCGGAGTTCGTCCCGAAGACAGAACTCTTCACCGCATTGGCCGATGTCATCGTGGAATGGTGCCGCAACAACGATGTCCACACCGTGATAACATTGGACGGCATACCTCAGTTCGCGACCGATCAGTACGATATCATCGGTGTCGGTTCCACCGACAGAGCGAGGGCACTGATGAAGGAATACGGCATAGAATCGTTCGATGAAGGTATGGTGAGAGGTCTTTCGGGCATGATGTTGGTCAAGGCCGTCGACGAGGACCTCGACGTGATAACACTATTGGGGTCCGCGAGGCAGGACATGCCCGACCCGAGAGGTGCGGCCAAGATAATGGAGCCCCTTGCGAAGATGCTGCCGGAGCTGAAGATAGATACAGAACCGCTCTACAAGGAGGCGGAGGACATCGAGAAGAGGTTCACCGCCCAGGTACATGACAACAGCGACAACATCTACGGGTGAAGTCCTCAGTTAAATATGGGTTCACCCTACGTACATCGTATGTACCTAGTGCCAACTGAATTCTTCATAACATCGAGTTCCGCGGTCAGCGAGGTCTCGGGATTGAATGCGTTCGATCGTGCCCTTGCGAATGCGGGCATAGGCGAGCAGAATCTCGTCTCCGTATCATCGGTGATACCGATAGGTGCGAAGAGGACCGAGAGGAAGGAACTTCCGATGGGTGCGGTCACACACTGCGTATTGGCACAGATGAGGGGTACGGAAGGGGAGATGATCTCCGCCGGTATCGCATATGCGTACAGGAAGGACGGGAAAGGAGGATATGTGGCGGAAGGACACCTCCACGGTTCCAAGGAATCCCTCAGATCGGATCTCAGATGGAAGATGGAAGAGATGGCGAGGATCAGGGAGATTGAGTTGGAGGAGGTCAACTACGTGTTGGAGGAACTCCAGATACCCACCGATCATTACGGATGCTGCCTCGCATCGTTGGTCTTCACGGAATACGAGTGACATGTTCGGCATAATCACATGTTCCGAATGCGGTAAGCACAGGATAATCGACCTGTATGACGATGTCACCAGATGTCCGTATTGTAACTGCAAGGCAGTGACGAAGGATATGAACATCCTCTTCAAGGATAAGGATCAATCCGTCGTGAGGGATGCCCTGTCATCCATGTCCGGCATCAAGATGGAGAAGAGGAGGATCGATCGCAACATAGATCCGATGTCCTCCCTCGAATACAGGGTGGAGAACATCACGGACGTCAAGGACAAGATGGTCGTCATCGCCAAAGGATTGACCGACATCCAAGGTACGTTCACGGAAGAGGACATTGAGAGATTCGTCCCCGGTAAGGGGGAGAGATATCTCAAGGTCATGCTCGACGAATGCATCATCTATGAGGTCGGGTACGGCAGATACAAGTTCTACTGAACTCACTTCAATCCGTGGATATCGTTACGGGTCTTGCCGTTCATCTTGAGTACATCATCTACGACCTTAGGCAATCTCTTGTACACCGCGCGGTAGAATATGTACACCGCAAGAGCGAATGCTGCGATGAGTGCGACATACTTGACCCATAATGCCACATCCGCCATGTAGAACGGGATGATGATCAGGTGGAACAGCGCACTGTACAATACCGCCTGTAACGTGAACTCCATGGGTCTGCGTCTTGCGACACCCTCACCGACGACGATACCGTTGGCCGCACCCAACAAGAGGTACTGAAGGGCCAACATGACGACCATGATGCCTGATGTGATATCGAGATTTCCTCTGAGCCAATAGTAGACCATACCGAACGCCATGGCCGCACCGAGACCGAGTCCCAATCCGAATCCGTAGAATATGGTATCCGATATTCCGCTGAATCTCTTGAGATTCAACGTGACGAGCTTGGCGAACTCGATTATGGCACCGAATAGGATGGCGACGATGAGGCCCAATCCCGTGACGGTGAAGAATTGCCAAAGATATGTATACAGGACGAAAAGGAGCGTTCCCTCGAACAGTCCCAATGTGAAGAGCTTGAAGAGGGTCGGGTCGCTGAAGAACGGTTCCTCTATCTTGGGGTATGTGTAATTCCTGAGTACCGCATACATGATGATCAATGCGGACCCCAGACCTATGACGGCCCCTAACGCTAGACCTGTATCCATACGAAGACAATACCTGGTTCATATTATAATCATTACTGACACGCCGACCCACACTTCGGGTGGCGGTCGCATATCGGGGTTACGGACTAACTCATTACATGTAACACTTGCTTTAATTGACATCCTGTGCGTAGTCGGATATGCCAAGGAGGATGAGGTCCGTAGATGCGGGCTTCAGCCTGCATGCGGATGGACTCTTTGAGTTATTCTTTAAGGAGGTGACAAAATCGCCAAGATGAAGAAGGGCCAGGGAGACCTGTTCCAAATCAGCTCCCTGGTCCTTAGGATCATCCACATTCTTGTGGAGATCATAAGTTAAACCTTTTACGACCTCCGAAAGGGGGTCGGTCAAAGTTCAGATATAATATCGTTAGTGGAGTATTTATCGACTTTGCCATCGCACACCAAATCGTACTCCACGTCCATACGATCTATTAAAACATCCCGATGATGAGAAATCATCATTGAGAGAATCGCCAAGATGAAGAAGGACCAGAGAGAGGTATTCCAATTCAGCTCCCTGGTCCTTAGGATCATCCACATTCTTGTGGAGATCTTATGGTAAACCTCTTACGACCTCCGAAAGGGGGTCGGTCAAAGTTCAGGCATAATATCGCCTATGGGATATTTACCGACTCCGCATCGATATCGACGGGTGCAACATCAGACGATCTTATCATAGTAGTGTGCGACCATGCACGATGATTCGCACACACCGCATGAATTACATCTGTTCCCATCGACATGCAACCCATCCTTGATGCATATAGCATGACGGGGACACCTCTTCTCGCATATGCCGCACGAAGTGCACATCTGTGCCCTCAGCAACGCTTTCACAGAACGTTCGAAGAGTTCCTTGGAACCATCCAACGTCTTCGATGTGACGGACACCTGTCCCCCTCCGAAGAGCTTGGACGTACCCGTTCTGGTCTTCACCAATGCGATCTCGAACTCCGACGAATAACGCACATCCCCTATGGTCCTCAGGGCATCCTCGACGACTGAGAAATCCCTGGATCTCGGTACGGTCACGATGGCCTCCACGGAATATCCTCCTGCGGCACATGACGAGGCTCCCTTGAGCATCTTCATCGACGGTCCCTTGGCCTTCTTGGGTGTCGTCCTCAGATCCATGTCCTCCGCAAGACGGACCATCTTCGGCGGGAGTACCTTCCACCTCCAGAATCCCATGTCTGCGAACTCCTTCGGGAGGCCACGTTCCTCCGCATAACGGTACAGATAATCCATCCAATCCCTGTGGAGTTCGGGGTGGATGCGCTCGGTGTTCTTCCATTCGCTGGCAAGACATGACGGACACAGATAACAGCCGATACGCTCGAAGTCCCTCTCGTACAACGGATTGTATTCGAGACCCTTCATCCATATGTATCCCCATATCTCGGCGGCGGACCATGTCCTGACGGGATTGAGATTGATCTGGTTCGGGACGAACGGGTTCTTGGTGACGAAACCTATCCTCGATCTCGCGAAGGATTCCAACATCCTGTTCCCTTCGACGGTGATCGTTCCCTTGGGATACTCCTTCGATATCATATCGGTTATCGGTCCCAGCTTACAGACCTTGCAGCACCATCTGAAATCCTTGGCCGGCGGTCCGAATGTATCCACATTCTCTTTGAACGCATGATCGGCCCTGGCCATATGTAATCTCATGTCATTCTTCTTGGCGAATGCCTTCACGTACTCCACGGTCTCGGGGAACTCCAATCCCGTGTTGATGTACAGCAATTCGATGTCCTTCGTGACCTTCATCGCTATACCGAGGGCGGCCAACGAATCCTTCCCTCCCGAGAATGATGCTGTCATCGGCTGTGGCTTACCCTTGATGAACGAACGGATATCACTAACGGCATTGCCTTCGATGTTCTTCAGATGCTCCCTGTTGCATCTGACGAACGTCTCCCTATCCGAATCGGGTGAGATTGGCATACCCTTCCTGTTGTCGAGGTCCCTTATCTTGACGGCCTTCTCCATATCGCGGAGTGTCGAACTCGGTCCCAATGCGATACCCGCACCGACCTTCTCCCCCTTCCTGAGGATCAATGATTCGCCTGCGGAGAATTCTCCTGTTATATCTCTGATGTTGGCACCGGGGATGCTCTTCCCCTTCAGGTGACCGGACATGGAACCGAACATGACGATGTTCTTCTTGGCGAAGCTGTCGAACAGCTCCGCACCCGCCTGCCTTATCTCCAACACATAATCGTTGACGGAGAGATCGAACCTGAGTATCGCGAGCACCTCACCATGAGTGATGATCTCGTCCGTCCTGTCCTCTCCCGGTACCTTGTTCAGGAAGATCATCTTGCCGATCAACGGTTCGCAGGTACCGAACGTCCTCTCGAACATCCCCAGGATCAGATCGACGCCTTCTCCCATACATGGTCTGATATCACCGGGACTGTTGATCTCGAACTCCCTGGGGGTACATCCGCAGGCACATCTCTTACCGAGTACCAACGTGCCGCATCCGTCACACCACAGGCATCTCTCCTTCCCGTGT
The DNA here is from genome assembly GCA_963651945.1 of Eggerthellaceae bacterium. Classification (GTDB taxonomy): domain Archaea; phylum Thermoplasmatota; class Thermoplasmata; order Methanomassiliicoccales; family Methanomethylophilaceae; genus Methanarcanum. The sequence continues at coordinate 23,493 of CAVJRF010000013.1, read as the reverse complement.
GATACATTACCCGAAACCATGATTGTCGAGAGCGGTAAACATTATAATAAGATATCACCCATTGAAGGGGGAACATCATGGATACGCCAGGAGTCAGACACATAAACCCGGGATTCGGGAGACCCAGATTCAGCAAGATAGAGATACGCGATATCAGTATCGCCATCCTAGTGCTGAGCGTATCGTTCACGCTCATCTACAGAGGTAACAGAGGATTCTTCAGCGACGATTATGTGACGAACATACTCTGTTGGTTCGGCGTATCGTTCCTCTTCGTGATAACGAGCTTCATGATGCATGAGATGGGCCATAAATTCACCGCACAGAGGTTCGGTGCGTGGTCGGAGTTCAGGATGTATCCGATAGGATTGCTGATATGTCTCATATCGTCCATGTTCGGATTCCTGTTCGCCATGCCGGGTGCCGTATACATAAACGGATACATCACGGAGGAACAGAACGGCAGGATCAGTGTCGCAGGACCCGCTGTCAACATAGTGCTCTGTGCGATAGCATTGGTCGTAGCGATACTCTTCGGCGGAGCATACACCAAGGTGGGTGCGATCCTTCTGGTGCTCGCACATCTGAACTCGTTCCTCGCGGTGTTCAACATGCTCCCGATCGGACCGCTCGACGGCGGGAAGATCCTGAAGTGGAACGGTCTTGTCTACGGCGTGATGATCGGTGTGTCGGTCGCATTACTGATCATCGTACGTATCGTGATGTACGGATGAATCAATCCGCTATCGTCATGTACTCGTAGATGTCACGGCGTACCTCGTCGTGCAGACGGTACCTTATCTCGACAGGTTTCCCGTCACTAACGAAATCATCGAAATCCATCATACCGAGATAGTAGAATTCCTTGGAACCCTCATCCTCCTTGTTCTTCCTCATGAACAGGTGGATGGTGGTCCCGTTCTTCTTATGGTTGCTCACGCGCATCATGTTCTTCGCGTTACGATCCTCGGTCGATTTGGATAGTGCCAATAACGTGTTGCGGTTCTCGAAACGATCGTCATACCTCTGCGATTCGACGACCCCTTCTCCCTTCTTGTAATTGATGAATACGCAGAACGTGTTGCTGTCCTTATCGTACTTGTAACCGCCTATGTTCTGTGCATTCACATTCTGTACCCAATTGCCGAAACGGCAGACATCGTCGTACGTGTACATCCTGTTCAGCACGAAATCCGTACCGCGGTACGTATTCCTGTAGAAGAGTCCGTTGTTGTCCTTGCCGAGTGCTATCAGCCACTCCACGTGACGTCTGAACCACTCGTTCGACAGCATGGAACGGTACGTGTCGGATGTACGGTTCCCCCGGAGGATGGATATCCCGTTGTTGTAGAACGTCCCGTCGAAGACACCGGTGATGTTCCTCAGAGCGTTATCAGATATCTTCGGATTCAATGAATGTATGAAACCGTTGAAATCCTCGCAACCGTCGTTCAAAGCCTCCAATGCGAGGATCTCCAATGACCTCTTACCAGGAGCGACGATCTTCGATATGTACCTCAGCATATCGACCTGTTCCTTCGAGAGGATGACATCGTATCCCGGTTCGACACCTTTGGAGAGGAACTCGTGGTACGAACCCCATTTCTCTATGAACTTCAAGGCATCCACGGAACCGTGTCTCCTGAAATCGATGAGCTCCGGGATCGCGCCGATCTTGTTCCTGAGGCTCTTGTACGCATCCTTCAGCATGGCCGAGTCCTTGAAGCTCGCCCTGTCGATGGATTCGTAGATCCTCTTCTTCGTGATCTCGTCGAAACATATCGTGGAATTACCGTAGACCATGGAGTCCCCGGCGGCGACGAACTTCCTCACCTCGCTCTTGTTGTACGAATGATCGTCCGAGAGGGCCAGCGGGATGTTGTAATTCTTATCATAATTCGCTACGAAATCGAGGACGACCAGGAAATCCTTGTCGTCATCCTTCCTCAGCCCCCTCCCCAACTGCTGTATGTACACGATGGGGGATTGTGTGGGACGGAGCATCACCACCTGATTCACGGATGGGATGTCGACGCCTTCGTTGAAGAGATCGACAGTGAAGATGTAATCCAAACATAGCTCTCCCTCCTCCATCTCCAATCTCTCGATACGGTTCTCCACCTCCTCCGAAGGCAATTTACCGGAGACCCACTCGGTCCTCAGCCCTCTACGGTTGAATGCCGTGGAATATGCCTTCGCGTCCTCCACGCTCTGGCAGAACACGAGACCTTTCAGCCTCTTACCGCCGTTACCGTAGAAACGTGTCTCCGTCAGTATATGATCGACCCTGGATTCGAACTCCACCTTGTTGAACAGTGTCTTATCCTCCACGGATTCCTCGTCCAGTGTCAGATCGGACAATCCGAAGTAGTGGAACGGACAGACCAGGTCGTATTCCAATGCCTCCTTCAGGCGTATCTCGTATGCGATGTTGTGTTCGAACAATGAATAGATGTCATAACCGTCGGAACGGTCGGGAGTGGCGGTCATCCCGAGGAGGAACTTTGGTCTGAAATGATCTATGATGCGCTGATACGACTCGGCACCCACGTGATGGGCCTCGTCGATGAGGATGTAATCGAATCTATCTGGTGCGAATGAACGCAGCACATCCGGATTGGACATCGTTTGTACCGTGGAGAAGAGACAATCCGCGCCCGTATCGCCTATCGTAGTGTCGTATTGACAGATGTCACGGGTGTTACCCATGACCTTCCTGAAACTCCTCATGGATTTGGATAGGACATTGATCCTGTGGACGAGATACAGGAACCTTCCGCCGTATCTCTTGGAGTCGAATGCCGCAAGATAGGTCTTACCGCTCCCTGTCGCGGATATGACCAATGCTCTCTTCCCTCCCTCGTCCCTTATGCGCTTGAGATTCGCCAATGCCCCTTCCTGCATCACATTCGGGACGATCTCCTTCTTGATGTCCGGCACGAACCCCTGTGATACGGTCCTGCGATAGTCCCTGAGATCGTCGTAGATCTCCTGATAGGTGCGTATCCACTCCTCCGTAACGGGTGTGGCGGAATCGAACAACCTTCCGAATCCCGATATGATATCCTCTGCTATCTCGCCGGAGGAGTTGGAATTGAGAAGGACGTTCCATTCGCAATTGGAACATAATGCGTTGTTGGTCAGATTGCTACTTCCGATCAGGATCTCGTAATCCCCTCCCTTCTCGAAGATATAGCACTTGGAATGCATCTTCGACCTGTCCTCGGTCACTATCCTCAGCTCGATGTTCGGGAATTCGATCAGTCTGCGCAATGCCTGAGGTTGTGTGAAGTTCTGATACTGCGATACGACGATCTTCCCATGGATACCTCTGTCCATAAGATTCTTGAACTCGCTCAGCAGTGCGTTGACACCATCGTATGTGACGAATGCCACCGAGAACATGAAGGAATCACAGGTGACCATCCTGTTCTTGAGGGATGTTATGACCTTCTCCCCGCGTTCATGGTCGTTGGTGACGAACTGCGGAGTGGCGGATTCATCGGCAGGAACGGAAGAATTGATGAAACCTCTGTGGAGTCCCTGTTCTAACAACCGTCCGTCCATCATCCCGTCCCCAGATGCGGTCAGAATCCTTACGATCTGACTATCTCATGATTCTGCTCTGCCGCTATAAAATTACCGGGGGATCATGCCAAGGATGACAGGACCGATGATGAAGATGATTCAGAAGATAAAAATGAGAATCCGTGGGTCTGAGCCCACAGGATGTTTCACATGTATTCCTTACAGGGATACCTGAGCGGGACCTTTCCGAGGATGGATCCTTCCCACTGCTCCAACTTACCCGGGTTGAGGATGTTGTTGGGATCGAGGGCCTGTTTGATCGCCCTGATGGTCGAGAGCTCCGTAGCTCTCTCCTTCTGGAAGTCGGGTGCCTTCGCTATACCGACTCCGTGCTCTCCCGTGACCGTACCGCCGAGTTCGATGCACACGTTGAATATCTCGCTGACGGCCTGTACGCCTCTGTCCCACTCATCCTTGTCGAGCGGGTCGATGAGCATCTTCGTGTGGAGGTTACCGTCGGATGCGTGTCCGTATGTGGCGATCGTTACCCTGTACTTGTCGGCGATCCTCTGGAACTCCAACACCGCATCCGGGATCTTGGACACCGGTACACCCATATCGTCGGCCAACGAGACCGATGAGAATCCGGGCTTCAATGCCGACAATGATGTCATGACGGATTTCCTTGCGGATGTCCATGCCGCGATCTGCTTCTTGTCGTGTGTGGCCGTGACGGTCGTCGCACCGATCTCCTTCGCGATCCTCTCCACCGTCTTCAGATCGCGCTCCACCTGTTCGGGTTCACCGTCGCATTCGACGATGATCAATGCCTTACAATCGGGGAGCGGGTTGCCCTGAGAGTTGTTGACCGCTTCAATGGATACCGAATCCATGAGCTCGCATGATGCGGGGATCAGCGGTTCCGCTATGATGGCCGAGATGCACTTACCTGCCTCGTGTACCGAGTTGAAGGAACAGAGACATGATGCCGTGGCCTTGGGTTTGGCCAACAGTTTGATGGTGACCTTCGTGATGATACCCAACGTACCCTCGCTACCTACGAGGAGACGTGCCAGCTGATATCCCGATGAGTCCTTGATCGTCTTCGTACCTGCGTTCACGATCTCTCCGTCCGCCCTGACGAACGTCAATCCGAGGACGAAGTCCCTCGTAGCTCCGTACTTGACCGCTCTCATACCGGATGCGTTGGCGGCGACCATACCTCCGATCTCGCATGCCTCCGCGGATCCGGGGTTGCAGGGGAAGAAGAAACCGTACTTGCCGATGGCGGCGTTGAAATCGTTGTAGACACAACCTGCCTCGACCTCGGCCCATAGGTCTCCCACGCTTATCTGCAGGACCTTGTTCATCCTGCTCATATCCATGACTATGCCGCCTTTGATCGGTACGACCGAGCCACACAGTCCCGTACCCGCACCTCTCGGCACGACCGGGATCTTGTTGGCGTTGGCGATCTTCATGATCTCCGAGACCTGCTCCGTGGACCTGGGCTGTATGATCATCTCCGGGGTCGTGTGGAAAATGGATGCGTCGAAACCGTACGTATACAGATCGGCGACCCTTGTCGAATAACCTTCCTTCCCGACTATCTTCTCGATACTGTCAATTATCTTTTGGTCCACAGATATCACCTGCACATCATACACTAATACCTAGCTGTATTATAAAGCAGTCGTTCGTTGCCATTCGGGGGCCAGCACGGAACAAAGGTGTAATATGTAACTTGTTCATCCCAAACGTCATGAAGACAAAGATCGTACTTCTCGGCCCTCCCGGAGCGGGAAAGGGCACCCAAGCGGAGTTGCTCTGTGACAGGCTGGGATTCGTCAGCCTCTCCACCGGCGATATGCTCCGCGAGGCCGTAAGGAATGGTACCGAACTAGGAAAGAAGGCCAAGGAATACATGGATGCCGGAGGACTCGTCCCCAACGATGTGATCATCGGCATGATGAAGGAGAAGATCGACGGATTGGGCGGATCGTTCCTCCTTGATGGATTCCCGAGGACCATCGAACAGGCAGATGCGTTGGGAGAGATCCTCGATGTGGATCTGGCACTCAACATCGATGTCCCCGATGAGGTACTCGTCGAGAGGCTCACGCAGAGGCGTTCCTGTCCCGATTGTAAGGCTGTCTACAACCTGTCCAACAAACCCCCGAAGAAGGAGGGCATCTGCGACAAATGCGGTGCACAGCTCTACCAGAGGGATGACGATAAGGAAGACACCGTCAAAAACAGGCTCGACGTGTACAGGAAGAACACGTTCCCCCTCATCGATTACTACCAGAAGAAAGGAAAGCTCGTGACCGTCAAAGGCGACGACGGCGGTATCGAGGACATCTTCAAGAAGGTCGAGGAGATCGTCAAGAACTGAATGGGGTCACAACCCCATTCAAAACCCGTTACGGCTCAAAAAGCCGAGATTATTATACTGATTGGTCATGAGTGTTCATCTAGAAGGAACTCATAGATGAGCGATGACCGCCAGACCATTGTCAAGGCATTCAAGTGCGCATTCCCGTACACCGTACCGATATTCGCAGGATTCTGGTTCATAGGGATGGCATACGGCGTCTACATGAACATGCTGGGATTCAGTTTCATCTATCCCATGCTGATGAGCCTTCTGATCTTCGCGGGAAGTCTGGAGTTCGTAGTGGCCACCATGCTCCTGTCATCGTTCTCCCCGCTACATGCGTTCGTCGTGGCACTCATAATGCAGGCGAGGCACATATTCTACGGCATATCCATGCTGGAGAAATACAAAGGATTGGGGTGGAAGAGATTCTATCTCATATTCGGATTATGCGACGAGACATTCAGTCTCAACTATACCGCAGAGATCCCCGAGGATGTGGATCGCGGTTGGTTCTACTTCTTCGTGACACTGTTGAACCAGTTCTACTGGGTCAGCGGGGCCACGATCGGCGGTCTCGTAGGCGGATTGCTGACATTCAACACCGAAGGATTGACGTTCGTGATGACGGCGATGTTCGTTGTCATCCTCATGGAACAGTGGATGAAGGAGAAGCGTCACGTATCCGAATGGGTCGGATTGGCAGTGAGCATCGTATGTCTCGTGATATTCGGCGCCGATAACTTCCTCGTACCCACGATGATATGCATACTGATCATCCTCACGGTGCTCAGAAGACCGTTGATACACGGTGCAGAGGCGATCAGTAAATGACGCCTATCGAGGAGATCATAACGATAGGCGTGTGCATCCTGGCGACCGTACTGTCACGCGCACTGCCGTTCATACTGTTCAAATCGGATGAACCCACGCCGAAGTACATCAGGTATCTCGGTAATGTCCTCCCGGGTGCGGTATTCGCCATGTTGGTGATATACTGTCTTCGCGACGTATCGTTCACATCGGGTACCTACGGTATCCCGGAACTGATATCGATAGCCTTCACGATCGCATTGCACGTGTGGAAACGCAGGATGTTGCTGTCCATCGCCGGAGGTACGATCTGCTATATGCTGTTGGTACAGTTCGTGTTCTGAGGATGGCATGCGAAACTTTTATTACAGAGTCCGATATAGTCCGTTCAACAGCCTCATAGTGTAGTGGTCAATCATCCTAGACTCTGGATCTGGGGACTGCAGTTCGAATCTGCATGAGGCTACCAGTCTTCTTCTCAATCATCCCGAATAGCGTGAGCTGTGAATATCGATTTATACGGATGTCATCATCACGTAATTTGATGACAGACACTCCGGAGAGGGACTTCACGACCATGGGTGTGCTAGGGTTGGCATACACCATAATCGGCATAGGATCGATCTTCGTCTTCCTCGCATACATCGCAGGTACGAACATACCGGCATTCCTGACGTTCGACGAGAGCAATTCCTACAGCATACTTCTGATAGGTATCGTGAACGTAGCATCCGCCATCGGCCTCCTGAAGAGGGCCAAATTCATGTGGTCCGCCACGTTGATGTTCATGATAGTCATATTCGCAGGGAGCATCCTCGGGCTGTTCTACACGGATGTCATGAGATACGTTCTGTGCGTGTTCACAGCCTTGGCTGTCCTGTATATGTTCTCCACCAATGCCAGGCTCTGGTACGGCGTCTACGAGTGATCAGAATTCCCTTGCTTCACCCGTTGCGAGATCGATGAAGTAGTCGGCACTCTCCTCAGGTCCTCTGGCTATGAGCACATCACCTGCGTTGATCACCGTGAACTTGTTCGGACCGTAGATGAACTGGTTACCGCGCTTTATCGCGAGAACGTACATGCCCGAGATGCTTCCGAGCCTTATCTTGCCGAATGTCTTGCCGACGAGGATCGACTTCTCGCTGACGGTCGCCCTCTCGATGGTCACCTCGGATTCCTGGATGCTCATCTGAATGACGGGGTGTTCTCCCAGTCCTCTGAGGACGACATCGGCGATGGATGCCGCCGCATTGGCGATCTCCTCCGCGGCCATCTGTAATCTGAGTATGACCGAGAACTTGGCCACCACATCGGGCTTGTCCTTCGCCACGTTGAGCAGTTGCTCCTGTATCTCGGCTCCTAGCTCGTCCATCCTGCCTTCGAGGAATATGACCTCCTCTGCGATCTCGCTGTTGTTGTACAATAATGAGGAATATGCCAAATCGACCATGAACTCGGATGTGTCCTTCAACTCGAGGAGCATCGTCTCTATCTTGTTCATCATTCGTCATCACCGTCCTTCTCCGGGAACTCCCATGGTTCCAATCCGGATGCGAACCTCTGCAGACGCTCGAAACCGCCGTCCGAACCGCGTACGATGATGTCGTCTCCCGCACGCAACTTGGCGGAATCATCAGGATCGTATGTCCATCCGTGACGGTTCTTCAATGCGATGATCCTCGTACCCGTGCATGCCTCGACGGCTAGATCGCCGATGGTATGACCTGCCATGTCGGATTTCTCCGATATGCGTGTGATACGGAACTTCTCACCCGATTCGTTGATCAGATTGGTTATGAACGGCCTCTTCTCCGGCGGGACATCTATCAATTTCGCTATGTCCCCTGCGGACCTGGCGATCCTGTCCGCCGCAGATGCGATCTGAAGGATCCCAGATAGCTGTTTGGCATCCTCCTTGGTCCTTGCGGCCATGATGACCTTCACACGGACGGCGTACTTCAGATCCTCCATCTCGTCCTGGATCTTCTTGACCTTGTCTGCCATATCCCTGCTGTTGTACATCAGGGATGCATAGGCGAGGTCGACGATGACCTCCGACTTGTCCTTCATCTCCGTGAGAATCTCCTGGACTGTCATGTCTATATCATCGAGGTCCATGTATTCGCCTGAGGATTCGCTCATGCTGGCACCTCCAGAAACTTCATCTGACGACTATTACTGCCGTCAGAATCATCGGAACCGGTAGACGTCGTTGTCTGCATATCTATCCAACATCATGTCTATCCGAGTCACGATATATAAGCATTAGACCAGACTGGGACGGTCTGTGTTGTACCCATCCCCTATTAATAGTAAGTCTGCACTCCCAAAACCGATTACAGCTATGTCTTGAGGTGTTTCTATGGTGGTCGATGAGAGGGTTACCGACGGTTTCTTCGTTCGCAACAAGTCGGTATTCGTCATGGGCCTCATCTCGCTGATAATAGCCGCCATCGCAGACCTTGTGGCCGGATTGTTCCTAGGAAGCATGGAGGAGTACATCATACTCATCCCGGGTATGATGATAATGATCTACTCCGCCATCGGTATGCGCGGGAACATCTTCGGTGCCATGGGCAGCCGTCTCGGCACATCGATGCACATGGGTACCTTCAAGATGAGCTTCAAGAAGAACAGTGTGCTTAGATCCAACATCGAGGCCGCTGTCGTGCTCACGCTCAGCCTGTCGGCGATCATGGGTATAATCGGATGGGCGGTCATCGAACTGTTCTTCGAGAGCACCATCGGGATACTGTCGTTCATCTTCATCTCCTTGGTAGGCGGGATCCTCGCGGGAGCGATCGTAATCGTATTCAACATCATCATCGCCCGTGAGGGATACAAGAGGGATTGGGATGTGGATAACATCACGGCCCCGCTCATAGCGGCCGCAGGCGATATCGCCACCGTGCCGATGATCTATCTCGCCACATGGATCGTGCTCAACACCGATGAGATCTTCATCAACATCTCGTGCATAGCCCTACTGATATTGACGGTATCGGTCACTGTGGCTCTTCTCAGGAGGAAGGTCAGGAGAAGAAGGATCGATGAGGCGAAACGTATCGTCAGACAGTCCATGCCTGTCCTTACCATATGCATATTCTTCGAGATAGTCGCAGGTATCATCGTCGAGAACGGTACCACTGCCGTCATGAGCTACAGTGTTCTCTTGGTGCTGTTGCCTGCCTTCCTCAACGAAGGGAATGCATTATCCGGTATGCTGACATCGAGACTGAGTTCGATGCTGCACATAGGTACGATGGAATCCAGGAAGTATCCGAGCGGTCCCGCGTACGAGAACTTCCTCATAATCTACATATTGGCCACCGTGACGTTCCTGTTCATCGGTACCGCCGCATTCATCGTACAGCCGAGCGGATTGGAATATACCAAACTCATGGCCATAGTCCTGATATCGGGACTCCTGACGACGACGGTCATCAACTTCCTCTCCTACTACGTCGCTGTGTCCGCCGTCAAGTTCGATCTGGATCCGGATGACCATTGCATCCCGATCACATCGTCCATAATGGACATGGTCGGTACGGCGATCCTCGTGAGCGTCATAACAATCATCATATGACGATGTCCCTTTGGATCTTTTCAGACCCATACATGCGGTCATCGCACTTTACGACCCAAAGGCACATGTATTAAATAATTCGAGTTGGATGTATAATCCAATCATCGGGAGATGGTCCGACCAATGCCTCTGTGACGGCACCCCAACGGAGATCAATTTCGACATAACCCTGTACTACCATGATATCACAGCTCCGACCGATGATCGCATCAGGACCGTCCGAAACAACGATACCTCACGAAGATGAATCGTCAAGGACGGCCTGCACGGGTCCGATTCAGGACCCGTGATGCCTCAATCCCGACCGACTAACTTATTATCTTATAGAGGATAGGGCACACAATAAACGAGGCAATCAGATGATCAGCAGAGATGAGATTCTGGCAAATCTTGACGGATATGACGCCAAGAAAGCGAAGATCGGAGTCGTCGCATCACACTCAGCACTCGATACATGTGACGGGGCCACTTCGGAAGGGTTCAAGACCGTTGCTATCTGTCAGAGAGGAAGAGAGGCGACCTTCGACAAATACTTCAAGAAGTACTACAACGCGGACGGAAGCGTATATCGCGGCGTGGTCGACGAGACCGTCATCCTGGACAAGTTCAACGGCATCCTCGATCCCAAGGTACAGGAGAAGCTGATGAAGGACAACATCCTATTCATCCCGAACCGTTCCTTCGTATCATATTGCGGTATCGACGCGGTCGAGAACGATTTCAAGGTACCCATGGTCGGAAGCAGGAATCTCCTCAGGTCCGAGGAGAGGGGAGATGAGAAGGATTACTATTGGATCCTCGACAAGGCCAACCTCCCCGCACCCAAGAAGGTCGAGAAGCCCGAGGACATCGATAACGTCGGTCTCACGATCATCAAGGTCCACCACAAGCAGAAGAAACTCGAGAGGGGATTCTTCACAGCGAAATCATACGAACAGTTCTGCCAGAAATCCGAGGAACTGATCAGGGACGGCGTCATCGAAGAGAACTTCCTGGAATCCGCAAGGATGGAACAGTATATCATCGGCCCCGTGTTCAACCTCGACTTCTTCTACTCACCGCTCGAGGAGAAGGGATCCAAGTTGGAGCTCCTCGGTATCGACTGGAGATTCGAATCGTCATTGGACGGATACTGCAGGCTCCCCGGTAAACAGCAGGTGGAGCTCGAGAACGACGGTATCCTCCCCGAATACACCGTGTGCGGACACAACTCCGCCACATTGAGGGAATCGCTCCTCGACAAGGCGTTCGAGATGGCCGAGAAATATGTCGAAGCGACGAAGAAGTACTACGACCCGGGAATCATCGGACCGTTCTGTCTTCAGACATGTGTCGACAAGGACCTCCACTTCCACATCTATGACGTTGCACCCCGTATCGGCGGAGGTACGAACGTCCACATGGCCGTAGGTCACCCGTACGGTAACTCGCTCTGGAGAAGAGAGATGAGCACCGGAAGGAGATTGGCCATGGAGGTCAGGAAGGCCATAGAACAGGACCGTCTCGACGAGATCATTACGTGATGGTGTTGCACATGAAAGGTATGAATAAGATCATCACAGCGGCATTGGTGCTGACATTGGCATTGGTGCCATTCATCGTCCTTGAGGACGGATCCGATGCGGCGAATGCCTTCGACTGCAACGGTATGGAGGAGACGAAATCCTTCGACGATATGTCGGGAGGTACGATCATGGTGCCGGTCGAGAACAAGACCGACTCCAGTATCACGGTCACGATCACGGTGAAGGATACCTCCAGTAGTAAGGTGTATGCCGAAGGGACATTCGATATACCCGCTAACGATACGACCGAATGCAAATTCAGCTGGAACTTCGGAAGCTCAGGCGACCACAGGATCTCCATAACCGTGACCGATGGTAAAGAGACGATATCGTTCGAGAGGACGATAAGCGTGGGCCACTCGATCTGGAAGGATCCGATCACATACATCGCGATCGTCGTTGCGATTATCGTCATAGCGGTCATGATCTTCGTCAAGATGCGCTCAACGAGCGATGCAAAGGCGAAGGAGATGAAGGGCAAGAAGGAAGAGAAGATCTTCACGAAGATGGCCGAGGAGAAGAAGAGTGGCAAGGCCGAATCGAAACCCTCGGAGCCTGTGTCCTTGGAGAAGAAGACCTACGACGGATCCAAGCGCAGTAGGCGCAGATAAACAAATTAGACCGAAGATCCTGCACCATCACAGGTGCAGGATACCTTCGTATCATTCTTTCTTAGAATTTGGTAATACCTTGTGATCGTTGCAATCCAACAGTGCGACCTCACGTCTGTCGATGAAGAATCCCATCTTCTTATGCAACATGATCGACGGTGCATTGTTGGGCTGTATGGAACTGTGGATCACGGTCGCACCCTTGGCGATACCCGCATCGATGCATGCACGCAGTAACTTGTATCCGATCCCGTTGCGCCTGAGGTATGGATGTACGCCCATGTTCTCCACCCAAACGAGATTCTCCGCGTTGTTGACGTGATGCAGCATCTGTGCGAAGATGAATCCGATGATCTCGCCGTCATCCTCCGCCACGAAGCTCAATCCCGATTCCAGGTATGTGCCGAACGCCTTCTTACTGCTCGCACCGAGATCGTCCTTCCACTGCTGGGGAAGTTCCTCCCACTTGTTCTCCAGGATCTCTGAGAAGTATTCCCTTATGCACATGATCTCCAGGTCCCTGACCTGTATGATGTCCTTGAGCTTCATGGGGCGGATCTCCATGTTCACATCTCCTCAGGTGCACCGAGTCCGAGACAGTCCAACACGTTCTTGAGCACGATCTTCGAACATTTGACCAATGTGAGACGTGCATCCTTCTCCGCTTTGGAATTGAGCACCGGGACCGATGCGTAGAACTGGTTGAATGCGGATGCCAACTCGTGTCCGTATGCCGGGAGCAGATGGATACGTCTGTTCTCACCGGCCTGCTCTATGACGCTCTCGAACTTCGATATCGTCTTGATCAGACTCAGTTCGAAGGGATCCGTCAGAAGGGATGGATCGACGACCTCATCGAACTCCCCTGCCTTCCTGAGCATGCTGCATGCTCTGGCGTACGAGTATTGGAGGAACGGTCCGCTGTTACCGTCGAACGACAATGCCTCCTCCCATTTGAACACCAGTTGCTTCTCGGGCTGTACACGAACGATGTTGTACCTTATGGCACCGACACCGATGATCTTGGCGATCTCCCTCATCCTGTCCTCGGGCATGTCGTTACGCCTGGACTTTATCTCATCGTATGCCCTCGATATGGCCTCGTCGATGAGATCGTCGAGATAGACGACCACACCCTTTCTGGTGGACATCTTACCTTCGGGCAATGAGACGAATGAATAGAACATCGCATCCAACTTCCTCTCCTGACCGAGTATCTCCAACGCACAGCACAGCTGTCTGTTACCGAGCTTCTGGTCCTCTCCGAGGACGTCTATCAGCCTGTCGGCCCTCTTGAACTTGTCCTGATGGTATGCTATATCGCGTGTGGTGTACAACGTGGTACCGTCCGCTCTCGTGAACGTGAATTTGGTGTTCTTACCCTGTATGCCGAAATCCTTCAGCTCCAGATAGCATGCACCATCCTCTTCCACTCCTGCATACTTGGACTTCTTCAGTTCCTCGACGTACTTCCTGGCGGAACCGTCGGCTATGAACTTGGACTCCCATGTGTACGTATCCAAGATGACATCGATATTGGCGAGGGTCTCCTTCAGACCGTTCAACATGACCTCCGCGGTCTTCCTGACGGTGGAGATGACCTCTTCGTCACCGGCCTCGAATCTCCTGAGCATGGAACCGATCTGTTCCTGTACATCGGGATCTTCTTCCATCATCTTGTTGGCGAGACGGTAGTATGCGACCAGTTTATGATCCGTCTTGTCGCGGTCGTCCTGCATACCCCTGTCGGCGATCTCCTTCTCCACCTGTTCCTTGGTGAGGTTGTTCACACCCCATGTGAGGATGACGACCTGTTTACCGACATCGTTGACATAGTACTCCGTACTGACGTCATATCCGCACATGTCGAGGATCCTTGCCAACGTATCTCCGATTATGGGGTTCCTGGCACGTCCGACATGGATCGGTCCCGTGGGGTTGGTGGATGTGTGCTCCACTATCACCTTCAGTCCCTTGTCCGGGAGGCTTCCGTACCTGTCCTTCATCTCGAGGACATCCTTCAGCGTGCCTTCGGTGAGCTTCACGCCATCCATCTTGAAATTCAAATAACCGTTCAAAGCACTGACATCCGATATCAGACCCGACGGCTGTATGTTCGATGCCAATTCCTCGGCGATGTCCTTGGGTGCTCTCCTGAGCACCTTTGACATCAGGAAGCACGGGACCGCAAGGTCCGCCGCATCCGTCGAAGGTATCTCTATCGAGAACTCCGCATCGACACCCATCTTGGACAATGCACCTTTGACGGCATCGTCCACCTCTGCTCTGAATCTATCCATCACGGACATGTTATCACTGTACCCTGTACCTGAGTATGGCCGCGATACCTCCGAACGCCGTCATCAGCATCTGACCTTCCTCCGAATCCGCGGAGATGATCTTGACCTCCGTGTTGTATGCTTCCGCGAGCATGAAGAAATCATCGATCAGGTCCTCGTTCCTGATGACCTGGGCCGTGGAACCGCATTCCCTGCACGGGACCTTATCATCCGCATCCGCAACGGTCACATCGTACGTGTGGCCCTGGGGACACTTGACGGTGATCCTCCTCTTGTCGAGGTTCTCCGACAATAACAATACATTGACGGCACCCATGTTCAATGAGTCGCGGACCATATCCTCACCGTATGCGGACAGACCTCCGTCGGTCTTCCTGATCTCCCTGAAGAATCTTTGGACGTACTCCTTCTCCTCAACGAGATCGATATCCTGGATGGTATCCGCTGCGGCGTCGACCAATTCCCTGAGACCGGCTTCATCGGTGTACCCCGTGTCGAAGAACGGTTTGATGACCTTCTTCTGAAGTTCGTGGTGTAAGTATCCCTCATTGATGAAGAAATCCTTGGTGGAACCCGGACCTCCGATCAGCAACCCTACCAATTCGGTCCTGTTCAGGAAGACATCCGTGGCGTTGTCGGCCACCTTCTTGAAGAACTCATGGGCCGCGATCTCGATCAGTCTCTCGAACCTGACGGATGACTGACCTCCCTGGTGGTGCTTGCTGGGGACCAACGAATCGAAATGCTTCAAAGTGATGATCCTGCTTCCGGTGAGTATACCCAACGTGGCCTCGCGTCTGTCGATGGTTATGAGTCCGTAGGATTTCTTATCGATGAGCATCGATTCCAACGGTTCCGTGAAGAATGTGGAATCGCACCTGTAGAGGAATGCGGTTATCGCTTCCGGGGGATTGATCACGTACTGTACCATCCTGGTCTGGTCACCCGCCCTGGGGACCTCTCCGCAGAAGATCACGACACCTTTCTCGGGTGCGGCCTTGAACGTCTTCAGTCTGGACATTATGGAATCTATCGCACCCTGGACGTTCTTCATGGTGGACTTGGATTTGATGTTCGATGATTGTGAATACTCGTCCCTGAGGTATGCCATGACGTCCGATATCTGTCTCGATTCCGGGATATAGACTGAGATCAACTCAGTCCCACGTCCTCGCATACCCATGATCTCTTTCATGGCCTTCTTGAAATCATACTTGGCTTTAAGTTCGGATTCGGTTTCACTCATGTCTTCATCGACCTTATGCCTACACAAAATAAGATTAATTATAAACGTATTGGTGTGGAACATGGATAGAGTTGTGGTATCGATCGGAGGCTCCGTTCTCATTCCGGAGAAGGATGATGCGAAGTACATCAGAGCGCTCGCGGATATGTTGAGAGAAGTTTCGAAAGAGGTCGAGATCATGGTCGTTTGCGGTGGCGGGAAGGTATCGAGATACTATTCCAACACCGGGAAGGAATTGGGAGGGACCACCTATCAGTTGGATGAACTGGGTATAGGTGTGACCAAGGTGAATGCCAAACTATTGGATATCGCATTGGGCGATGCGGGTATCGGCAAGGTACCGCAGACCGCGGAGGAATGCGCTGCGGAGAGAGGTGTGGGCAAGGTACCTGTCATGGGCGGTACGGAACCCGGACATACTACGGATGCCGTTGCATCGATGATCGCCAAGGCATGCGATGCGGACCGTATCGTCAATGCCAGCAATGTGGATGCGGTGTACACCGATGATCCGAGGACGAATCCGGATGCCAAGAGGTTGGATAGGATAACGATCGACGATCTCGCGGAGATCGTCTATGACGAGCATGATGCATGCAGGTCATCGGTGTTCGATCCACTCGGCGTGAAGATCGCCAAGGAATACAAGATAGATCTCCTCATGGTGGATGGAAGGGACCTCGGAGAATTGAGGAACGCCATCCTCGGTAAGGAGATAAACGGCACTTTTGTGGATTCTCACTGAGGATTCAGAGGGTCGAATCCCTCTGAACCCATCCTTTCTAGACCAAGTGTCTCTATTACGGAATTGACACGTCTCTCTTCCGCACCCTTCATGGATTTCCTGTGCACATAGACCATGTCCGTTCCCGTGGCATGAGCGGCATTCGATATCATCTCGGTCAACATTTCATCTGTGGATCCCACGATCCTGTATGCGGGTACCATGTGCCCGATGTTCACCTTCCTCGTCAGTGCCAGTTCAGTGAATCTCGGTGCGTAGTGACCCCCGCCGACACCTATCACGGTGGGATAATCATCGTTCCCGTCCATGGACAATATCACATCGGCCATGATGCCTGCGGCATGCTTATCGCCCCAATGAGTCTCCTCGCTGCCGACCTCTATGAACATCGTCGGCGACTCTAGATACGGACCGTGATGGGTCACCTCGAATGATACGTTATACTCCGTCGTATCGTTCAACGCCTTGATCCTTCTCAAAGCATCCGTCATAAGGGGTGGTGTGGATCTGACCAACGTCCTCTCCCTACCCCCGAACTCCGCGTCATCGTAATTACCGATGGGGTGGACCGTCAATGTGGGCATACCGCTCGCCGCACTGTGCCTGCTCATGAACACCACATCATCGACCTCGATCCCATGAGCCTTGGCCTTCCTGTCCACATCATCGGTGAACAGATGCTTCCCGGATATCGTCATGATGCAAAGATCACCGCATCCGAGGTAGGTGTTCTCGCCATCCGTACCGAGATCCTCCCATTCGCGCCTCATCAGGAGCTGTTCCTTCATGTTGGCCGACGGAGGGTCCTTCTCATAGCATATCAGGAGCGTTGCCATCGTTCCGGTTGAGCGAATCCCTTGTATTTATAGGTAAGATGGTAGAAAACTAATATCTAAGTTCATAAGATTTAATATTGTAGTACTTCATTGGATGTCCGTGGGATAATGGAATACAACATAAGCGTCAAGGACAAGGTGATTGCCCATCTGTACAGGAACAGGTATGTCGATACGAATGACATATACAACCTACCGTGGGACATAACCCAGGACGGTATCGCCGTGTCACTGGGGATAACACGTGCGCATGCATCCATCGAGCTGAAGAAATTGAAGGAAGCATCGATGGTCGATGAGAAGCAGGCACATGTCAAGGGAGGGAAGGTCAAGAGGAAATGCTACATGCTCACACCTCTGGGCAGAGAATTCGCGGAGAGGACGTTGGAAAGGGCGGAGATGAACGATGTGGACATCTTCTCGATGATAGACATGAAGAGACAGGATGCGAGCGCATTGTTGGAAAGCCTGTCCGAGAAGGATAGGTACTCATTGGGATGCGCATGTGCCCTCCGCATACCCGTGCCCAAGGGACTCCTGCCGAACGAGGGATTCCCCACACTCCCATTGGACATAACCGGGAAGTCATCGATCTGCGACCTGTTGAGGAGGAAGGTGATCAACCATGCATCACCCGAGGAATTGATGGCCTGGCACAGCTTCGCCGCCGATTGCTGGTTGGACCATTATGACGAATTGGGCGATGACACCACCATGGTCCACGAGAGGCTGTATCATCTGGTCAGTGCGGGAAGGATGATGGATGCCTGCAAATTGGTCAGCAATCATGTGTATGAATTGATCAGCACCACCACCGATGACCTCTGCGAGACGATGCAAATGCTGCACCCGATACCGGAGAGGTTCGCGAAGGACGTGATATCGGTGAGGATAGAGGCGGATATGGATTCCAGCGACATAGGCGATGCCAGGGAATGCATCAGGATGCTGGAACCGATAGATGCGGAGAGCGCAATGATCTATTCCTCCGATCTGGCATATATCAACGGCGACGTATCGGAGGCGATGGGGATCCTTGAATCGATGGACCTTAGGAACCCTATGGTGAACATCAGGATAGCGAAGATGATGTTCGAGAACGGTGAGACGGAGGGTGCGAAGATGATACTGAACTCCCTCACGGGAATCTACGAGACAGGGCGGATAGATGTGGCCGTGGAGAGATTCCTCCTGTTGGCAAGGATCGATAAGACGGAAGGTGACGATGAGTCCTGTTACTGTCACCTCATGAAAGCGAGGGCATCCGTACCGGATAAGGGTAAGAGGAGGGTGGACCTCCTCATACGTTCGATGGGTCTTTAGAACGTCCTGTTCTTCTTCAGGTCGTCTATGTCCGAGATGTAGAGATCGCGGATATCGGTTATGTTCCATTTCAACATGGCCAATCTCTCGAATCCGAATCCCCATGCGAGTACGGGGCATTTCACACCGAATGGTGCCACCACTTCGGGCCTGAAGATACCCGCTCCACCGAGCTCCATCCATTTCCCGTTGAAGAAGACCTCCAACTCCAATGACGGTTCGGTGTACGGGAAGTATGCGGGCCTTATCCTGATCTGGTCGAATCCCATCTTGGCGTAGAATTCCTTGACCAGAGAGATGAGCATGTCGAAGTTCGCATTCTCATCAATGACGATACCTTCGATCTGAGTGAACTCAGGAAGATGTGTCGCATCGATGGATTCCTTCCTGAATATCCTCGACAGTGAGAACACCTTGGCGGGTGCCTCGGGGTGCTTCGAGATGTATTTGATGGAGTTGACAGTTGTGTGCGTCCTGAGCATGGCCTGTTCCGCCATCTCCCTCGACCATTTGCCTCCCCATCCGGTGGATCCGGTGTCACCGCCGTTCTCGTGTATCTCCTTAACGGTATCCACGAGATCGCCGTATTCGGAGAGGTCGAACTTCTCCGGGTTGGAAAGGTAGAATGTGTCCTGCAACTCCCTTGCGGGGTGGTCCTGAGGTACGTACAGCACATCGAGGTCCCAGAATGCCGGCTCCACGAACTCGTCATCCATCTCGGTGAATCCCATGTCGGTGTACAGCTTCCTGACCTCGGCACCCAATCTTGAGAGAGGGTGCTTCTTGGCTGGATATACGGCAGGTGCGAAGGTCTGCACATCGTACTTCCTGATCTCGACCTCCTTCCACTTACCGCTCTGGATGAGTGTGTCGGTGACCTGCGTGACCTCCTCTTTGAGCTCTATTCCGGATGATGCGACCCCCTTACCGAGATCGGTCAACCTGATGGTCTTCTTGACCTCGGTATCCTCGGATATCAGTCCGTAGTGACCAATGAGGTCCTTGATCAGTTTCGGATCCGCATCCTTCTTGGGTATGGGCGCCTTCATCAGCTCATCTACGAGCAGTTCGTCGGGCATCCTCTCGGTGAGTGCTTTCTTACCTGCATCGGTGAGGACGAGCATCTTCGCATCACCCTCCTTCCTGATATCAGCGAGACCTTTCCTCTTCAGCCATCCCACGGCGATCTTGTCGTCGCCGTTCGGCATGGCCTCGGCGAGACCTTCCATGCTCAACGAACCTCCAGCAGCACCTATGGCATCTACTGCACGTCTCTCGAAGAGGCCCTGTTCAGCCTTCTGCCTGTCGGCGATGGAATAGAATTCGGCCTGCTCCGTGTCGATAGTGGCCAATTCCTTGATGTTCAGCCATGAGGCGGAACCCATGACCTCGACCTCCAGGTCGAACACACCCTTGTCCATGATCTCGGCGGGTGTCGCGACACCACCCATATCGTTCAACGCTATGAGCAACTTCTTCTCCTTGTAACTAAGACTGTCAACAATTTCCTTGATTCCCATGACCATCACCACTTGAAACCGTCGAAGGTCATGCTGTCCACGACCTCCTTCGCCTCCTCTCTCTTCGCCTGATGGTCCTCGAGGAACACATTGATCTTCTCGGTGAGTGCCTGTTTGCATTCACCGCAGAGGATCTCTCCGTTCCTGCACTTGTGGATCATCTCTTCGAGTTTCTCGTCGTCGTGCTCGAACATGTAATAATTGTACTTGAAAACGGCACAGACATCGGGGTTTCCGCCTTTCTGCCTCTGCTCCTCCACCGACACGCAACCTCCGGTGAATGCCCTTCCGACCTTCTTCTTCACCGCTTTCGGTGTATCTGTGGTGTATATGGTGGCATTCTCGTCCGATGAGGACATCTTATCCGCACCGCTCAATCCGGGGAACATCTTGCAGTAGAGCATGCTCGGTTTGGGATAGTTCAATCCGGGTGCAACATCCCTCGTGACCCTGAAGTGCGGGTCCTGATCGATACCGCAGGGTATCAGGCAGGGCATCTGCTTACCGTAGACCTCGGAAGCGAGGAATGCGGGTGCCGTCTGCATGGTGGTGAAGAATATCTGACCTATGTTGGATGAGTTCTCGAATCCGAACACGGCTTTCGCAGTGGAGAACGTGACCTTCTTGGCTACCTTCAATGCGATCGGATACAACGTCTTGATGCATTCGGTATCCAATATTATCTTGGTCCTCTCGGTATCGAATCCCAATGCTATGAAATCCAATGCGTTCTCGTATGCCATGTTCCTGGTGTCATGCAATGTCAGATCCTTGAACAGGAACTTCTCGTCATCCGTCATCTGGAAGAACATCGGTACCTTGAAGGTGTCCTGGACCCACTTGTTGAATATCCAGGGCATCATGTGACCGAGATGCGTATTGCCTGATGGCCCCCTTCCGGTGTAGAGCATGAACTCGTCACCCTTGTCATACCTGTCGAGTAACGGGATGAGGTCCCTGTGGGAGTAGAATATCCCGCGTTTCAGCATCGGGTGGAGGTCACCGTACTTGGACAGTCTCCTGAGGACCTCGTCATCTATCGGTGATGTTCCGAACTTCCTCTGAAGCTCGTCGTAGTCGATATCCCCAGTCACTTCCCATGGTGTTACGGTGAACTCTGTCATGTGCTCAACTGTCGGGATTACTTAATCCTTATTAATATTCGCGCGAGCGCGTGTGAAGAAATGTTGTGTTGGAAAAATATGAGGGTGGGGCCGAAGCCCCTGGAAGATGGACCCGAAGGTCCGTTTTATTCATGCACCAGTTATCAAAGTCTTATTGAAAGTGACGCCAGCGATGTTTAGGATATATCCCTTCTCTGTCACAACCACATCCTCGTCCCAGAACTCCTGTTCTGTTTTCTCGTAATTCTTCGGATTGTTCACAAAGGTCGAACCGTTCACTTCCCAATAGAATCCGTCCACCAAATGCGGACCGGAGAAGGTTCCGCCGTTAACGATGAACTTCGCGACCGTGTTGTTACTCGAAGCCTCAGAGTAGACCACTCCGATGGCACTCAAACAGGACTTTTTATCATCTTGTCCTGTGGATGTGTATGTTCCACCGTTCAATGTTGCCGTTCCGTAGTTCATTATGACATACTGTTCAGTGTTGATCAACTTCCCGTCATTGACGATCAATGAGCTTTCGGGTTCGATCTTCACTGCGTTCAATCCTCCATTCAATTCACAATCATTCAACGTCAGGGAACCGACGTAGATCATACCATCGTTCTCGTATCCGACGCGTATCATACTGGAGAACGATCCGGTGTTGTTGATCTTGGCATCGTTGATTACCATATTTCCCCAGTTCTCGATGGTGTAATATGAATTCGAGGCGCCCTCAGCAGATCTCTCAAAGGTTCCTCCATCGATAACTGTGATCGAGTTTTGAAGGGCTTTAATTGCGGCCTTACCATTGGAGACGTTGTCCACCTTTCCGTTACCGGAACTGGATGAATCCAAAAGGTACAGGAACGCTTTCTCGTTGACGGTGATCGTATGGCCGGATATGTTGGTCAATGTGTACCCGTTGAGATCCAGGGCCGCAGACTTCTCTGCCGGAACAACCACATCACATGTTATGTTTCCCGCCAGCTTAACGGACTTACCATTGGTGATGGCTTTAGTTAGCTGATCTACAGTACTGACGGTGTAGGCCTGCCCTATGATCGTGAGCACATTCTCGTCAATATCATACTTTGCAGATTTTATGTCATCCGTGCTGATGTATGTGTAGGAACCTCCTCCGATATCTTCGATTCCAACGGCTTTTTTATTGTATAGATAATTACAATCATCCAGAACTATCGTGCTGACAGACCTGAGATCGAAGAAGTCTTCCGTGGCGGTATCCTGTTCGACAGCAGAGATAGTGCATCCGGTACATGTGACCTTGGATCCGGTAGCACCATTGTACAGGATTATAACCGCGAAGTCATTATCTCCATTTTCAAGTTTCTCCCATTGATTTACACCGTTCAAGATACAGTTCTTGAAATTTAACGTGGACCCGGCGGAATTAATCTGGACCGCGCAATATCCCGTAAGTGTGGCATTATTCACGTTGCATACGAGGCCGGTGTTGTCTTTTGCGATATTCAACGGATAATGGTTGGCTGTTATACTTCCTCCATCGATATCGATCTTGAGATTCTGTGTTCCCCAGACAGAGATTCCACGGTTTTCGTCATTGCTTTCCGGTCCAACTACATCCACATCCTTCAATGTCAACGTCATGTCCTCGGCTGCACCGCTTCCTCCAGGCGCAGGGTCACCATCGATGTTTATTACTCTACCTTCTTTAGTGTAATCACACTTTAATTTCCCATCACGGATCTCAAGGCTTTTTTGCACGTCGATGAGGCATTTCATATTGGTAGAGATCGTATATCCGTTCAGGTCCAGGACTGTGCCGGACACTTTGCTTACGAACGCTGTTCCGCTCATATTGTCTTGACTTTGCACATCGATCGAGTTACCGAGCTTGACATATCCTCCGGCGTTCAGAGATGCCTGGAGCCCTTCCGCGGTCGTGA
>CAVJRF010000012.1:0-48296 GCA_963651945.1 Eggerthellaceae bacterium | reverse complement strand
TTTCTCGACGGACTGAAGAGGTCCCAAGGCAATTCGGTGGCTGCCGAAACGGCAGATAATACAGAGGTCAGACCCGACAGGATTCTGATTATTAGTAAGAAGAATGGTAAATGATGTACTGGGGGATGTCCCCCAGATACATAATGCGTTTACTCGTAGGTCCACTTGTCGAGGGTCCTGTCGTATGAACAGAGTTCCTCGGGTTTGAAGAAGATACCGATCTCCCTCTTTGCGGACTCGGGTGAATCCGAACCGTGGATGATGTTCACACCTGTGACCATTCCGTAGTCTCCGCGGATGG
This sequence comes from Eggerthellaceae bacterium, assembly GCA_963651945.1. Taxonomy (GTDB): domain Archaea; phylum Thermoplasmatota; class Thermoplasmata; order Methanomassiliicoccales; family Methanomethylophilaceae; genus Methanarcanum. The sequence continues at coordinate 47,995 of CAVJRF010000012.1, read as the reverse complement.
TTCCGGGTGCGGACTCCTGGGGGTTCGTCTTGCCCATGATGTTCCTGCAGATCTGGACTGCGTTGTCGCCTTCCCAGACCATAGCGAGGACGGGACCGGACGTGATGTAGGCGATGAGGGAGTCGTAGAACTTCTTTCCCTTGTGCTCGCCGTAGTGCGTCTCTGCCGTCTCCTTGGGGATGACCATGAGCTTCATGGCGATGAGCTTGAGACCTTTCTTCTCGAAACGTGTCACGATCTCTCCGCAGAGTCCTCTCTGGACCGCGTCGGGCTTGATCATGAGGTAGGTCTGTTCCATTGCCATGGGATTCACTCCTTGTTCTCGGCCTTCTCGGCTGATTTCAAACGGATCTTCTTCTCGGAGATGGCCTTGTCGGTCCACTGTGTGGTCCTGGGCACTCTCTTGAGCTCGATCATGTTCTTGTAGCACTTGTTGGTACAGAAGTTGAGGACCGTTCCGTCCTTCTTCACGTACATCTTGCCTGTTCCGGGCTCGATCTCCCTGTAACAGAATGAACATTTTCTGATCTCTGCCATTCAAATCACCTCATTCCGAGCTTTCTGGCCTCTCTCGATGTCTCTCTGAGCATCAAGATGTCGCCCATTCTGACGGGGCCCATGATGTTCCTGGTGATGATCCTTCCCTTGTCACGTCCGTCGAGTACACGAACCTTGACCTGGGTGGCCTCACCTGTCATTCCGGTACGTCCGATTATCTCGACGACCTCTGACGGGATGCTGTCTGTGTCGACCATTCAAATCACCATCAGTTCTTCAGTGCTTTGACTGCTTCTGCGATCTCATCACAAAGTGCTTTTCCCTTTCCGACATCGACGATTGCGATGGATGCGGTGGGCTTCTCGAGTCCGATTGCGTTTCCGAGCTCGACTTTTGCGGGAACGTAGACGTAAGGTACGCCCCTCTCCTCACAGAGTGCGGGCATGTGTGCGAGGATCTCCGGGGGCTCGACATCGACTGCCATGATGACAATAGCGGCCTCTCCTCTCTCGACAGCTTTGGTGACCTCGTTGGTTCCCTTCTTGATCTTTCCGCCATCCCTTGCCATCTCGGCGAGGTTGTAGGCTTTGTCCGACAGCTCTTTCGGTGTCTCAAACTTAACAAATACAGACATTTCAATTACCTCTTTCAGGCGTCGTAACGCCCTCATTATTCATCGGCTCTAAAGAGCAGACGGACTATTCGCTTACCTTATTTAAAGATAGAGGTGGGCATCCCGTGGCCCCGACGATATTCCGTGCAGATATGTTCCCACTGTCGATGACATCGGGACCGCTGATGGTCCCTTGGCCCCGGTCCGGGACTTCCATCCTAAACCCTACTGGGTCGATAGGTAAAACTTATAATCGGAGTGCTGATAGCCCGACCCGCCACCCTGCATCAGATGGGTAGGTGATAGAATGACAAGCGAGAACAGATACGGGCTCAACAAGGAACTTGCTCAGATGCTCAAAGGCGGAGTCATCATGGATGTGACGACCCCTGAACAGGCCAGGATCGCCGAGGCTGCCGGCGCATGTGCCGTGATGGCACTCGAGAGGATCCCTGCCGACATCAGGGCCGCCGGAGGCGTGTCCAGGATGTCCGATCCGAAGATGATCAAAGGCATACAAGAAGCGGTCTCGATACCGGTCATGGCGAAATGCAGGATCGGGCACTTCGTCGAGGCACAGATCCTCGAAGCGATCGAGATCGACTACATCGACGAATCCGAGGTACTGTCCCCGGCCGATGATGTGCATCATATAGACAAGACACGGTTCAAGGTGCCGTTCGTCTGTGGTGCCAGGGACCTGGGCGAGGCACTCAGGAGGATCGGAGAGGGAGCATCGATGATCAGGACCAAGGGCGAACCGGGAACGGGTGACGTCGTACAGGCCGTATCGCACATGAGGGCCATGAACAAACAGATCGCCGAACTGAAAGCGATCAGGGATGATGAGGTCTACGAATACGCCAAACAGCTCCAGGTACCGTTGGATCTCGCCAGATACGTCCACGAGAACGGTAGACTGCCTGTCGTCAACTTCGCCGCAGGCGGAGTGGCGACACCTGCCGATGCCGCACTTATGATGCAGCTCGGAGCCGACGGAGTGTTCGTCGGATCGGGGATATTCAAATCGGGAAATCCCGAGAAGAGGGCTGCCGCCATCGTCAGAGCGGTCACCGACTTCAACAACCCCGCAGTCCTTGCAGAGGTCTCCGAGGACCTGGGCGAGGCCATGGTCGGTATCAACAAGGATGAGATCGAGAAGCTCGAGAACATCAAGATGGCGGAGCGCGGTCAATGAGCCGCATCGGCGTCCTCGCGGTCCAGGGTGCATTCAGGGAGCACGAGGATGTCCTCTCCGACCTGGGGGCGGAATGGTTCGAGATCCGTAGGAGATCGGATCTGGACGAACCAATGGACGGTATCATCCTCCCGGGCGGAGAGAGCACCGTCATGGGCAAACTGACCAGGGATCTGGGTATGTTCGATAGGATGAGGGATCTCATTTCCTCTGGGATCCCCGTCCTCGGTACATGCGCAGGGATGATCCTACTTGCAGAAGGTGTGGATGGCGGGATCACCCATTTCGCTACGCTCCCCATATCGGTCAAGAGGAACGCCTACGGACGTCAACTGGGAAGCTTCTCGGCCACCGGTGACTTCAGGGGGACCGAGATCCCCCTGGAGTTCATCCGTGCCCCTAAGGTCGTGTCATGCGGTGAAGGTGTCGTACCACTCTGTACCTACGACGGCTATCCCGTGGCCGTCGCCTACGGGAACCAGATCGCATGTTCCTTCCATCCGGAATTGACGACCGACAGGACGGTCCACAGGTATTTCCTGGGGCTCACCTGAGAGCCCCGACATACCCGGGATCGTTCCGATGCGCATCCATACCGATACTCTGCGATACCAACTTTGACAGAATGGAAAAAATTCAGGAAATGTCAAAGCATCCCTATGTAAGGAAGATATCCTTCCTGCCTTCGAGGAAATCGATCAGGTTGATGTGCGTTATCCCATCACGGGACATATCCAACGGATCCATCGAGATGACGAACTTAGGGGAAGCGTCACGGATGGAGTCGAATGCTCCGAACTCCCTCTTGATCGTGGATACGTCAGGCATCAGATATGCGACCTGAATGAAGCACTTCTTCCCGTTCATCACGGCTACGAAATCTATCTCGCCGTTGTACTTCTTACCGACGTACACACCGTATCCCCTCCCGATGAGCTCCAGATATACCAGATTCTCAAGGAGATAACCATTCTGCATATCGATGGTGTTGGTCATGATGTATCTGAATCCGTTATCAAGGGCGTAGTTCTTGGGCTTCGATGACAACACCGCCTTTCCGGAGATGTCATAGACGCTGACCCTCTTGAGAAGATATGCTTCCTCCATATAATCCAGATAATTATGGACGGATTGGATCGATACACTGATCCCTTCCTTCTCCTTCAGATACGAAGAGATCGTTCTGGCGGAGAAATCATTACCGCAGTTCGCAAGGACGAAGGATGCGATCCTCCTGAACTTGTCGACATCCATGTCCGGGTGACGTCCCTTTATGTCCTTCTCCACTATCGATTGATAGAGCTCGTCGAGGAACCTATGTGACATCGATTCATCGGCCAACTGGAACCTTTGTGGATAACCGCCGAGTCTGATGTAATCTGTTATGAAGTTATCCGGTACGGATCCCCTGGTGGCGGTCACATATTCCTTCGCCTCGGCGTATGAGAATGGAAGGATCTCGAATTGCAACGTCCTGCCCGTGATCGATGAGGCCAACTCTCCGGAGAGCATCTTGCTATTGCTACCCGTGACGAATATCGATGAATCCGTAGTAGCTTTGATCGAGGCGAGGGCCTTCGTGAAATCCTTCACATTTTGGACCTCATCGAGGAATATGTAATACCTCCCGCCCTTCATCTGTTGGCGTACGTACTCGTCAAGGTCCTTGGCATCCTTTATGAAATCGAACCTCAGATCCTCGAAATTGATCTGTATCTTGTGATCGTCATCGGCCTCTATCTCATCGCATATCATCGAGAGGAGTACGGATTTACCGGAACGCCTAGGCCCCATGATCACCTTGATTATATCTACATCATACAGGGGGCGGATCCTCTTGAGATACCTCTCACGAAGGATCACATCGTCGGACTTCATAGGTGATGATCGGTCTACTGATAGTTATACTTTGACAAAATAGGAAAAATTCCTGAAATGTCAAAGTTGGTGATCCCGATTCACTTCTCCAGGACCTTCCTGTACACGTCCTCGATGACATCGACGGTAGCGGACACGTTCTGCCTCTCCGCGACCGCACGTGCGTTCTTACCGAGCTTGTGACGAAGCTCATCATCGGACAGTACCCTGTTGATCGTACTCGCCAACGATTCCGGGTCCCTGGGTCTGACGAACAGGCCACCATCCTGCACTGTCATGGGAAGTCCGTCCACATCCGTGCATACGACAGGCTTACCATAGGACAGGATCTCCAACGCCGCAAGTCCGTAGGACTCATACAACGACGGCATCACGAAGAGCTTGCAACGTCTCATGTAGGAATCCTTGTCCTCCTCGCTGACCCATCCCTTCAGTTCCACCTTGTCAGACACACCGAAACGTTCCGCCTTCTTCTGCAGACGCTTCATATCCGGACCCTTGCCGCAGATCACCAACTTGGTGTCCACATGCTGCATCGCTTCGATGAGATAATCCAATCCCTTCGTACGGACCAATCTTCCCACGAAGAGGATGTAATCGTCCTCCTCACCCGTGATCTCCGGATACCTCTCCAGACACGGTGTGGCGGTGGTGACCATATCCTCGGGGATCCCTCTCCTGATGAGGTCGTTGCGTACGAAATCGCTCACCGAGATTATGTGATCGAATGAATCCAACGTCTTCTTGAACATCCTGTCGGAGAACTCAGAGGCGTAATGCTGCAATCCGATGCCCTCTCCCCACATGTTGTGGTATGTGAACACCTTCTTCCCGGCGTATCTCCTCATATCCTTGCTGTAGGACGGTGCCCATCTGTAGTTGAAATTGACTATATCCGCATCGATATCATCCAACGTCTTCAACAGTCCCTTGGATGTTATGTACGGAGGATTGTACAGATTGATGAACTTCGACGGCAACCTGATGATCCTGTAACCATCCTCCGACACCTCATCCGATGCTGTGCCCTCCAACTGACCGGTCACGATGGTGACATCATGTCCCCTTGCGACCATCTCCTTTGCTATCAGGTGCATCCTGTGCTCTATCCCTCCGTAGAACGGATAGAAGAACGGATTCACATCCACTACCTTCATTGCGGCAGACCCTCCCTCTTCTTCTTGCGGTAGGCCATGATGAGACTCACCGCCATCACCGTGATGATCATGACTATTGATAATATCTCAGCCTGCGATCCCGAGAAGAACGTGTAGAAGAAGTTGGCGAACAGCAATATGATACCGTACTTCAGCACGTATCCCAATATGAGGTAGATCCAAGCCCTCTTGATCTCCCACGAATCGATGAGACTGATGAAGGCTCCCGTGAACGGCAACACGGGTGCCACACGGTTCATGAGTATCATCCGCTCGTCACTCAATATCAGGAACTTGGAATACTTGTCCGCTATGAACCTTATCTTCTCCGGCACACGTACATGCTCCACTATCAGATACAGCGATGTCACTCCTGCGAACTCCGCTACGGCCCCTACGAGCAACAATGTCAATCCCCAATACAGAGTGGGATCGTACATGAAGCACAATATGAAGAATACTTCCGGTAATGTAGGGAATATCAACGAATCGATGTAGAACAGAAGGAAGATGAAGATCAGGATACCGACGGAACCATGCGGTCCGAAGATGCCGTATAGCCAATCACCTATCATCCTTCTCCCTCTTCTTCGCCGCTATGACATCGTCATAGAGCGACGATATGCTCTCCATGAACCTCGGGACCGAGAAGGCCATCGCCGTCTCCTTGGCATTGTGCCTCATGGCATCATCCGCCTGGAGTCCCAGCTTCAGTTTCTCTATGCAATCGTCAAGATCGTCATCGAACAGATATCCGTTCTGTCCGTCCACTACGTAATCGCCCAATGCTCTGGCCCTCGCACCTACGACGGGGAGACCGCATGACATGGCCTCCACGGCGGAGAGACATTGGGTCTCGAATCTCGATGCCACTGCGAACACATCCGATGCCACATAGTACAACGGGACCTCCTCGTCAGGGGCGAAGCCTGCGAATATGACCCTGTCCGAAACCCCTATCTCCTCCGATAGTTCCTTCAGCGAATCCGTTGCGGGACCCTTACCGACGATCAAGAGGACGACATCGTCGTCCAATCCCTTCATCGCACGTACCAACATGTCGATGTTCTTCTCGAATGAAACGCGACAGAGGCTCAATACGATCCTCTTGTCCTGAAGACCGAACCTCTCCCTTATCATCGAACCGTCGAGATCGGGCCTGAACCTCTCGCCGTCTATCGGCGTGGGTATCACCCTGATGTCCGATACTCTCACGCCCCTGTCGATCAGTTCCTTCCTGATGGATTCGGAGGGCGCCACGATGGCATCCACCCATCTGGTGAGATATCCGATATACTTCCACACCAGCTTATCCGCCGTCTTCGGCGGCATCTTGACCGGTGAGTAGTACTTGACGGTATCACCGACCATGGTATGGAACGTCATGACCACAGGGATACCCAACTTATGTGCTGCCACTATACCCTTCAATGCCATGACGGCCACACCCTGTATGTGCACAACATCGGGAGAGATCTCCCTGATCACACGTTTCGCATGCGACGGGAAGATCGGTATGAAATAACCCGGGTAGCTCTTGAAGGATGTCGATTTGAAATAGCGGACACCTTCCATACGCTCCTCGTCGTTCCCGGGATCGGGTGCGACGATCTCCGTCTCCACACCGTGGTCCCTCAGGATTCCGTTCACGGTGTCTATGCTCGCGACGACACCGTCGCGGGTCGGATGATAACTGTCCGTCACTATGGCTACCTTCATCGATATGCCCCCATCACGGTACGAAGAGTAATTCCTCCTCGACCTCTATGACCTTCACCGATTCCCCGATGTCCGCATCCTTGGGTATGCGGAGGTCCACGGTGGAATAGTTCCTCGGGTGCAGCACCTGTATCTCGTTACCGGTCCTCGAGACCACCACGGCCTCGGATAGTTCGGATCTCTTGAACATCACCCTTATGTCGGTGAGCTCCGACCTCTTTATCGGCATGTCACGGAACGTGGAGAGATCCATGATCCTCCCTCCGGACTTGTTCAACGCGATCAGTTTGTACGGCTTCCCGTTGTAATGCAATATGTCACCGACATGGTATGCCGGCAGTCTGACCAGGAATGTGACACGGTACATATCCTGTCCGTCCGATGTCTGACCCACGAGGGATGATGATTCCTTCACTTCCGCACCGTATCTGTCCCCGAGGTCCTTGGTTATGGATTTGCCCATGGATGTGGATGACAGATAGAAATCCACACCTCCGACCGCCTTCTGTATCTTCGTGATGAACAGATCGCGGTTGTTCTTAGCGTAATCGTCAACGGTCCTCCTGACCCATCTGACGACCTCCTCCCTCAGATCGTCCGGGAGGTTCTTGTCACCGCTGCGAAGCTGTATTATCGATTCGTAATAGCTCCCCAACTGTCTGGAACATCTCTTGCAGACACCGTTCTTCAGACGGACGATGACGCTACTCTCGTCGGATACGCGTATCCCTCCCACATCGAGATCGAATTGGACATGGACGACGAAGGTCCTCTCGTCCTGCCTCTCTATCATGGGTCCGAGGGAGATCAGCTTGGCCTCGGGTATGATGGTCGCGGTCGATAATGCGATATCGATTATCGCATCATCCTGATTCTTCTTCACCCATTGATCGGCGACCATGAACTCGTTGCAATTGGCACACTTTATCAGATCGACATGATGGGGCATCATGACCAGCTTCCTGCCGTCCAGGAAGCACTTGATGCAGAGACCGTCCACGGTCTCCACATCCTCCTCTCCGCATTTTACGCAGAAACTCATCCCTTCACTACCTGTGCGTGCTTGGTCTCGCCTATCTGGAGGACATTGGACTCATTCACATGACCGTTCTCTATGGCCAATGCTATGGTCCTCTCGCCGACGAGATTCATTATCGTGACCGACCTCATCCTCTCGACGAATGCCTCCTCGGGGATGAGCTCGCCGTTGTAGAAGTCCTCCGACACGGTTATCTTCATCCCGTCACCCCTGAAGGTCCTGCCGATGACCTCCTCATCGCATGCCGCGAGGATGATATCGTCGCGGCCTCTGTGCAGACGTACGTAGATCATACCCTCATCCACCTTCCTTTGCTCTCGATGATGAAATTGTTGTCATGCATTTCTTCGATCACATGATCGACATCGAACATACTTTCCTTGTTGAACATCACTATGATATCGTCCCTCGTCAGACCGCTGTCGCCGGCATCGTCCAACGCCTTCAGTATCTGATCGTACAGACTGCGCTTGGTATCCCTGTCGCGCTTGCTGAAGCTGGAACCCATCCTGTCGAAGTCCCATGAACCGTCATCGGTCCTTGCGACCCCATCCATGTAGAATTTGACGAGGTTGATCGCTCTCGTCACATCCCTCTCATCCACTATGTCGCTCAGCCTCGTCTTCGCGGATGCCTCCGAGAGACGCACGTATGCCTCCAACTGCCTCGCGGTTATGGGAACGGATGCGTTATCCCCCTCACCCGTCTTACGGATGCTCAGGTATTCCCCTTCGATGAGCTCCATGGCCTCATCCGTCATCACGGGGAAGCAGTTCTGTTTGGCGTATGAGACGTATTTCCTGATGATCTCCATGTCGTAGATCGGCTTGTGATCCTCGGTATCCTTGAGGATCGCTTCCTTGCTGACGCCTTCCACGACCTCCTCCTTCATCGCCCTGGCCTGACCTCTCCTGTGTCCTTTCAGGACGAATGTGGAGAGTCTCCTGTCATAATCCTCCCTTGGCTTGTCGGTCAGCACGAATATCAGGTCGAAACGCGACATCAGTGCGGGAGGCAGATCGATCTGACCGACGATCTTCTCCGACATGTCGAACCTACCGTACTTGGGGTTCGCGGCCGCTAACAACGAGCATCTGCTCTGTAGCGTGGCGGTGATACCTGCCTTTGCGATGGATATCCTCTGCGATTCCATGGCCTCGTGCAGTGACGACCTGTCCTGTGCGGTCATCTTGTCCAACTCATCGATACAGGCCAATCCCTTATCTGCAAGGACCAGCGCACCCGCCTCCAGTGTCCATCTTCCGTCACCGAAATCGTCCTTGACGGCCGCTGCCGTGTTGTGTATCACGAAACCGTTACCGATGAAGGCGTGCGACGGATCCACCGTGAGATCGTACACATACTCCGGAAGATCGTCCGTGAGCAATTCTATCTCCGTTATCGGGAAGAAGCGCATGTTCTCCATGACCATGGATACCATGTCCCCGACGTTCAGGTCGGAAGCGGCCACCCAATCGAATACCGGGCCCTTCATGGCCTGTACCTTCGTATCGGACGTCAATGTGAGGGACATGCCTCCGGCGGTTATCCTGTAGAGCCTCTCGGGCGTCCTTATCCTCCACACATACGTTATCGGAAGATATCTCACCGATCCGAGTTCGCCTATGGACTGTATCCTCCAGTCATCTACAGGCTGTCTCCATATCCCCGGACGGTATTCCTCCGGAGCGTCCATCCTAGCATTGACATAATCGCCGATGGTGGTCCTCTCGCCCTTGTCGTTTATCAGAACGGTATCGGCACCGACGCACAATCCTGCGGCCGATGCGGATTTTCCTGATGCATAGATACCTCTCGGAGCGAGACGGGACATGTATGACAGGATCTGCGATTTAGCGACACCAGGGTCTCCCATCATCAGGATGTGTATGTCACCCCTCGTCGTCGTACCGTCATCCATCTCCTTGTGCGTACCGCCGAACAACTGCAATGCGACGGCCTGTTTGACCTCCTCCAATCCGAAGATAGATGGGGCTATGGATTTCACCAGGTTGTTGAAGAACTCGGGATCCTTGGACATCTCCAGGATCCTCTCCTCGTCCTCCTCGGTGATCTCTATCTCATCATACTCCTCCTGAGAGAACTCCACGGAGATTATCTCCATGTACGTATCGAACACCGTGGACCTGTCACGGTCACCCTTCTCCACGGGCCTGATTATCCCGTTCAATGTCACCCTGTTACCGGCCGTGACCTTACCGGATATATCATCCTCGATGTAACCGGACATCCTCTCGGGCTGTGCACCGCCCCTCAATCCTTCCGGATTCTCCTGGATCTCGATCTTCTGCGTATCCGAGAAGACTGATGATTCCTCATCCAATGTGAATCTCAATGCGCTCTTGTTGCATGCCTCGTTCGGACACATCAGGGGTTCGGTGGCGTACATCCCCTTCTGAGGCACCCATATCTCCGCGTTACATTTGGCGCATCTGTAGAGAGCGTTGGTCATCTTGAGCTTGGGCACCGTGGCCTTCCTCACGAGACCGTCTACGGCGACGAGTCTTCCGAGATGCTTCGATCTGAGATCGCGGACCTCCACATGCGCATCCTTCGGAAGGGTATCGATCCTGAGATTGATGTCGTTGGCGGGATCCCAGGTGGCCGGCAGTTTAGACCTTATGGCCTTCTCCCCCAACCTTATGCATCTGTCCGGTTTATTGAGGAGATATATCGCGAAATCCGTGTTGTAATAATCGATATCCGTGTACGGGACGTACAGGCTCTTCTTGTCCTGATAGTTGTCCTGTATCTCAGCCAGCTTGAGACGATACGAATCGTTACTGAGTATATCGTCCCAGAATTTCAGTATGTCCTCATCTTGGAATGCCACCGTCATCTCTCGTTCACCTTCATCGGATCCTTGGACCTGCATTCGTCGTCGACCCACCAGATCCATCCGCCCTTCTCCATCGATACCTCGCCTTTGACCAATCCCGATTGCCTCAGTTTGGTCATCGTCTTCGCAAAATCGTCGGGACAATGATAGTCGAATACATCCGCCAATCTCGATTCCACATCCCTGGTGGACAATCTCTCGTCACCGAACACGGTCCAGATCAAACGGACGACCTCTCCCATCATCATATGCAAGACCTATCCGTATTATCCTATAAAATAAAAAGCGCATGACATCGGCACGATCCCGATGGGGAATCGGTGTCATCCCTTCCTTATGGACTCGATATATTCGTTCTGGATGCGGACGACCTCACTGCTATCCTTGGCAGACGAGTACGCATCCATCAGTTCCCCGTTCAGTCTCATGAACTCGGGTGCCCAGTTGAACCTTCCCAGGAAGGTCTCCGCCTGCTCCCTCTCCCCGAGGATGTACAGCGATGCCATCACGGCCTCGGCGGAGTTGAGCTCCATCGGTCTGCCCCAGTTGATGGGATTCGATGCGAGCATGTACGGTAACGCACGGTCGTTGGTACCTTTCGGTCTCGGGAAATCGTCTATGTTCGTCCATGTGAGGTCCATGACCACCAAACCGTGCCTGGCATATCTGATATCATCCGGCGACAGGGCCTGTTCCGCGAATGGCGATAATACGATTGCACCCTTCGGGATCGCATGCAGGTTCTTGGCCTCCTTGGCCAGACCGAACTTGAGCATACGCTTGGCCGTGCACTTCTTGGGATCGCATTGATTCTTGTCGTAGACGATGACGGGTATCATACGACCAACGTCTTGAGTCTCTCGGGGTCGTCGAACGTCTCCTCGCACCAGGATCTTACCGTCTCTATGAACTGCTTGATGCATTCGTACAGTTCCAGATCATCCGTGGCCTTGTCGAAGTTCTCCTTCCTTCCGAAGTCGTGGAGTATCTGCGGTGCATCGAATGGGATATCATCCTTCACCCTGTCGTATGTGGACTTCTCCAGGAAGATCACATAATCGTACTCCTGGGGGAGGTCCTCGTTCCCGAAATCCATCGATGTGTATGTCCTGATGTCATAGCCGAGCTGATACATCACCGAGATGAGTTCGCAATCCACACAATCGGATTTGGGACCGGCACTGCTCACCTCGTAGAGGTCACCGTACATCTCCCTGACGAAATACTCTGCGATATTGGACTGGAGATCGTTCTTCTCATCCACGAACAGTAACCTTGTCTTCTTGGGTACGGATCTCTTCTTGAACATATGACCCCGAAGATGAACAGGATACTTTAATAAATGTTCGACCCGCTCTCCGGGATGCCGCGATGATGATCGTTTTTCGAGCTGAGGATGATGAGAGACGGGCGAGCTGAGCGGTATCATCCACACACATTCTGGAACTCCGATACGTCGTACGACGTAGCAAACGTACTTACATGACCGATTCAATCGTGACAGCATGTGGCCCGTATTACAAGTCGCGTTGGATTTCATGCAGTTGAAGAGGAGCATAGGCATCTGTCAGGAGGCCGTCGACGGCGGTGCGGATTGGATAGAGGTCGGAACCCCTCTCTTGAAGAGCGAGGGTACCGAGGCGATCCGTACGTTCAGGAAGCTCTATCCCGGAAGGAAGATCATCGCAGATACCAAGACCATGGATACGGGAGGTTTCGAGGTGGAGATCGCCGCCAAATCGGGCGCGGACATCATCACCATCCTCGGATTGGCGGATGATTCGACGATATCCGAGGCTGTCATGGCCGCAAGGAAGTATGGTGCCGAGGTCGAGATCGATATGATCAATGTCGCCGACAAGGTGAAGAGATCGATCGAAGTGGAGAAGCTCGGCGTATCATACATATGCCTCCACATGGGCATCGATCAACAGATGAAGGGCGACGAACCGCCCATCGATACCCTGAAGAAGGTCGTGGAGAGCACGAACATACCCATCGCCGTCGCCGGTGGGATAACTGCAGAGAACGCCGGCGAGTATGTCAAAGCGGGAGCATCGATCATCATAGTCGGCGGAGGGATAACCAAGGCCACGGACATCAGAGCATCCGCGAAGACGCTGAAGGATGCGATGAACGGTGTCGAGGTCAAGACGGACCTCGCCAAGAAGTATACGGAGGATGACCTCTTCGAAGCATTCTCGAGGGTCTCCACATGCAACATATCGGACGCATTCCACAAACAGGGAGTCGTCATGGGACTCAAACCGTTCCTCAAGCACAGGCAGAAGATGATCGGTCGTGCGCTGACGGTACAGACCACCAACGGTGACTGGGCCAAACCCGTGGAGGCGATCGATCACGTGAAGAAAGGTGATGTTATCGTCGTGGACGTGGGCGGTGCACCCGTTGCCGTGTGGGGGGAGTTGGCATCCAACTCCGCCATGGTCATGGGAGCGAACGGTATCGTCATAGACGGTGCAATCAGGGACATCGACGACATATTGGATCTCGGATTCCCCGCATTCGCCAGGTCATCCGTACCGAACGCCGGCGAACCGAAGGGATACGGCGGCATAGGTATCGAGATCAAGGTCGGCGGTCAGACCGTGAGGACGGGAGATTGGATCATCGGGGACGAATGCGGACTCATAGTCGTTCCCAAGGAGAAGGCGGTCGAGGTGGCCAACAGGGCACTGGCCGTACATGAGAACGAGAATAGGACGAGAGAGGAGATCCGCAGGGGATCCACCCTCTCGAAGGTGAACGAGTTGTGTAAATGGGAACCGGTGAAGTGAGTACTTCACTGGTTCAATTTCTTCGCAAGTGCGGTGAGCTTCTCGACCCTGCTCTCGGTGGAGGGGTGTGTGCTGAACATCGATTCGAACACACCCTTCTTCTTGAGAGGGTTCGATATCCACATGTGGGCATAGTTACGGTTGGTACAGATGTTCAATGTCGCATCGGGTGAATTCCTGTCCTTCCTTGCCATGTCCTCGAGCGTGTAGCTGTTGATGGTGGCATCATTCTGTCTCTCGAGATGCTGGAGGGCCCTTGCCAATGCCATGGGGTCGTTGATCAGCCTCGCACCCGACTCGTCGGCGAGATACTCACGATTCCTGGAGATACCCAACTGCACGAGGAGTGCCGCGAAGGGGACGAAGATCTGTGCCGCGATGGCGGCCAACATTATCGTACCGCGATTCTCGCTGTCCCTGCTGAATATCGCCGCATACCATGCCATCTGCGATACGTAGGATATCACGATGGAGATCGCCGATGCGATGCTCATGACCAGGATATCCCTGTTCTTTATGTGCGACATCTCGTGTGCCAACACACCTCTCAGCTCATCGTCCGGAAGGATGTCGAGTATACCCGTCGTAGCGACGACGGCCGCATTCTTGGGATTCCTTCCCGTCGCGAACGCATTGGCCACCGAAGTGTACGAGATACCGACCTCGGGCATGGGCAATCCGGACTTCTCCGCGAGATCCGCTACCATGTCATAGAGACGGGGGTTGTCCTCCCTTCTTATTATCCTGACCTTGTTGGCCTTCAACGCCATCTGCTTCGAGTTGTAGTAGGAGAAGAAGCAGATACAGAGCGATATCGCGAGGAACGCTAAGCTCCAATAGATGTAGTTGGAGTGCAAGATGACCCCTATCAATGCCCCTACCGCCATGAGAAGGAGGGAGAGATAGACGAACATCATCAATGTCCTGAACCACCAGATGGCCTTCATTTTTCATACCTCATAAATCATAATTTATGGAATCGCCGACGAAGAGATCGTGGACGTTGTTGAGTCCGAAGTGTGTCCTGAGATACACTATGCCCTTCGGAGTCGCACAGTGATTGATGTGGAGGTCGGATACCCCGTATGCCGAGATGGCCTCGGAGACGGGATCCACCGTCTTCTTCTTCGCCTTCGGGAGATGGATCCCTCCGACCATGCCGTATACCTGTCCGTTGTACCTCTCCTTCACGGCATCGAGGGGTGCCTCCACGCCACAGTGGTAACAGGATGACATGATGACCGGACCTTTCCTCGTCCTCAGTACGAGGAAGAACTCCTGCACATCACCGAACGGACCTATCACATCGAGATGGTCGCTCAGCGAGATATCGCCATCCATACGGATGAGGTTCATCTTGGAGGTCACGTCCTGAGGGACGGACGACCCGAGGAATCCTTTGAGTCCTTGGAAGTCCTCGTTGACGTAGACGTCCAACGGTCCATTCCTCGCTGCGATGAGCGACTTCAGACCTCCGGTGTTCGACCTGTGGTTATGCGATATCACCACTCTGTCGATATCGTTCGGTGATATCTTCATGTAACTGAGATTGTGCAGCAGATACCTGCCGCGCATACCCGTGTCGAAGAGGGTCCTCTGATCATCCACATCGACCAACATGGAAAGACCGTGGGCTCCGATGAATGATGTGTTCACCTGTGCACCGTTGTCGTAAACGCAGATGATCTTGGCTTTCATGGCAGGTCTATCGCACCATGTGAATTAAATATTCCCTACCGCCGCCTCTCATATAATGAACGGGGGATGTCCTCGCATATCCTGTGCACGTTCTCCTCCGTCAATTCCCCGGATTGGAGGTAACCGTTCACCCTCTTCGGTACGGTGGTGACGGCCATGATCGAACCGGGCCTCTGGGGATCGTCGATGTAATCCGTCTCCAGCATGAACCTGTCGCTCTTGGATATGGCCTCCTTGATCAACGGTCTCGATGCGGGTATCGACGGCATTATGCCCAGGTTCTCATCGGCGGATGTCATGGGCGGGGATGAGTGCTTTATGACCATCCCTCTGTCCAATCCGGCCTCGTCGGCGATATGAGCCAGACTCCTGAACGTGTCACTCTCCGACTCACAGTGTATCATGACGGGACAGTCCAACTCCCTTGCGAGTTCCATGCCTCTCAGGAGTATACGGTTGGATGATTCGACGATCCTGTCGTCATCCACCGGGAAGTGTGGCCTCCCTATCTCTCCCAGCGCATTGGCCTTCCCCTCGGATACGAGCCTTGCCGCTATCTCCATACCCTCGACCATCATGTCCTCCGCCCTCTCGAGACCGAAACGCTCCGCCAACCATAACAGTGATACGGGATACGGTCCGACGGCAACATTGACCTTCAGGTCGGTGGACTCCCTGACCTTATCCGCCAGGGACAGGGTGATCTCGAACGTCTTGAGAAAATCCGAACCCTCGGATATCTGCACTATCTCGCTGAACGGCAACGTGACGAGCGTCATGCCCGTACCGCCGGCCTTCTGGAACTGCTTCGCGGCCTCGACGTTCAGACCCAAGGGTGACAGATGGAGGTGGTCATCGTATATCGGGATCATCGGTCACCGCATCGTTCAAAATCTAGTTATAACTATGTAGTGATTGATACCCATGGACCAGAACTCGCGTTTCCTCCTCAAGATGTTCAGGAGATACTACAAGGAGAACGAGATGCCGATGCCCAGCAGGTTCGGCAGGAGGGAGTTCGGTTTCATGTACTTCGACAGGGACTTCATGCAGAGACACATGTCCTTCCAGAACTCCGCGGAACTCCGCAGGTTCATGATCGCACAGGTCCCGAAGCACAGTTACTATTCCACCGCCTACTACCGCAGACCCAACGCCCCCACCATGGAGGAGAAGGGTTGGTTGGGTGCGGACCTGATCTTCGATCTCGATGCCGATCACCTGGAGGGTGCGGAGGACATGTCCTACGGTCAGATGATGGATCAGATTAAGAAGGAGATGATCAATCTGCTCGATTCCTTCCTCTACAACGATCTCGGATTCAGCGAGAAGGATGTGGGGATCTACTTCTCCGGAGGCAGAGGATATCACGCGCATATCGAACTGAACAGCGTGACGGGATTGGGTTCCCACGAGAGGAGGGAGATCGTCGATTTCGTCACATCCAACGGATTGGATATCGACAGGGTGTTCCATCAGGAGAGTGTGGTGAAGTCCAGAACGGTCGTCAACGGTCAGGAGAGGAACAACACCCTGACCTTCCGTACAATACCTTCCGAGGATTCGGGCGGATGGTGGTTACGTCTGAGGAACGGTCTCAAGGATGTCGTGAACGATGTCTGTGACCAGGATACGAAGGAATTGAAGAGGATGTACCCGTCCATCAAGACCATGGCCCCCAAGACGGTCGACTCCTACAGGGAGGATCTGAAGAAGTCGAGGGAGCTGATATTCGAGAACAACAGGATGTCCACCCTGAAGAAGGGTACTCAGGATATGCTCGTCAAGATCATGAAGGAGGATGTGGCGTACCGCCTCTCCGGTGAGGTCGACGAACCGGTCACCGCGGATATCAAGAGACTCATACGTCTGCCTGGCTCATTGCATGGGAAGACGGGATTGAAGGTCATGCCCGTCACGAGGGATGAACTCGATGACTTCGATCCCCTCTTGGATGCGCTGCCCTCATCGTATTCCTTGGAACCGGTCACCGTGAACGTGAAGAAGAGGACGGACATCAGGATCAATGGCGAGATGTTCGACCTCGATGTAGGAGTCACGGAAGTGCCAGAATATGCGGCCGTCTTCCTCGTCGGAAGGAGGATCGCGGACATCGGAGACGGTGAAAAGAGGGACTCGTTCTTCTGAATCCGACAGCGAATGTGGCCCGCAACCACCAAAAGTCTTATTATAGGGTTGCAGTTCCCCAAGTAGGTAATTAAAATGAAAGGTTTCCGCGTAACAGGTTCCTTCGATGACGTAAGGCAGGGCAAACAGCCTTACAGTGTTGAGATCGCAGCAGAGGATGAGGCTGCAGCAAGAGAGCAGATCGTTTCCACCTTCGGCAGCAAGCACAAGGTGAAGAGATGGCAGATCAGAATCGATGAGGTCAAAGAGCTCTCGGATGACGAGATCGTCAACCACGTCGTCAAGTACAAAGTGACCGGTGAGTGAACATGAATGATGATGAGCTCCGCCAAGCACTCGCGACACTCGAGACGATCAAGGTCCAACTCGACGCTATGGCGCAGCAGGCCAGGTTCTTCCAGCTCTCGCTCGAGGAGACCATGAGGGCACACGACACATTGGATGCCTTCGCTAAGGCCAAGGAGGGCGACGAGATCCTCGTACCCGCAGGAGCTTCATCATTCGTGATCGCAACGGTCACATCGAAAAGGAAGGCCGTCGTTGGGATCGGTAACAAGGTCTCCATCGACATGGACCTCGACGAGGCCGCCAAATACATGGCGGACAGTGCGAAAGAGGTCAGAGAGGCCATCCAGAAACTCAACGAGAACATGAAACAGGCTGATTCTCAGGCTAGGTCGCTCTCGATGACCATCCAACAAGAATATCAGAGAAGACAGCAGTGAGTGTTCTCATGTTCGACTCCTTGAAGACAAAGCTCAAAGGCATTTTCAAGAAGGCACCCGCGGAAATCGCAGAGGTGCCCAAAGAGGAACCTTTATCCCTACCTAGTGAACCTGAGAAGGTCCAGGCGACACCTTCGGTCGTGAAGACCGAGGTCCCTCGGCCTGAGAGGAAGGATGAAGCACCCGTTGTAAAGAAGGTCGCAGAACCCGTCGTGGAACAGCCACCTCAGAAGCCACTCTCCAGAAAGGAGCAGATGAAGCTCGAGAAGGAATCCAAGAAGAAGGGTATCGTCGACGAGATGCTCACGGACAGCCTCCTCGGCAAGAAGATCAAGGACGAATCATTGGACGATTTCCTCTGGGAATTGGAGATCGCTCTCCTCGAAGCGGATGTCGCACTCCCCGTCGTGGAAGAGATCAAAGAGGGCGTCAGAGAAAATCTCATCGGAAAGAAGTTCAGTCGCGACCACACACTCGAAGAGATCGTGGAACTCTCCATCAAGGATGCCGTCAGGAATGTATTGAAACTCAACGAATTCGATTTCGATGCATGGTTCAAGGAACAGTCTAGACCGACATCGATAATGTTCGTCGGTATCAACGGTACCGGTAAGACCACCGCGATCGCGAAGATCGCCAACCGTCTGATGAAGGATGGATACACAGTGGTCCTCGCAGCGGGAGATACGTTCAGAGCAGGCGCCATCGAACAGCTCTCGATCCACGCCGATAAACTCGGTTGCAAGATCGTCAAACATTCACAGGACGCCGACCCCGCAGCTGTCGCATTCGATGCCATCGAACATGCGAAGGCGAAGAAGAAGGATGCGGTCCTCATCGATACCGCAGGCCGTATGCAGACCAACAACAATCTCGTCGATGAGATGAAGAAGATCGTCAGAGTATCGAAACCATCATTGAAGATCTTCGTCGGTGACTCCCTCGCCGGTAACGATGCGGTCGAACAGGCGAAGGCATTCGATCAGGCGATCGGTGTCGATGCCGTGATACTTACGAAAATCGATGCCGATTCGAAGGGCGGAGCGGCATTATCGATCGCCCACACGATCGGGAAACCCATCGCATTCGTCTGCAACGGACAGGAATACGACGATATCGTCAAGTTCAACACCGATTGGATGATCGACCGTCTGTTCGAATGATATCCTTCGAGAGGGTATGATGTTCGTAGCCGTTGATGACACCGATTCGGTGAATGGGAATTGTACCACATTCTTAGCTACAGAGATAATCAGGGAACTATCCGATCTCGATCTCATCGGCAATCCCCGCCTCGTACGTCTCAACCCCGCTGTACCATGGAAGACCAGAGGCAACGGTTCGTTGGTCATGCAATTCGGTCATGGCATCGGTAAGAGGACATTGATCGGTGAACTCGACGGCAAGGATTTCTATTGTTACGAAGAGGCCGATGAATTCGAACCTGATCATCAGATGATATTGGATAGGCTGATCCAATTGGTTGAGAGATATCATGAGGACGATGCCAATCCGGGATTGTTCATATCCTCGGTAAGACCCGATCCATCATTCTATCGCCGCGGTGTGACCACGATCATGGACCGCAAGGAGATAGATGAGGAATTGAAGAGGATAGGTGCGTTGACGTTCACCATCGGTAACGGCAGGGGATTGATAGGCAGCACATGCGGATTGGCATGGATTCCCGGCGACACCACGTTCGAACTCCTGGCATACAGGGAGAGGGATAAGTGGGGAACTCCCAGGACCTTCGATCCCATATCCATAAGGGATATGGAACATAACTTCCCGACCACCTTCAACAGTTGGGAGGATAGGAAGGAGAAGGTCGCCATGGTCCCCGCCACACCCTGTCCGGTACTCTATGGACTGAGAAGCGATGTGCTGGAGGATGTCATCGAGGCCGCGAACACGCTGAGAACGGAGAAGCGCTACAGATGGTTCGTGTTCCTCACCAATCAGGGTACGGATGATCATCTTCTCAGAGAATATGATACCCTCATACCCAATCAGTCATACATCATCAAAGGAACGGTCATCACAAGAGCGGAGCACATCAAGGGCGGACATGTGTTCACCGATATCGATACGGAACACGGAGTGATCACCTGCGGTGCATACGAACCCTCCAAGGAATTCAGATTGGCATTCGATCAACTGATCCCCGGTGATGTCATCGAGGTCATGGGAGAGTATAGGGAATCCCCCAGGACACTGAACGTCGAGAAACTGCATGTGATCTCCGTCGCCGATGATTATGAGAAGGTATCCAATCCCATCTGTCCCTCATGCGGGAAGAGGATGGATTCCATCGGTAAGGACGAAGGATACCGTTGCAAGAGATGTCATACCAAAGAGAAGGATCCCGTGATGAAGAAGAACATCAGATGGATCGTTCCCGGTTGGTATGAACCACCCACCTGTGCACGCAGACACCTCTCCAAACCGTTGAAGAGGATGGGTCTCGTCTCTCCGGTCGAATTCGTTAATCGTCGTAACTAAAAATCGACAATATTATATATTCACATACCTAAAACCGTCTCAGATTATCATGGATGAGATCGTTATTCTTAGTGCGAACAGAACCCCTATCGGTAAATTCGGAAAGACCTTATCTGGTATCAAAGCGACCGACCTCGGTGCACTCGTCGTCAGAGAGGCTGTGAAGAGGGCAGGGATCGAATCGAACGATGTCGAAGAATGCATCATGGGAAATGTCATCTCCGCCGGACTGGGACAGAACCCTGCAAGACAGGCAGCGGTCAACGGTGGACTCCCCGTCGAGATCGGTTCATTCACTGTGAATGCGGTCTGCGGATCGGGTATGAAATCCGTCATGCTCGCGGCAGATGCGATAAAGGCAGGCGAATACAACTGTATCGTCGCTGGCGGTATGGAGAGCATGTCACGCGCACCCTACCTCATGCCCGGTGCGAGATTCGGATACACGATGAACGATCAGGTCGTGAAGGACTCGATGGTCAATGACGGACTCTGGGACATATTCAACGACCAGCATATGGGAATGACCGGGGAGATCGTCGCCGACAGGTTCAACGTCACAAGGGAGGATGCGGATCAACTCTCCTATGAGAGTCACATGAAGGCCGCCGCAGCGACCAAAGCGGGCGCATTCAAGGATGAGATTCTTCCGGTCACTGTCAAGCAGAAGAAACAGGAATTCGTTCTCGATCATGATGAAGGTATCAGAGAGGATACCACATTGGAAGCACTCGCAAAGCTCAGACCCGTCTTCAAGGAGAACGGTAGGGTGACCGCGGGTAACTCGTCACAACTCAGTGACGGTGCATCCGCTCTCGTGATATCATCTATGTCCTGGGCCAAGGAACACGGCATCAAACCCCTTGCGACGATCGAAGCATACGGTGAGCGCGGTGTCCTTCCCGAATACATCATGGAAGCACCCATACCGACCACAAGACATGTCCTCAAGAAGGCAGGTATGACGATCGATGACATCGATCTCTTCGAGCACAATGAGGCATTCGCAACGGCATCATGTGCGGTGAAGAAGGAACTGAATGTCCCCGATGAGATATTCAACGTCAACGGAGGAGCTGTAGCACTCGGACACCCCATCGGATGCTCCGGTGCACGTGTGATCACCACACTCCTTTACGCATTGAAGAACCGCAACAAAGAGGTCGGTCTCGGTACATTGTGCCTCGGCGGCGGTAATGCGGTGTCGATGATCATCCGTCGTTGTTGATATCCGGATCGAGGGTGAACCTCGATCCATTCTTCATTTTATATTGCTCACGAAGAATATGTTCCTGTCATCCGAATAGGAACCGATGAATTCGTGTAACATCCCATCGGGTCTGATGGATGAGAATGACTTGATCCTGGATCCGTCACCATCGTTTATGTAGAATGTGAATCCCGAATCACTGCCTTCTATATCATCCGCGAATCCTGTGATCATCTCCTCATCCTCACCGATATCGAATGATACGAAGATCAATACCAATGCGATGATGGATATCGACAATATCGTGTATCTGTTCATGATTCACATGAAATCGACTGCAATATTAGAAGGACCCATTACAGTTAATGAGTTAATATGGGATGATAGGGGGACACCCCTATATTTCCACTGGAAACGATTTTCAGCGAAGACCGATGAAATACAATGCAACGGCGCATGCTGCGATGAGTACGAGACTCAATCCGACTGTTGCCCAACCAGGATGTTTCATTTGAATAACTCCATTGAGATGAATCGATAATAAATTACTCTGATTAAAAAGTATTGAAATCGATCCATCTCAAAACATGAAAAATCGATATCATGCTAGTCATTATATAGTGAATGTTTCTTTATCGGAAAGGTAGGTTTTCTTAGAAAATTTCCGGTGGAATAAGATGAACGATGAAAATGGTGAAGGAAAGAAGGAATCGATCTTCGTTCAATATGTCAAGAAGAGAAAGGTATTGATCAAGGATAAGAAGGTCCTTCAAACGACATATCTACCGGATGATCTTCCGCATAGGAAAGAACAGATCGACAAGATAGCATCGATCATCTCGACGGCATTGAATGGAGAGAAACCATCCAATATCATGATTTATGGAATGACAGGGACAGGAAAGACAGCTGTCATCAATTACATCGGAAAGGAATTGTATAAGATAGATCCCGACAAGGAATCCTGTTATTATCTATATGTGAACTGTGAGATCATCGATACTGCATATGGTATCCTCTATGATATCGCAAAACAGTTCATGGAGAATATCAATCAAAGGATACCTTTCACCGGTTGGAGCTTTGAAAAATTATACAAGGAATTCTATGAGGAGATTGAATCGAGAGGACGTGTATTCATCATCATCCTCGATGAGATAGATCATATGATCTCCAAGAAAGGAGATGACATATTCTATTATCTCGCAAAGATCAATGAACATCTTTCAAGATCGAAAGTTTCCATCATAGGCATATCCAATAATTCGAAATTCCAAGAGATGTTGGAACCGAAAGCGAAGAGTAGGTTTGGTGGAGAGAGTATCATATTCCCTCCATATACGAAGACGGAATTGCAGGATATCCTATTTGATAGGATCAAGGATGTCTTCGAACCGAATGTCCTTGATGATTCGGTTGTTGAATATTGTGCAGCACTTGCTTCGAGAAGCGATGGTGATGCAAGGATGGCCATCGATCTTCTCAGGACTGCAACGGATATCGCCGAGAGGAACGGTGATTCCGAGATCACGATAGCTCATGTGAAATCGGCAAAGAGCAGTATCGAGATCGATGTCGTCGAAGAGAGTATCAAATCCTTGGCCACTCAATCGAAGATCCTTCTTCTGAGTATCATCAAGATCTCCGAGAAAGGTGAGAATCTCATGACCACCGGTGATGTATACAATGAATACAAGAATCTCGCGAACATCATTGGAGTACCTATCCTGACGCAGAGAAGGATCGGTGATCTGATCCAAGAATTGGATATGATGGGTCTCATCAATGCAAGTGTCAAATCCTATGGAAAGGCAGGAAGGACGAAGGAGATCAAATTGGATATTCAGAAAGAGGTCATCGAACGTTTCAAGAAGGATCCGATCTTCAAGAAATTGGATGATTACAGACCTCCGAATCAGACCAAATTGATGTAAGTGGTTTCCAGTGGAAATATAGGGGTGGGGGACTCACTCCTTATTCTTCCTTTCATCCTTCCACATATAGTAGTAATTGACTACTACCATCAATGTCAGGAGCAGGAATATGATGTCGATCACTGCTATGATGAGGCACGGCAGACTGTTATCGGGTATCCTATCCACATTCTTATCATTGAGATAGAGTTTGATGCAACCGAACCAAGGGATCTCGAATCCTGCGATCGCTTTGATATTTTCATTATCAATCAATCCGCATGTAGATATCCCGACCTCTTGGTCGAAATAGTAATTGTTGTCACCGCTCGTAAGATATCCGCTGTGTTTGTCCAATCTATCGAGATCGACGGTCGCGGTGTAACCCTTCCAACCCAATCCTGTGATTGTCAACGTTCCTTTCAGATTGTTATAATCCTTCTCGGAACCATTGTCATCATACCATCTACTGTTATCGAAATATTGCAGTGATGGTGCGGACCATGTCTCCGTCTCGGCATTCCAATCCAACCATAGGATCGCGCGGTGGATCACGGGATTCTTATTATCACGATAATAGATGATGACATCACCATATTCGCCGAAGCTGCTATATCCGCTGTGATATCCTTCGACATATGATGTGATCGATTTCTTATCCGGATCGATCATAACGATGATATCCCCCGTATCGATGACACCTATCATCGATCTATCCTCGGAATGCTGCATACTGCCGGATTCCACGACGGTCAACGGTCTGCTCATCCCGGAATACAGGAACAATCCGCCGAAGAGCAATGCGAATGTGATGACGACCGCAATGACGACCTTCAGGATATCCGTGACATCTTCATCCATCGTTCGGGTGGATTGTCCTAAAGATATATAGTGTGATTGTACATTCCTCATCCTATGAATAGACCTTCCAATGACGAATATTTCATGGAGATGGCATTCCTCGTATCGAAGAGATCCACCTGTCTCAGGAGGAGGGTGGGAGCGGTCATCGTCCGTGACAAGCACGTCATATCCACAGGGTACAATGGTTCGCCGAGAGGTACCAAGCACTGTGAGGAACTGGGATGTATAAGACAACAGATGAACATACCATCTGGCACTAGGCATGAGCTGTGCAGAGGGGTACATGCCGAACAGAACGCCATAACCCAAGCGGCATACTTCGGTACATCGGTCGCCGATGCGACGATATATACGACCACGTTCCCATGTTCCATGTGTGCCAAGATATTGATCAATGCCGGGATATCGGAAGTGGTGTACGCAGATGGGTATGTGGACGATCTCTCGAAGAAGCTCTTCGCCGAGACCAACATAAAAGTCAGGGAATACAGACCCGCCTCGATTGATTCTTAAATTTTTATCCTATAAAGAGGCCATATCCTTTAAGTAATGACTTCACATACACCTCACCAATTAAGGTCGGGGAGGTATATGGGCCGTACTGACATACTTGAGGAAATTAAGAATGCGGAGGTAGCAGCTAATGCCAAGGTCGAACAGGCCGAGGCGGACAAGAAAGCCGCGATAGCCGCAGCACGTAAAGAGTCCGTGCAGAAGATTCAAGATGCCGAAGCGCAAGCTCGCAGCAACTATGAATCCGCAATCGCGAAGGAGAAGGACGCACTCGTTGGAAAGCGTGACGAACTCCTATCTGGCGGAAGGAAAGCAGCAGCAGACATTGATGAAAACATCGATGCTAAGTTAGAGAAAGTGAAGAACTTCTTGAACGAAGAATTTGAGAGGACATTGAATGTTACTTCCTGAGTCGATGAGTAGGATTGTGATTGTGGGCAACAAATCACATTTGGACGATATGATTGATGTATTGTTCAAAATCGATGCTGTCCACCTGATCGATCATACCACCGGCCAGGATGAGGGTTTCTCCATCGGTAAACCCCGTCCGTATTCATCCAAGGCATCCGAGAGGTTGCTGGCGTTGAGGACGACGGAGAAGGATCTCGGCATCAAATTGAAAGGTGTCGAGATGGAACCCGTATCCGTGAAGGATATCGAGACGGAGATCTCATCGAACGGTGTCGAATCTGTTACGTCAGAGGTCATGGCGACCATTGACGAGAAGAACAGGATCGTTCAGAACATCGCGGATTTGAAAGCTCAGGAACTAAGTCTCCAGAAGCTTTCAAAGCTAGAAATTAACTTAGAATTGTATAACGGATACGAGTCCATCGCAGTGTTCGTCGGTTCGGTCAAGGCCGATCCCACCGAGGCTGTGAAAGCACTTCCGGATGCCGAGAGCTTCGTCTCATATGGCAAGGAAGGAGGAGTCGTCGCCGTTTTCATCAAGAAATCCGAGAAGGATAAGGCCGCAGCGGTCCTATCCGAGTGCGGATACTCTGAGATCCAGGTTCCGGACATCTCCGGTTCACCCGCGGACGCACTCGCCACCACACAGGCGGCGATCACAGCCGCAGAGGCTGAGTTGGCCAAGGTGGAGGAGAGGTTGGCGGAGTTCTCAGAGAAGAACAAATCGTTCATCGTCGCATCCGATGAACAATTGACCTTGACGGTCAAGAAGGGAGAGATGCCCATGAGGATCGCAACGAGCGAATATTCGTTCGTCATCGACGGATGGGTGCCCACCAATGATGTGGATAATGTCATTGCAACGATCAACGAAGCAATGGACAAGAACGTTTATATCGAAGTCGAGGAGAGATCCAGAGGCAGGTCGCTTCACGAGGAAGAGGAGAACGAACCCCGCTTCCAGAAGGCGCCTACCAAGATGAAGAACGGAGCGGTCGGAAAGCGTTTCGAATTCCCGACCAAGTTGATCTCGGTACCGAAATACCAGGAGATCGACCCGTCATCGATCATCGCTATCTTCTTCCCATTCTTCTTCGGATTCATGGTCGGAGATGTCGGTTATGCCATCCCGTTCATCTGTCTGGGAGCATATGGGTTGAGACACTCCAAGACTAGGGAATTCCAGGCTATCGGAACCGTCCTCTTCTACGGAGGTATCTGGGCGGCAATATTCGGATTCTTCTTCTTCGGAGAGATGTTGGGTATGCACTTCATCACACCGCACCCGACGACCGAGCAGATCGCCGCAATGATCGATTCAGGATTGATCGATGCATCCATGGCCGACTTCCACAACTGGGGCACGGCACAGTACCTGGCGTTGATGGAGTACACCCACGAGATCTCATGGGAACAGTTGTTCATGAAATACAGTGGCAACCTGGTCCTCATGCCCGAGTGGTTCACCAACATCTTCATCGAAGGACACGGTGTCAGCAAACTCGGAAAGGCAACGTTCTTACTCAAACTCAGCGTTTACATGGGAATAGTGCACCTCTTCATCGCATATCTCGTTGGATTCCTCAACGCATCAAGGATGCATGGATTCAAAGAGGGATATCTCGAGAAGGGTGGATGGATCTTCACCTTCATCGGAATGACGGTCTTCTGTTACGCATTGACGACTGTCATGTTCGGAGGAGATGGAGTGGATATGATGAAGCCTTCAACATGGCCTTCATCGACACTGCCTATCCTGGGAATCGGAGCATTGATCCTCGTGATCGGTGTCGTATCATGTTTCCCCAAGGAGAAGATGCAGGCGATCCTAGAACTTCCCGGAATCGTTGGAAACATCCTTTCATACACTCGTCTTGCCGCTATCGGTATGTCGAAAGCAGGTATGGCGTTGGCATTCAACTATATCGCCTTCATCATGTTGGGCGGTGGAGTCTTCGGAATCATCGTCTTTGTGATCGGTCACCTCATGATCTGGGTATTAGCCATCATCTCTGCAGGTCTGCACGGATTGAGGTTGCAGTATGTTGAAATGATGAACAAATTCTTTATCGGTGGCGGAGTCGAGTACACACCGCTCGCAGAGAAGCGTAAACACACCAAAAATACAGAAACAGAGGCATAAAAATGGCAGTTGAAAATGTTGGAGCAGGATTGGCAGTTATCGGAGCAGGAATCGCAGTCGGACTTACAGGTCTCGGTGCAGGTCTTGCTGAGAAAGATGTCGGTGCAGCAGCAGTCGGTGCAATCACCGAGAACGCAGACCTCTTCGGTAAATCAATGGTTCTCATGGTTCTCCCTGAGACAATCGTCATCTTCGGTCTTGTCATCGCTATCCTTGCAATCATGATGTAAATCAGGAAACAGGGGCCGTTTCATGGCATTGAATGAAGTGAAGATGGAGATCGGCAGGTCCGCCGAAGCGGCAGCAGCCAAGATCAAGGCTGAGGCTGACGCAGAGATCGCAAAGATCTTAGCGGACGCGGATGCGCAGATTTCCGTCATGAATGAAAAAGAGGAAAAGAGGCTCAAAGACGACATCGCGCGTCTGGAACGTCAGGAACTCTCCAGTGCAGATCTGG
This sequence comes from Eggerthellaceae bacterium, assembly GCA_963651945.1. Taxonomy (GTDB): domain Archaea; phylum Thermoplasmatota; class Thermoplasmata; order Methanomassiliicoccales; family Methanomethylophilaceae; genus Methanarcanum. Next base: position 19,645 of record CAVJRF010000012.1, on the reverse strand, counting down.
AGGGCAAGAAGATTGTTCTGGCCAAGAAGAAAGAGGTCCTCGCAAAAGCATTCGATGATGCTCTCTCATCACTTGAGAATGCGCCGGCAGACAAGAAGCTGGCTCAGTACAAGATGATGGTCGCATCCGCATCGAAGCTCATCGCAAACCCCAAGGCTTACCTTGCGGAGTGCGACAAGTTCACAGCAAGTGACCTCGGCGTTTCTTCGGTGGCCGTAGACAGTAGGATGACCGGCGGAATCATCTTCGAATCCGAGGATGGTACCCTTGAGGTCGACATGCAGTACAGGACAATCCTCCAGACGATCTGGGACCGTGAGATCAAGAGCATTTCCGATATTCTCTTCGGGTGAAGAGTATGTTCGGGCGCAATAAAGGAAAGAAAGGCAACTATGCGTACGTCGTTGCACGTGTCAAAGCGAAGAAAGCGCAGCTCATGAGCGACGATGCATACCAGAAGATGCTCTTGATGAGCCTTCCTGAGATCTCGCGTTTCATCAGCGAATCGGGATATCAGAAGGAGATCACTGATCTCGCGGCGAAGTTCGACGGTATCAACCTCGTCGAGCACGCAACATATCAGAACATGGCAAGGATTTTCAAGGATATCCTCCACTCGGCAACAGGCGAACTCCACGATATACTCGCGACAGACCTGGAGAGATGGGATATCTGGAACCTCAAGGTCATCCTCCGCGGTAAATCCTTCGGAGTGGATGCGGACAGCATCAGAGAGGACCTTGTCCTGGCCGGAAAGCTGAATGAGGAAGATCTGGAAAAGCTCATTTCGCTCGAATCTCAAGAAGAGATCATAGCACTTTATGGAAGGAAGACTGGAAGGTCCATACCCCAGTCCCTCATCGATGAAGTGAAGGAAAAGAAGAATCTCTCTATAATTGAGGATTTCCTCGACAAAAACCACTACGAAACACTCCTCGCAAGCATCGATCCCAAGGACAGACCATACCGTCTGTATCAGGATTTCGTAAGGATGGAAGTCGACATGAAGAATCTCGAGACCATCCTTAAACTGAAGCTCGAGGGGGTCACCGGAGAGACAGTGATGAACTACTACATCTCCGGAGGCAAAGAAATAGACAGAAAGCTGGCCACACAGCTTGCCAACGCAGAGTCGATATCCGCAGCGATCAACGACTTGGCTCAATTGAGCTTCTACGATGACATCAAGGATGCGTTGGATGAAAACACCAATACGCTCAGTGAGGTCGTGGCCGGATTGAAGAAATGTAAGATGGATGCAGCTAGGAACTTCTCCCACCTGTACCCTCTGTCGGTCATCCCGGTGATCGATTTCATGATCCACAAGGAGAATGAGGTCAACAACATCAGGATCGTCGCAAGGGGAGTCGAGAGCGGTCTGGACGCTGAGACCATCAAAGGTCTGCTGGTGATCTGATGGATATAGCAGTTATCGGAAATGAGGAATTCGTCCTGGGATTCAGGCTTGCTGGACTCAGGCGTGTGTTCGTTGCCCACCCGGAGGATTATCAGGAGAAGATCATCGAAGCGATGGAGGATCCCGAGGTCGGAATCCTTGCAGTCGATGGAGAGGATCTCAAGAACCTCACACCGCAGATGAGGGCGAAGGTGACTGATTCCATCAGTCCCGTCGTAGTCACCGTAGGCGGTGCTGGAATGGGCGATCTTCGCGAGAAGATCAAAAGAGCGATTGGCGTTGATTTATACAAAGAGGATGAGTAAATGAGTAATGAAGGAAAGATTTACAGAGTCGCAGGACCTGTAGTTACTGCCGTCGGTATCTCTCCCCGTATGTACGATGTCGTACACGTCGGAAACGAGATGCTGATGGGCGAAGTCATCAAGATCGTTGGTGACTACTCTATCATCCAGGTTTATGAGGATACGTCCGGTGTCAAACCGGGAGAACCGGTTACGAACACTGGCCGTCCGCTCGTTGCGGAACTCGGTCCCGGACTCTTGCACTCCGTTTATGACGGAATCCAGAGGCCGTTGGCAGTTCTTCAGGAGAAGATGGGAGATTTCATCCTTCGTGGAGTCTCCGCACCTGGATTGGACAGAGAGAAGAAATGGGATTTCAAGCCTGTTGTCGCCGTCGGCGATGCAGTTGAACCCGGTCAGGTTATTGGAACAGTTATGGAAGGTACCATGGAGCACAAGATCCTATGTCCTGTCGATGTACAGGGCAAGGTCGAGGACATCAAGACCGGTGCGTTCACAGTTGAAGAGACCGTGGCGAAGATCGGTGGAAAGGATGTCATCATGATGCAGAAATGGCCCGTCCGTGTACCCAGGCCTGTCAAAGAGAAGCACCAGCCGAACACACCCCTCGTCACTGGTATGAGGGTCCTGGATTCGATGTTCCCCCTCGCAAAGGGAGGAGCGGCCGCAATCCCCGGAGGATTCGGAACTGGAAAGACAGTCACACAGCAGCAGCTCGCAAAGTGGTCCGATGCCGAGATCGTCGTCTACATCGGATGCGGTGAGCGTGGAAACGAGATGACAGAGGTTCTCACTGAGTTCCCTGAGCTGGTCGATCCTAAGACAGGAAACCCGCTCATGAACAGGACAGTCCTCATCGCCAACACATCCAACATGCCTGTCGCAGCAAGGGAAGCTTCGGTCTACACCGGAATGACCATCGCTGAGTACTACAGGGATATGGGTTACAACGTCGCACTCATGGCCGACTCCACATCAAGGTGGGCAGAGGCTATGCGTGAGATCTCATCAAGGCTTGAGGAGATGCCCGGAGAAGAGGGATACCCCGCATACCTCGCAGGTAGGCTCTCGGAGTTCTACGAGCGTGCATGTTACGCGACATCACTCTGCGGAAAGGAGGGATCCATCTCCGTTATCGGAGCCGTCTCGCCTCCCGGAGGAGATATCTCGGAGCCTGTCTCGCAGAACACACTCCGTATCGTCCGTGTCTTCTGGGCACTCGATACAAAGTTGAGGGAGAGGCGTCACTTCCCGACCATCAACTGGCTCACATCATACACACTGTACGACAGCCAGCTCAAGGATTGGTACGTGAAGAACGTCGACCCGTCATTCCCTGCACTCAGGGAGTGGGCCATGCAGACCCTGCAGAGGGAGTCGGAGCTTCAGGAGATCGTCCAGTTGGTCGGATCCGATGCTCTGCCTGACGACCAGAAGATCACACTCGAGGTCTCCAAGATGATCCGTGAGATCTTCCTGCAGCAGAACGCATACGATCCCGTCGATACCTACTGTCCTATGTCGAGGCAGTTCATGATGCTCAAACTCATCAAGAAGTTCTCCGATTTGGCACAGAAGGCACTCCTTGCCGGAGCGACCGTCGACAAGATCGTCGGAATCCCTGCAAGGCAGAGATTCATCAGGTCCAAGTACGAAGAGACTATCGATGACGAACTCGCAGCAATCGACACTGACTTCGATGAGCAGTTCAAAGAGCTGGGGGCATAAACATGGCTGAAGTATCAAAAGAGTACAAGACAATCTCACAGATCGCAGGTCCTCTCGTCTTCGTCAAGAAGACAGAGCCTATCGCATACGGTGAGCTGGTCAGCGTTAGGCTTTCTGACGGTTCAATGAAGAGAGGAGAGGTCCTCGATACATCTGACGACATCGTCGTCGTTCAGATCTACGAGGGAACCACCGGTATCGACAGAGATGCATCAGTCCGTTTCCTCGGTGAGACGATGAAGATGCCTGTCTCCAAGGACATGCTCGGAAGGATCCTCACAGGTGCAGGAGAACCCCTCGACGGAGGACCCGCAATCACACCTGAGAAGAAACTCGATATCGTCGGTGCGGCCATCAACCCCTGGGCAAGGGACAACCCGTCGGATTTCATCCAGACAGGTATCTCGACCATCGATTGTATGAACACACTCGTCAGGGGACAGAAGCTTCCTATCTTCTCCGGATCAGGATTGCCCCACAACGATCTGGCTCTTCAGATCGCAAGGCAGGCAAAGGTCAGGGGAGAGAACGAGGAGTTCGCTGTCGTGTTCATCGCTATGGGTATCACGAACGAAGAGAAGCAGACCTTCATGAAGGAGTTCGAGAGAACCGGTGCATTGAAGAACGCTGTGGTCTTCCTCAACCTCGCAGATGACCCTGCAGCAGAGCGTATCATCACACCCAGGCTCGGTCTCACGACCGCTGAGTACATGGCATTCGACCTCGGAATGCAGGTCCTTGTCATCATGACCGATGTTACGAACTACTGTGAGGCACTCCGTCAGATCGGTGCAGCTCGTGAAGAGGTGCCCGGAAGGCGTGGTTACCCCGGTTACATGTACACCAACCTCGCACAGCTCTACGAGCGTGCGGGAAGGATCAAGGGCAAGAAGGGATCGGTCACACAGATCCCCATCCTTTCGATGCCCGGTGACGATATCACTCACCCGATCCCCGATCTCTCAGGATACATCACCGAGGGTCAGATCGTTATGTCGAGGGAGCTTCACCGTGCAGGTATCTACCCGCCGGTCAACGTCTCGTCATCGCTGTCAAGGCTGATGGGTGGAGGAACCGGAGAAGGCAAGACACGTGAGGACCACAAGGGAGTCTCGGATCAGCTCTATGCAGCATATGCAGAGGGTAAGGATCTCCGTGGACTCGTGGCCATCGTCGGTGAGGAGTCACTGTCAGAGAAGGACAGGAAACTGTTGCACTTTGCAGATCTGTTCGAGGACAAGTTCGTCCGTCAGGGACACGACGAGGATCGTTCGATCGAGGATTCACTCACGATCGCATGGGACCTCATCGCGACACTTGATGCAGACCAGATCACAAGGATCAGCAGGAAGTACATCGAGAAGTACCTCCCTAAGAAAGAGTGAGTCCCATGCCTAGCCATGATATCACCCCAACACGCTCAGTACTCATCGAGCTGAAGAACAAGATCAAGACGACCAAGAATGGTTACAAGATCATGAAGATGAAGAGAGACGGTCTCATCATCGAGTTCTTCGACATAATGGAGAAAGCGAAGGAAATGAGGGGATCCGTCGCATCCGACTACAAGGCCGCGATGCTCAAGATCTCCATCGCCAGAGCAGTTGAAGGTGAGATTGCGGTCAAGAGCGCGGCATATGCCCTCAAGACGGAACCCAAGGTCAAGGTCGGAAGCAAGAGCATCATGGGAATGATGGTCCCTAAGGTCGAGGCCGATGTGACACATGCGGATATCCTTAACAAAGGATACGGTGTCATATCCACCTCCCCCTACATCGAGGAGGCCTCCGTGGCCTTCGAGAAGCTGTTGGATACCATCATCCGTGCTGCCGAGATCGAGACCACGATGAAGAGGCTCCTCGATGAGATCGAGAAGACCAAGAGAAGGGTAAATGCAATGGAGTTCAAACTCATCCCCGAGTTGGAAGAGGCGATGAAATTCGTCAAGTTCCGTCTCGAGGAGATGGACAGGGAGAACACCATCCGTCTCAAGTTCCTTAAAGGAAAAGGCGAGGCTGCCGAATGAGATCGATAGAGGACATCTACCTCGATATCAAGAACGACCCGGTCAAACTGGCCAGAGCGTTCAAGATCGTCTGGATAGTGTCCTATTCGATGCTCATACTAGGCTTCATACTCATCATCTGGGTACTGGTGGACCAAAGGTTCATGTAAACCATGATGGCGGTTCAACCGCCATCATAAACCGTTTAATTCAGAATTTCTGTATTCTTCGAATCTCTTGTTGATCGTATCCGACGATTCTGATATGGGGAGTTGATGTTCCTCACGGTCGTCCATGAGGCTGACGGCGTATAACGGGAGGTGGAGGATACCATTCTCGTCATACTCGATGTTGGTATCCATTATCTTGTAACCCACCCTGTTCCTGTTCTTCTCCGACATCAACGTGTTGAGGGATTTTGAACGTTTATTGCGACCTGATTTGACCTCTATCAGGGAGACGGTATTATCGATATTGGTGACGAAATCTATCTTGAGCGTGCTGTCCTTTTTTGCATAGAAATAGAGGTCATACCCTTTTTTCGATAGGGCGGATGCTATCGCATTCTCCATCATCGATCCATGATTCACATATGGATCATTGATGATAATCGTTGCAGGATCAACATCCTTCATCAGTCTCATAAGGATTCCAGTGTCTGCCATGTATATCTTGAACGAGTTCTCCTTTACGTGTTCCGATAATGGTAGGTTCGGTTCGCTTAGGTTCAGACATTTCAATATCAACCCCGCATCTAACAACCAATCCAGCGAGTTCCCATATCTTCTTTTTCCAGAATCCTTACTTTTTTCCACGTCAGCATAATGGAAACGTTTGTCCTCACGTGATAGCTGATGTGGTATCGAGACGAAACATGCATTGATCTTAGCACGCCCTGCTTTACGAGAATAACGTCCAGCATCCTTCATGAGTAACGTTATGATAGAATCCAGTGCTTTGGCCGTGCGTACATAATCATTCGTAGTCGAGTATATCTTAACCGCTTCGGGCATGCCGCCTATGACTATGTATCTTCTGAAATGATCGATCAATGTTCTGTTGAAGTAGTCTGGAATCTCGGTTCTATCCCTTATGTGTCCTTTGATCATGTCGATGAGCTCTTTGTTGATCCCCATCGCCCATAGATATTCTTCAAAGTCCATTGGATGTAAACGTTTGATATCGACGTAACCAAGTGGGGATATGTGTTCATCCTCGTCATCCAGATTAATTCCAAGGAACGATCCAAGTGCAATGACATCATATTCTTTGTTGGTTGAGAATGACTTCAATGATGAGTATGCTGCATTGCAGTTCTGTATCTCATCGAGTATGATCAGTGAGTCATTCTTGTACAGTTCCTTGTTCTCGGAGAGTATGAGGCGTGAGATCAATTCCTTGGAGTCGAGTGAGCTTTCGAACAGATCCTTCTTTTCAGGTGTTGTTTCGAAGTTTATGTAGATGTAACTGCGGTATGCCGATTCCGCAAACGACCTTGCAATGTAGGTTTTCCCGGTCTGACGACAACCTGTGATGATGAGCGGTTTCTTGTCAGGATCACTCTTCCATTCCATTAACTCCTTCATCATCTTTCTTTCCATGTGAAATGGATGATCGTCCGATTATTTATTATTACCAGAAAAATGAGGGAACTTGGACAACAACTTACCAGAAAAATGAGGGAACTTCATCAATCGACGGAAGTGTAACGAAGTATGATCGGGACTCATGTTCAAAATGACGTCTGGATGCCTGCCAGTCCGTGTAAGGGTTATTATAAGAACAGCGTATCAGATATCGAAGGAACCACGGATGGGATCTACCGAATATCGTTTGAAATCCATTGACATGATGAAAGGTCTGGCCATATTCGGTCTGGTCATGATCCATTTCGTGTTCAATACGAGTGGTACCGGAGATACCGATTCACCGCCGGCCTTTGAATTCGTCTATTCTCTCCTTTTCATGTTCTTCGTGGTCTCGGGTTACTTCTACAGACCCGAAAGGGGTTTCTGGAAGAACACGAAGAAACGTCTATCACAACTGTTGGTGGCATATGTCGTGTGCACGGTGGTGCTCACGACAGTCATGTACGTGTATCTGGTATTGACCGGTTATTCCATCGATCCCTCCGAACTGCCATATGTCATCGGAAGGTGTCTCATCGGAAAGGCGGCATTCCAGGCATTCGGCACCGAGACCCTCATGTTCGGTGTGTTCGAGATCGTCCAGGGTTATTATTTCATAGAGATAATGATCGTAGCGTTCGTCATATTCTATGCCGTGGCGGATTGGGCATTGAAGGATATCAAGAGGACGGTATTCACCATATTCATCCTTGCTTCCATCACATGTTTCATCGTGGAGGTCGTCAAGATCAGGTTGCCTCTCTATGCCGAGAGTGCACCGCTTGCTGCCACATTGATGTTGATGGGGGCTGTGATGGGCAAGCATAAGGTAGTGACGTACATCGAGGATAAGTGGCGCACCAAGCGCTATTGGGCGATCGTGTTGGTACTCTTCGTAATAGGCGTGCTGATGGTGACGTTCTTCCCTACGGGACTGAGGTTCAACACATCGCGTTACGGTGAGTACGGCGGTTGGTCCGCATACCCGTTCCTCGTATTGGCGATCTCATGCGGATGCGTGATGTTGGTATTATCGTCATTCCTCGCGAGGATCCCGATATTCTCCCACGTGTTCATCTTCATGGGGGAGCACACACTGACGATCCTGTTGCTCCACACATTCTATGCGAAGCTGCTCATCTCACCGTTCTGTACCTTCGACCTCATCAATTACACTCCAAAACTCGACTTCCTGCCAGGACTCGCATTGGGTATCGATTCGATAATACTGAGCATAATCACAGGGTATGCCGTGGTATGGGTGAAGGGTCAGCTACGCTCGAAGAAGGTCAATCCTTCATGAAGTTCTTCATGGTCACACTGCCGGTACCGAGGTGCACCAACGGCATGATACCGGGTATGGGATTGAAGTTGTGCTGTTTCTGATAATCCGTCTGATCCTGCCATGTGGAGGCATTGATCATCCTGATGCCCTTGTATTCCATGTATCCGTACCCATGGACGTGGCCCGATACGAAGATATCGGGAAGTATGTCCATCGCCAGATAATCCCTCCTCTCGGGTGCGAGGGCCGTCTTCTGACCGTATATGGGCGCAAGATGACGTGCATCGGTCATTTCCTTCATGACCATCAGCGGATCGTTGTATGTCAGTTGCTGTACGCCGGACACCCAATCGTCTATGCTCCTCCCGTGATATGTGAGGATTGTCCTGTCCTCCACCTTCACGTATACCGGATTGCCTGACATCATCACATTGGAATCGAAGGAGTTGATAAACACCTTATTCAGGGCGGGTTGCGGTTCTGCGGGTCTGCACGCATCGTGGTTACCGGGATGGATGACCATCTGTATGTGGTCAGGAATGTCCTTCAGATATTCGGCCAGTTTGTTGTATTGGTCGTAGATGTCCAGGACATCCAACTCCTCCTCCTGTCCGGGGAATATACCGATACCATCCACGACATCACCGGGGAAGATGATGTAGTCGATCTGCATCTTCTCGCTGTTCTCCTTCAGGTATCTGATCATCTTCTGCCACACGTTCTCGAGGAACGTCTTGCTGCCGATGTGCACATCGGACAGGAATGCCACCACGGATTGTGAATCGGACTTCTTCCACTGATGCGATTGCGGCACACCGGGTTTGATGACCTCCTCGGGTATGAACAGACCCTTCTTGGAATTGCTGCCATCCCTGGGTTTGGTGAACCTTCCCTTGAATCCCAATACCATGTCGTTGGTTATGATCTCGTTGAAGTACGGACTGTCCTTGGAGATGAAGACCATGCAATTGCTCTCCCTGTCCCCTCCGTCGTCCTCTATGCTGAGCATCATATGACCGTTGGCGGTGATCCTCTTCTCGCTCACGATACCGATGATCCTGACATCCCTGTCGTAGATGGAGTATGCATCCTTGATCTTCTTCGACGGACCGAAATCGCTCCTTCTCTCGATGATCTTCCTGAGGATCTGATATCTGCTCTGGAAATATCTGGTGAAATCCTCCACATTCCCGACACATAACGAGTTGCCGGTGATGTCGGTCCCCTCGATGATCTTCATATCGAGATTCTTCTTGTTGTGGGGGTCGAACGTCTTCGGGGATTCGGAGATGTTCTTGTCACCCTGCAGGAATGACATGACATCTTCCTTCGTGACGAATATGGGATTGTTGGAGAGAGCCGATAATACGGTGTTGGTGAAGCCTACGGGATCCGTATTGGACATGATTATATCCAATGCCTCCGGCGAGAGGAACATGTTCCTTCTGGCCGCTGCCGACAACACCTCCGTTCTGCTCATGGTGATTCACCTACATGACTTCATGTCATAATTGGTTTTGGTATACGGATGGGTGGAGGTCGTACGCGATATGCGTACGACGTGACATCCGTCATCAATGGTACGGGAAGTACCTTGCAAAATCATCGATGGTGCCGACCTCGTATCCGGAGTCCTCGACGAGCTTCTTCGCCTCATCGGGGGAGAACGGGAACCAACGGAGATTGGTCATGTCCTCATCCCTCGGATTCGGACCTATCTCCACCGAGATGTGGTTGGCACCGTATCTGAATGCATCCGCGCTGAGCGGGTGTACGGGTATGATGCACCTGGAGCCGTTGACGAGACGATTCACCGCAAGGATCTGCATATGTCTCTCGTGCGTTATCTCTCCGATGTCATACATCGGTGTACCGGGTACCGCTATGCGTTTCATCGTGCATATGGTGACGGGTTTGACGACATCCCTGTAGAGTTCCAAGCGATCCACGATCTCCTCATTCGTCTGATCGGGACCCAACGGGTCGAGACCGCATGAGGCCAGCAATCCCGCTTCCTTCGATACCATGATCGAATTCAGGCGTTCCTCGGCCGTGAAAGCGGTATCCCTGCCCTCTCCGAGCCTCACGGCATGATAGACGGCATCGAAACCCGCATCCTTCAATCTCTTCGCAGACCTTGGGGTCTGTTCTCCCGTGTTCGCGACCAGGATGTACTTCCCGGGAACGTTCTCCCTGATATGCTTGGCATACCCGCACAGTGTCTCGTTGGGGAAGAACTCGGTCGTCCTGAGGACGAATTGGAAATAACCTCTTCCGACGTATTCGCGTATGGTCTCCGTTATGACATCCAACGGAACCATCCTCTCTCCTTTGACGATGCCCCATTTCTCACCGAGCGAACAGAACTTACAATTCATACTGCACGGTGCGAAATCGACACCTATCGAGATGCCTATCCTGACCTTGTTGCCGCTGACCGCCTTTGTGACCTCCTCGGCGGCCTGCCTCAGGTATTCGCAATCATCCGATCTCGGGTCGATGTCCAACATCGCGATGATATCCTCACGCGGAATGATCCCATCCTTCAATGATGTCTGCTTGGCCCTATCGATTATCGATCTTATCTCTGTGGACATTCATCCTCACCTAGTGATCCTCTATCTATAAAGAAGCGATCATCCGCCATCCATTGGATCGGATGGCGGATGTATCTTCAAATTGTTTATCGATTCAAGCGAGTGTTACGACGACATCGCCGTAGACAGGGCACTTCAACACGATGGTCGAGGTCAACTCGACGTAATCGTAGAGCGCGGGGTCAAGAGCGGTTCCACCGATCGTGATCGAGGATATCGTTGCCTCACCATATCTCTGTCCGACGGAGTTGAGCAGGGTGATGATCCAGTAGCCATCCTCAACGGTCCAGGAGAGCTTGTAGGTGTCCGCTGCGGTACTGAATGTGTAGCCGTCGTGATACAGTGTGTAGAAGTAGATCGAACTGTCTCTGTACCAGCCTGCGCTGTCCCATGAGGAGACGCCATCCTTGTCCTTCATCGCATCGTAGAGAGCACGTCCGTCGAAGTATCCCATGTAGTCGATACCATCGAGGGCACGGAATGCGGAGGTACCTGTGCTGCTCGCATTGTATGTGGCCTCTATGATCTGCATGTCCACGAGCTCGAACTCGAGACCCCAGACGTACTTGTCGTATGACAGTTTCTGAACGTCCACTGTGAAGGGTGCACCGAAGAAGTCAGCAATCCTCTGGCAGGCATCGAGTCTGTAGTAGTATCCGTTGAGTGATTTGACGGCGTTCTTTCCGAAGAGCTCTGTTTTCTCGCTATCGGTCATACTCGCCTGTGCTGCCTTGATGGTTGTCTCATCGAGGTAGATTCCAGCCTCGTATTCGATTCCATAGATGTAACAGCATGCCTTCTGAAGTGCTTTGAGGACACCCACGATTTGGTCGTATTTCTCTGCGTATGCCTCCTTCGAAGCAACGAGGACACATGTCGCCTCACTGACGAGTGACGGGAATTTCTCCGAGCTCGGGGATGAGAGGACGGACTTATTGATCGTTGCGTATGCGGCGAGATCGTAGCTTCCACCCATGATCGCATCCACATCGTTCTGGTCGAGAGCAGCCACCTGGTTACCGAATTCTACGTGCTTGACCTTGATATCAGCCTCGCTGTATCCCGATTCGCCCTCGAATTTAACCGACAGTCCTGCAGCGGTCGCGTATTTTATGATGGCCGCTTTGTAACCGGTGGTGGTGTCCATTCCGATGGTCATGCCCTTCATAGTTTTGAACGTGACCTCCTCTGTCGTACCGTCGTAGTATGTGACGGTGTGCTTTACCGTGTCTCCCTCAGGGTATGAGAAGTCGTAGGTAGCACCGTCGATGACGGTCGTGGCCATCTCGGCATATGATTCTCCTCCCATCCATCTTGCAAGGATCACGAACTGATCCGCATCGTTGGTGTTGAGACAGTTGGCGAGAGGTGTCGAACCGAATCCTGCGATGTCGGCTTTACCTGCACGGAGTGCTTCCAAGGCCTTTCCGCCTCCGGATACCGTGAGCATCTCTACATCGGCACCGAATTCGGAGTAGTATCCCAACTCATCGGCCAACCATGTCGGCTCGTAACAGTCCTTATTTCCGTTAGCGAAGACAAGGCCGCTGTTACTCTTGCTGTTGTTCCCATTGTTCAAGACCACGACGGCGATAGCGGCAATCACCACTATGGCTACGACCGCGATCGCAATCATCTGATTTCTCTTGATGTTCATCTTATTCCTCCATTCCTTTATTGTTCACTGGTGGATTGTAGTAATTCTGATATTTCGTTCCTGATCTCCGACAATCTTTCGGAGTCGTTGTTCTTGTCTATGTCATCGAATCTCCATTCTCCGACGATCCTCCCTGGTGAGGAGGATATCATTATGATCCTCGTGGCAAGTAGTAATGCCTCGTTGATGTTGTGGGTGATGAAGACGATGGTCCTCTTGTTGTTCTTCCATATCTCCAGCATCTCGTGGTCCAGGTTCTTCCTGGTGAGCTCGTCCAATGCGGAGAACGGTTCATCCATGAGCATCATCTCAGGTTCCATGGCAAGTGTTCTGGCTATGGCGACACGTTGTTTCATACCGCCGGAGAGGTTGTTCGGGCGTTGATCTTTGAATTCTGAGAGCCCTACGAGATCGATGTATCTGTTTGCGATCTCCTCTTTCTCCGATGAATTGAGTCTGTCATCGATGGAGAATTTGACATTGTTGATGACATTCATCCATGGCATGAGGCTGAATTCCTGGAATACCACGGCCCTATCTCTTGACGTGCCGGTTATCTCCTCGCCTTTGAAGTACAGGCTGCCGACATCCGGTCTCTCGAACCCTGCCATGAGGTTCAACATGGTGGTCTTCCCACAACCAGATGGCCCTACGATGCATAGGAACTCGTTCTCCTCTATCTTCAGATTGATGTTCCTGAGAACGACACGGGCTTCGTCACCCTTCCTGTTCTGATAGGCCTTGGAGACATTCTTAAGTTCCAGTATCGTCAATTGGATCCCTCCAATCCCATCTTATTGCGTGCGATCGACTCTATGTTGGCGAAGATCAGCTTGTCTATCACCAGTCCGACGATGCATATCACGATTATACCGGCGAAAGCGGCCGGATAGTTGGCGAGATTGGCCGTCTGATTGATTGTATAACCGAGACCTACCGCCACACCGACGACCATCTCTGCCGCTATGAGCATTCTCCATGAGTTGGCCATACCAATCCTGAATCCGCCGATTATATCGATCACAGCGAATGGCAGAAGAACATCCAACAGTATGTCCCATCTGGATTTACCCGACATCTTGGCGACCCTCAGATTGACTTCGGGTACACGTCTCAGACCTGCCGAGATATTGAAAGCTATGGGAGAGATGACGGTGATCGCGATGATGAAGATCGCGGACTTGTCACCGAATCCGAAGAGCAGGATAGTTACAGGGAACCATGCGAGACCAGGGACCATCTGAAGGATGTTCACCGGTACCGATGCGAACTTGTAGAACGTATCGTTCATACCCATCAGTATCCCGAGTGCCATGCCTATGACGACAGCGATGCCGAATCCCTTGATCCATCTATCCATACTGGCAAGGATGTGGTCCGCAAGGGAATACCTCAGGATGAGGTGCGTCTCATCCAGAAGATAGATCAGCATATCGAAGCTGTCCGCAGGATTCGGAAACCTCAGGCTGTGCATGAGATTCGCGTTGTAATAATCCGCGACCAATTGCCATACTACAAGGACGAATATGATACCGATGATGAATATGCCTAGGCTGATGATCAACTTCCTAGGCCTCTGATTACCTAGGTTGATGCTTTTACCTTGAAAGTCATCAGACTCCAAGGTGTCTGAAATTATCTTCCCAGGGGATTTGAGAAGGGACATGGCCGGTTATAGTCCTACGCAATATATTTGATTTTATACTATAACAATGGTGGGTTAATGATAGCGCCATAAGCCTACCTGGAGGGGATGATAAGCAGATACAGATCATACTCATCCGAACATCTGGCTATTGTGTACGATGGATCCGTTCCCGGAGGAGATCCTATCTGATCGCCCTGAACGGATCGAGGAAGACGTAACGCATCGAACGCGTTCTTCCTTCCTTCTCGATGATGCCCAACCTCACGAGTTCATCTAACCTATCCCTTCTTACGGGTTCGCTGAGAGGTATCCATTCTGCGGTACTGCTCAGTGTGAACTCCTTACATCTTTTGGCCATGATCGCTATGTGACGCATGTTCTCATCCATGTCCTTCAGACGATCCCTCTCCGAGAAGATATCGACGGCCTCTCTGTACGATGATAGCAGGGATTCCGTGACATACCTCACCAACGGTGTGTAGTTGCCTGTCTGATCCGTATGTGCCAGCAGGTCGTAGTAGGTGGCGGTGTCCTTGAGCATCTTCTCCTCGAATTTGCACAGATGACAGTTTGTCAGGCCCAATAATCTGAGAAGCGTCTGGAACAGTACGCGGCCCGTACGGCCGTTCCCGTCCTCGAACGGATGGATGCTCTCGAACTCATGGAAGAACAACGTCGCTGTAACGACATCTCCGAATGGTGAGTTATTCACCCAATCAGCCAACGATCCGAGTTCTTCGGGAACGGAGTTCTTGGGGCATGCTATGAAGAACTCGGTACCATCCGATCCTCTGACCGACACATCCGCATCTCTCAGGATGCCGGGTGTCGTTTCATCGATATCCTTCATCAATGCACGGTGTACGGACAGGATCGTATCCGTCGTCCAAGGCAATGTGGGGATATCCCGGAAGAGGAATCCAAGATGGTTGAGTATCTCCTGTCTGGGGCCATTCGGCCTTTCCTCTACAGTCTTGGTCGTGAATTCCGTCGCTAGTGTCCGTACGTCTTCCAAGGTCATCCTGTTCCCTTCGATCTTCGTTGACCAATGGACATTGGAGGAGTATGCATCTATGACGAGATCGTTATAATCCTTCTCGGACAGTATGTATCTGCCAAGGTCCATGTCGAGTCTGCGTATCTCATGTATATTCTCCCTCATCTCGAGGTCCAATGACAGCATGGGGTAGAACGGGACCTTCCTCTTGTGTCTGACAGGGAATCCTATGGGCCTGTAGTCTGAATAATCGCCTTTTTCAGTATAATCCGAACCCATATTCCAAAAATCGCATGAACTGATATTTATATATCATTATTTTAGGTATGTTAATTATAGGGAATTAACATACCTAAATTAACATTGTTAACAAAAAGATGACAGAATCCGTCCTACTCGTCATCATCTATATCTGGGGTGCCGAGACCAATGTTTATTACCTCGCCACAGATTACGGAAGGGACGATGATGAAGGTCGAGATCACATGTCCAGTCTACCCGAGCGAGGATCCCGAGAAGGTCAGGACGGCCATCAAGAGGATATTCCCCGGAGCTGAGATAATCGAGGATGAGAAGGGACTCAAAGGGACCACGGACAATCTCGATCATTTCAGCAGACAGATCCGCAAGCAGAAGATATTGGACACCACGCGCAGTGTTCTGTTCAGAGGGAAGAGAGGGAATGTGACCAGATTCTTCCTCAACAAACAGGTCGCATTCGTCGGGAAGATCTCATTCTGTGAGGAGAGGACGATCCTCGGTACCATGAGGGTCGTGGTGGAGGACGAGGAACTGGATGCGGTCATCGAGGATGTCGCACCGGAGACGGTGGACGGAGAGGAGGTTTTGATTTGATAGGAGTATCATGCACGGAGTTCAGCGCATACGATTTCAAGGAGGTCCTTCCCGAGGTGGCGAAGGAGTTCAAACACTGGGAGATATTCGCAGAGGCGGAACATCACCTCAGAGGGATCGAGGGTCTGTTCAAGACCATGAAGGATGCCTACAGCATGACATACTCCATCCATGCACCGATCAGCGACATCAACCTCGCATCGTTGAACGAGAGGATCAGAGAGGATTCCGTGATCGAGATGCTCGCAACGTTGGAATCCGCCGCCAACCTCGATATCGGATTGGTGACCGTACACCCGGGATTGACATCCATGTCCGTCCCGTACATGGAGGAGAAGGCGGTCATGAAGGCGAAGAAATCGCTCGGTGCGTTGGACAGGCTCTCCGATGAATACGGTGTAGCCGTCGCCGTGGAGAACATGCCGGCGTTCCCGTTCATGCTCGGTCAGACGGCAGAGGAGATGAAGGATCTCCTCGACGGCACCAACCTGAGGATGTGCTTCGACATAGGTCATGCCAATACCACCGGACAGATCGACGAGTTCATCTCGCAGTTCAGGGATAGGTTCATCAACATCCACATCCACGACAACAACGGCAAGATGGACGAGCACCTCACACTCGGTGAGGGTAACATCGATTTCAAGAAGGTATTGAGCAATCTTGGTAACTACAAAGGTAACTTCATCATCGAATCGAGATCGTATCAGTCCGGTGTGGAGTCCCGTGATATCCTCTCAGACCTGCTTGGATGAGAAGAACTCACTCTTGATCCAGAGGTATGCCCTGTTCACGTATGAGATCGTGAGGGGTATGCCTCCTATGATTGATACGATCGTCACGGCCAACAACATGAATGTCGGTATGTTGCCACCCAACCATGTGGCCGATGACAGGTAATCAGTGAGGAAGTGGATACTGACCGTCGTATACAGCCCATATCTGCAGTATAGGTAACCGGTTATCAACCCGAACAGGAACGTCGGGAACACCTTCCACCATCCCCATCCGCCGAGATGTCCGAATCCGAACATCACCGACGAGAATAATATGAACACGAGAGCGGTCTTGTTCAGACCGAAGCCTCCGAGGAGATACTTGTACCATGCAGTCCCTTTCTTTCTGAGCACTAGGGCGAGGACCATCATCGGTACCCCGAGGTACAGCACCCTACAGACCAATTCTTCGTATATGGCCGCATTCAGCAGTTCGAACATCAGTTCCCATTGATCGTCATCTATCGGTGATGTGGTATCGATGCCCATGAGGTTCAGGATCCATATGAACGCGTACTCGACGAACAACAACGCCGCGAAGAGAGCGAACGTCTCATACATAGGGGTCCTTTTGAGACCCTCGAGACCTTCCTCCTTCGTCGGACGGTACGATCTCTTGAACAATTGATATACGCAGACCAACACGCCGACGAGTATCAACAGATAATATGCCTGAACGGCAGGTCCGTCGAATTTGAAGAACGTCACAGCCTTCGGTATCACCACGAACAGGTGATGGGTGTACGTCGGCAGATGATCCCAGACTATCGGTATGCCCCAGACCGCCGTGATGGCCTCGATCAGGATGTAGCATGCCAGCACCGATGCCACGACCAATCCGGTGATCTCCGTGATCCTTTGAAAGGTGCTCTTCTTCGGCCCCGGATTCAGTTCCTGTCCGCAATCCGGGCAGAAATTCCTTCCTTCCTCGCGATAGATGTCACACGATGGACAGTGATAGTTGGCAAGTTCCTCTCCGCATTTCGCACAGAATAGATTGCCCCTGGCCTTGTCGATCGGACATCTGTCGCATACCATGTCATTCACCGAGCAGTTCCCTGACACCGTTCACACGTTCGAACTCTATGAGCAACAGGACATTCTTCCTGTAGTTCGCGATGTCCTTGATCTGTCTGGACATGTATTCCTCTCTGTACCTGCTCATCTTGGCATATCCGCTGAGGTGGTTCACGAGGGCATCCCATTCCATGACGAAGCTCTCGGGTGAGGACATGTCGAACTTCTTCTTCAGGGCCTTCTTTATCAGATGTTTCTCCTTGAGGAATTCGACCGTGGACACGGTCTCGCAGTACAATTGCGTATACTCCTCATCGGTCATGTCCAACGGGATGACGGGGATGTCCCTTTCCTTACAGGTATCGATCAACGCGGTCGATGCGGGATCGGGCATGTCTATGGCCCCGAACTGTGTCAACAATCCGCTGTACACGGTATCGAGGTCGCTGGATTCGAATTCCCCTTCGATCTCGTCCCTCTTGCTTATGGCGATCACGTCCTCGGCACCGAGTGCCACCGCCGTAGCGTCGTAGTCCTTGGAATCCAATGCCTGTATCACTTCATCCTTCTCAGATACCAGGCCTTTTATGAACGGTATGAGATCGAAATCGCAGTCCCCTATCTTGAATGAGATCACTGTTTCCCTCCTCTGGAGAGGACGACATCCGTCAATTCGTTCTTGTCATCCATCTTCCTAAGCTCTTCTTTGGAGACGATAGCAGTTGATTCTACATTATCTCTACCGTGCTTCTTCTCGACGATGATGACCGAATGTCTGCCGGATATCCTGGAGATATCGGATGCTATCATCGCTTTCTGGATGAGCCTCTCGTCCTGATTGTCCATACCGGTGAGGATGACGACATCCTTGTTGCGGGACAATGCATCGAAGGGACTCCTCGTCACGGGTGTGACCGCGAAACCGATATCTATCAGATGATCCAGGATCATGGATCCGGTCTTCACGCTCCCTTTCAGCTCACGGCTTATCGGGGGTGATTCCGATTTGTATTCGAAGGGATCGACGGTCTCGATGATCGGTCTGTCGAGGTACTCCTCCAATCTGAGTGCGGCATCTATCATGGCACCCATGCCGGATTCGTACATCTGTATGGTGCGTCTCGACACACCTGCGACGTCGGCCAACGTACCGAGGCTGATGCCCTCCTTCTCCCTCACGCTCTTGAGGAGTTCGTTGTTGAGTCTGACATACAATCCGCCGGGTGCGGCGAAGATGAACGGCGGGGCGTTCTCAAGTACGTGATCGGCCAACGTATCGTTCGATATTATCTGTATATTGAATCTGGAATAGACTATCCCGGGTTCCAAAGGTCCCGAACTGGACCTCTCGCCTATGACCAGGGGGGAAGCGTGCAGGACATCGGCGAGGACCTTCATCTCCTCCGCATTCTCTCTCGAGAACGCATCGATGTTGCTGAGCACCTTGATTATGAGCAGGGTGTCTTCTCTCCTTCCGACGACATCGAAACATACACTACGCAGCGACATCAACGGGGAGATATCGAATCCTCCCTTGGCCAATATGGCTCTTGTCGTGTTTATGAGGTCATCTCTGCTCATATTCTATTGAATGATTGCTCTTCTATAAGAAAGTTAGTTTTCTTCGGCGCTATAAGTTTTAGTGGGGTAAGATAAAAGCACTTTCTATTACCTCATCTAAGCAAAAGGACTCGCTTCGCTCGCCTTTTGATTATCCTCGGCTCACTCCG
>CAVJRF010000011.1:4317-50833 GCA_963651945.1 Eggerthellaceae bacterium | reverse complement strand
CCTACGGGAAATCTCTCATGAGGTCGCGTATAGCACCTCGTGTGAGAAACCTATGAATGTAAAGAAAAGAAGAGAATGGCTGTTGATACGATCATCAACAGCCATTGTTTTCAGACGAAGAAGCTGTCTGGATCCACGATAAGGTTACCGTTGCCGTCATCTTCCTTGACGAGAGCAAGGATTCCCTCGACGATCCCCAATATTCCGGGGATGCAGGTCCAGCAGAACAGGAGGTAGATTATGCCTGAGACGATTTTCCTGGCATAGAATCTGTGTATTCCGAATGAACCCAGAAGGATTGCGAGCAATCCGTAAGCGACCTTGTTGACTTTCACGCATCCGTCAGTTGAAGCCTGAGGCTGGGCCACAGGTCCATCGACGGCCTGTCCACAATCTGGACAGAATTTTGATTCTCCGATGTCTTTTCCACATTTAGGACAATGCATTAAATCACCCTATTTGATGACCAAACATAAATTCAAAAATATTAATACTTTTGATTTCTATCTACTGGTTCACCGAATGCTTTTATTAAGATATCAGCTCCACGGTATAATCTTTTCCTATTGAACGGGTCATTTATGTAATGTTCTTCGACCTTCGATTCTATCTCGATCTCGATGGCACCCGAGGCCTTAGCCTTCTCGGTCGCGATCCTCGTCCCTTCTTCCATGGCGAATGC
Organism: Eggerthellaceae bacterium; assembly: GCA_963651945.1. Taxonomy (GTDB): domain Archaea; phylum Thermoplasmatota; class Thermoplasmata; order Methanomassiliicoccales; family Methanomethylophilaceae; genus Methanarcanum. The sequence goes on along the minus strand of CAVJRF010000011.1, from coordinate 50,151 downwards.
CATGGCTTGATCCTTCCCATCGAAATAGAAACTATCCTCGGAAACATATACTCTGCATTGCGGATCTGTGGATAGATCGTTAGGCGCGGCACGTATGGTCACTTCCGCATACTCGGTGACCTTGCTACAGATCGCTCCGACCGCATTCCTCACATCGTAATCATCGGGGATGATGAGATCGTATCCCATCCTCTCCGCGACCTTCGGTAACCATGAACCGGACGGGGCCCCGATACCTACGATCGTCGTCATCCTCTTCTCTTCGAAGCTCTCGGTCTGTCCGACACGCCCATACGTCTCGACGGGATCGTCCCTGGGACGGTCGATGTAGCTTTGGATACAATCGGACAACCTCTTCCAGACTGCTTCCTTAGTTAAGTTCAAGAGTTCGTCGAACGTCATCGAGTTCAGCGAAGCTATTCTACCTAACATCGATCTGGACGCATCTGAGTCATATTCGTTGTATGTCCCTTCGGCAGCGAGTATGTCGGTCGGGGTCAGGGTTATGCGTGAGACGGAACCCGAAGATTCCATCCCTTCCAACATATCGTCGTCGATGCCTCTTTCCCGCATCTCGCTGAGCGAGATGGGATCCCCTTCGGGTTGCGTAAAGAACACGCAATCGTTGGAATCCTTCGCGATACGATCGCCGGTCGATTCCCAAATGTGGGATGCGACACAGTAGGGTATGCAGCGTCTTCCAGAGAATACAATCTCTCCATCGATGACCTCCATCCCCGTATCGCCTCCGAGACCGTAGGTGCATATGTCCGCTGCACGGACCCTTGTCCTGTGTCCGCATATCGATGCACCCTCGTCGATGATATGGATGAATCCATCGCTCACCATACCGATATCCGTCGTCGTACCTCCGATGTCGACAACGATCGCATCCGTCACGGAGGGTACGTTCATTGCGCCCGTAAGGCTTGATGCGGGACCCGACATCACGGTATCGGCAGGTCTGTTCATCGTCTGTTCGGCCGTGGTCACGGAACCGTCCCCTTTCACGATCATCAAAGGGGCATCAAGATGCAGTTCCGACAGTACGGTCCTTACGGAATCGATCAACCCGATTATCCTTGGGATGAGGCTCGCATTCATCACGGCCGTGTTCATCCTCTCTTTGAAACCGAGTTTGGATGTAAGATCGTGTGCGCAGACGACAGGGACACCCAATATCTCATCGGCAAGTGCCTTCAGACGAATCTCGTGCTCCGGATATCTGACACTGAGGTATCCGCATATGGCGATCGAATCGATTCTTCCTCTCATACTCTCCAACGATTGCCTTGCGTGATCGATATCCAATCCCGTGATGAGGTTGCCCCTCATATCGAATTCACCATCGATGTGTGCGATACAGGAGACATCGAAATCCGGTACCATCCTCTTCCCGATGGTCAACAATCCTACACGACAACCCTTCCTCTCCACGACGGAATTCGTAGCGAGTGTGGTGGAGAGCGAGATCAATCCTACATCGCCGAGAGGACCCAGACCCTTGATCGAGTCTCTGATACCGATGACGAGGTCATCATGCGTGGTGAGTGCCTTGTTGCGACGGATGACCTCCTTCGTATCGAGGTCTATCACCACGGAATCGGTGTATGTCCCTCCGGTGTCGATACCGAGCCCGAATCTCATGGATGTGCATACGACAGATGGTATTTTATCGATACGGGTACGCACATCATTCGAATAATCCTCTGAGCTCTCCCAGGTCGGACACCTCTCCGTAGATGAGGTCCTTCATATCATCGTCCAATGGTGTCAGGTCGGGTACGAAAACGACATTGCAACCGGCCCTGTACGCAGAGAGCACACCGTTCGGTGCATCCTCCACCGCCATGCAATCGGATGGTTCCTCGCCGATGACCTTGCAGGCCAACAGATACACATCGGGGGCCGGTTTCCCGTCCTTGACCATGTTGGTGCATATCTTCTCGTCGATGAGATCATCGATCCCGACGAGTTCCAGATACTGCCTCATCCTGGATTCTCCCGTGGCCGTCGCCATTGCGGTCTTGATCCCCTTCTCTCTCAGGAACATGAGCGCTTCCCTGACGAACGGTTTCAGTTCCAATCCTTCGGATTCTACGTGCTCCCTCATCAACCTGCGCCTGTCCTCCCTGATGGAATGGAAGTCGAAGGATTGTCCGAATCTTTTGATGAAATACCTCTCGGATATCCTCGCATCCAGGCTCCTGATGTGAAGCACATCCTCCCTCGTGATGTCGAAGCCGTTCATCCTACCGGCCTCCATCCAGAACCTGACATTGAGCTTCTCCGTATCCAGGAGCGTACCGTCCATATCGAAGATGACAGCGTGAATCATGAACCCGTACCTATCCGTTCGTCATGCGTCGGTCGTATGTAAAATGTCCGTATCCGCCATCAATTGACGGAACCGCACGGAATCCGACGGAAATCGACATCATTCTTTTAGAAAAGACTATTATATTACGCGTAAATCGGGGAGCAATAATTAGGTGACCACATGGCACAGAAAGTTACGGTTTCAGTTATCAAAGCTGATGTCGGTTCAGTTTGCGGACACACAAGGCCGCACCCCGACATGATGGCAAAATGCGATGAGATGCTCAAAGAGGGAGTCAACCAGGGAATCCTCGAGGACTACTACGTCACACGCGTCGGCGATGATATCAACCTCTTCATGACACACTACAAGGGCGAGAACAACAAGGATGTCCACAAGCTTGCATGGGATGCGTTCTACGAGGCCGCACAGCTTGCAAGGAAGATGCACCTATACGGAGCAGGACAGGACCTTCTCGCAGACTCGTTCTCCGGTAACATCAAGGGTGCCGGACCCGGATCGGCAGAGATGGAGTTCGAGGAGAGGAAATCCGAGCCTGTCATGTTCTTCATGGCGGACAAGACGGAGCCTTCCGCATACTCATTGCCCCTTTCGAAGATCTTCCTCGACCCCTTCACGACGACGGGACTCGTCATCGATGCAAGGGCAAAGAAGGGATTCGATGTCGAGATCCACGATGTCATGGACCACAAGAAGGTCATCATGTCGGCACCTGAGGAGACACTCAGTATCCTCTCGCTCCTTGGCGACACGTCAAGATATGCGATCAAGAGGATCTTCAGCCGTGCAGGTCTCGGAACCGCGGCCGTCGTCTCGACCGACAAGCTCAACCTCACAGCAGGCAAATACGTAGGAAAGGACGACCCCGTCTGCGTCGTAAGGGCACAGAGCGGTATGCCCTCCGTCGGTGAGTACCTCCAGCCCTTCATGAACACAATGCTCGTCGCAGGATGGATGAGGGGATCGCACTACGGTGCATTCTACCCCTGCTCGCCCGAGGACTCCACACCCACATACTTCGACGGACCTCCAAGAGTCTGCTGTCTCGGATTCCAGCTCGTCGACGGTCACCTCCAGGGTCTCGAGCCCATGGGATCCGCACCCGGTGTGCACGTCCCCGTGGACTACTTCAAGGGATCCGAATGGGATTACGTCCGCAACAATGCCGTCAAGGCATCCAAGTTCATGAGGACACACGGCCCGTTCATGCCCGCAGTACTCGGTCCCGAGGAGATGGAGTACACATCAAGGCCTGAGGTCCTCAAGGAACTCACGAAGAGGATGGAGAACCTTGACTGATCTCAAGACGCCGGCAATAGTCGTCAACTTCAAGGCATACAGGGAAGTGGACGGCGATAGATCGCTCAAGCTCGCACAGATATGCGAGTCCGTATCGAAGGATTCGGGAGTGACCATCGCGGTCTGTCCGCCCATGGTGGAACTCGGTACCGTCGCGAGAGCGGTGAATATACCCGTATTCGCACAGAATGCGGACCCTCACGCACCGGGTTCATCCACAGGATGGGTGACTGCATCGATGATCAAATCCACCGGTGCCATCGGTACGCTGATCAATCACTCCGAACACAGGTTCGAGAACAATGTGATAAGCGAATCCGTCGAGCTTGCGAAAGCGGATGATCTCATCACGATGGTCTGTGCGGAATCGGTCAAGAAAGCGACATCCGTTGCCGCATTCCACCCCGATTTCATCGCCATAGAACCTCCCGAGCTCATCGGAGGGGACATATCCGTCACCACGGCGAATCCCCTCATCATCGAGGACACGGTCAATTCCGTCAAATCGGTGAACAAGAAGATCGCTGTCCTCTGCGGAGCGGGAGTCAAGACCGGTGAGGATGTTGCCAAGGCGATCGACCTGGGCGCCGCAGGAGTTCTTCTTGCATCCGGTGTCGTCAAATCGAAGGATCCGAAGGCAACGCTCTACGATCTCATCAAACACATATGAATCGGTGACATCCCCGAAAGGGGATTAACCGATTACAATTAACACTTCTTTTAATACGGCTCATGAGGGCATCGTTCCTTCATGAGAATGATTCCAATACTGCTGATCCTCTTCCTGCTGTTATCCGTCCCGATCGATGTCGCGGATGGAAGCGACACAGGTTATGTCAGGCTATCCGCCGTAATGCCTACAGGGGATTCCGAGGGTGTGGCCATAACCAACTATGGGTGCGATCCGATCGACCTTAGAGACTATCATCTGAGCGATGGAGAGGGTACGGTGACATTCACCGATTCCATCGCATTGGACGGTGGATCGACGATCTTCATATTGAAGTCAGAACCAGAATCGTGGATGGGTATCGACGATTATCTCAAACACGGTGACAGGGGTGTGACATCCAAGGGATTCCTGTTGAACGATAGTGGTGACGACATCTATCTGTATGAGGGAGATACGCTCGTGGATTCGTTCGTCTACGGGAACGTCATCAGCGATATCGGATGGAACGGCGATTCTTTCCAGAAGATACCGAAGAAATGCTACGCCAAGAGGACCTCCTTGATAGACACCGATTCATCGAAGGATTGGGAGATCCATGTGCCCGGTCGCAGCGATCTTACGATGCCCGAAGGATATGCATCCAAAATTACACCATTCGTCTTCCCTGATTCAAAAGGCACACCTGTGAAGGATACGATATACGGTGCGAAGGTGAGTGTCGATATCTCCGTCTACATCCTCACGGATGCGGATGTGATATCGTCATTGTTGCACGTACTGTCAGATGGCGTGAAGGTCAGGATATTATTGGAGGGTTCTCCTGCGGGAGGCATACCGCTCACTGAGAGAACAGCTATGGCGACCTTAGTCTCATGGGGAGCGGATGTGAGATTCATCGTCTCGGATGACGGATACAAGAGATATGATTACCTTCATTCGAAGTATGCGTTGATCGATGGCGAGAGGACGATAGTGACGTCGGAGAATTGGACGGATTCGTCATTCAACAATAACAGAGGATGGGGTGCGATAATCTCATCCAAGGGATATACCGAGTACATGGGTTCGATTTTCGAGTCCGATTTCAACGGCACGATGGATATCAGAACGTTCAAGGAGCTTTATCCTAAGGAGAACAAGGGCACCTACAGCGGATACGTCCCATCGGGCACATCATTCGCATCATATGATGCGATCGCCACACCGGTATTGTCACCGGATTTCAGTCATTCCGCGATGAAATCGTTCATATCATCCGCGAAGGAGAGGTTGTTCGTAGAACAGTTGGAGGTGGAATACGATTGGTTGGAAGGGGATGACAATCCATTGTCTTGGATGATCGACTCTCCGGCCGATAGCAGATTGTTGATAGACGTCACATTCGATTCCGAATCCGATGCCGATACGGAGGATGGATATGGGATACGCGACAGCCTGAGAGGATGCGATTCCATCGCCGTGAGGACATATTCAAACGATGGGATGTTGCATAACAAGGGGATTATCGCAGACGATCGTGTCTGGATCGGTTCGATAAACTGGTCGGATACATCCATCCATGATAACAGGGAGGCAGGTGTGATTATCGAGTCGAAGGATGTCTCCGATCTGTTCGCAAAGTACTTCATAGATGATTGGGGAACGGAATCTGCCGATGACGTGGTCATATCCGTTGAAGTGATAGGTGAATTGACCATCGGAAGGACGATAATGATCGATGCATCGGGTTCCTACGCACCTGACGGTTCACTCTTCGAATGGGATATCGATGGTGACGGCACGATAGACAGGAACGGGGAGAGGATCTCACTCACGTTATCCGAAAGGACATACGACATAACCCTGAGGGTGACGGATGGCGATGAAGTACATGTGTGGAACACGGCATTGGAAGTGAATGGTAACGCAACGGATTCCTTCTCCATACCATTGAAATACATCCCGATCATTATCATCTGTGTGGTCGTCCTGGCGGCCAGCATACTCTATAGACGGAAGTGCGGATGAGATGATGATCAGGGAATTCAGGCCCGACGATGTCGATCGGATATATTCCATCATGTTGTCCTCGTTCAATGAGTTCTATCGTCGGGAGGTCCTCTTCCACTTCTACAGCATGTGGCCTCAGGGACAGATCGTCGCATGCGATGTGTTCGGGAACCCTGTCGCATTCCTATTCTCTACAAGGGTCGATCAGAACACCGCGCGCATAATGCTGTTCGCCGTATCTCCGGAACATAGGAACAAAGGTATCGGACAGGAGATACTCAACAGGTTCAGATTGGTATCCATGATGTCCGGGGTACGTGATATCGTCCTCGAGGTCAGGGAGAACAACGACGCCGCCAAAAGATTCTACAGAAGGAATGGTTTCAGAGAGACCGGCGTGATACAGAATTTCTATCAGGATGGCGGGAACGGCATCCGCATGGAAGGTTCCGTACAATTGAATTTCTAAGGGTGAATGTGGGGGTGACCCACATTCAATTGAACATCGTATCTCCCAGATGCTCGTTCTCCATGTAATAGTTGGAGGATTTCTGCTTCTGGGATTCGGAGAGGTCCTTCGACAGACCCTTCGTGTACGATCCGTAGATCTCTCTTATCTGATCCTCTGCGGGCCTTGCACGCTTGAGGGCCCTCTTGATGTGATCCTCGGTGATGAGAGGTGCCTCTTCCATCACGGCAAGATCACCGGCGGCCCTAATGAGTCCACCCAACTCCCTCAGCCTGAGTGTGAGCGAGTTGATCTGCTTGTCCTTCTTCGCACGAAGCCTTCCTTCATTGATCACGGCCTCCACGGCACCGATGGTGGCATGGGGTATGTGACCGTCCATGGTGATCTCCTGTGCGACGAACTGAGCATACTTCGCCCTGTTGACATCGTTATCGGCCATGGCGACATCCACGAGCACCTCGTATCCTCCGCCGATGATCCTCGATCTGAGGGGCGAGAGGATGTTCTCGAGATCCTGGATGTTACATGCGGCGACCAGGATGAAATCACATGGAACGTGATCGACCTTGACACTCGCACCGGCACTCTGAGGATTCCTTCCAGTGATGGGGAATTCCTTATCCTGCATTGCGGTGAGTATGAATCTCTGCAATTCACCGAGATGCGAGATCTCATCCACGAACAGCACACCTTCGTGCGCTTCGTGTATGGAACCGGGGATGACCCTCTCGTAAGCGGGTGTTCCGAGTCCCTGGTGTCCGCCGTAGGGATCGTGCCTGACATCACCCAACAGTTCGGTCTCCGAGGCGCCTGTGGCAAGTACGAAGGGTTCCCTGTCCAATTTGACGAGTACCTTCTGTTTCGAGTTCTTGTCCACCTGTCTCCTCTTCTCCAGGGCCTTCTGGTCGAGCATGCGTATCTTGTCGCCTGCACGTTCGAATACCACAGTCTCCTCGGTACCGTCCGCGAGCGTCCTTGTGGTGTTCACCCTCTCCTTGCCTATGGATACGGGCATCGCTTGGAACATCCCGCCGAGGAGGTCCCCGAAAGGATTGTTCTGCATGTTGCCCATATCGATCTTGGTCTTCCCGCAGTGGGGACATGTGACCTCGTTCGGGAGCGAGTATAAACCGCAACTCTTGCACACGTAACCGAGCTTCTCGGCCACATGCTTCGGTGCCTTCTCCGGATCCAGGAGCTTTCCCGATGCACCGGAGAGTGCCGTGTTCTCCCTGTTGACCTCTTCCTCGGTCAATATCTCGAGGAACGGCCTCTCGGGATTCTCGGGATTGTCTGCGACCCTGATCTCGGACTTCACCTTGGGCAACTGCATGGAGATCGCTCTGGCGATCATCGACTTACCGGTACCCGGCGGGCCTACGAGCAGGAGGTGTCTGCGCTGTTTGGCTGCTATCTTGGCAAGGGATATCGCCTCCTCTTGGCCAAGTACACGATCCAATGGGTTTGAGGGGATGAGGATGTCCTCCGTGGAGGACAATCCCTCTACATCCGCCCAAGTGGTTACAAGCTTCTTGTCTGTCATCAGTAGAGATCTTCCTTTGTCCAGATTGTGATACCTGCGGGCATCTTGGTTATGTTACCCTTCCTGGTACCTACGATCGTCTGGATGCCGTTCGCGGATGATACGTCGAGTATCCTTTGCGAGATGACACCGTCGAATATGATCGTGCATACGTTGCTGGAGTCTGATTTCAATGTGTCCACGAGGTTCTTCACTGCGACCTCACGGATTATCTCGTTGTCGTTGTTGAGGACCTTCGCGTTGTGCGTCGATGCCATATCGAGGAGCATGTCGCGGTAGGTCTGCTGTTCGGGCGAGAGCGTCTTGGTCTGCCTTGCCGCGTCCCTCTTCTTCGAACGGATGGTCTTGGGCTTCTCCTCGACCGCAGGTTCCTCGACAGGGGTCTCTTCCACGACGGGTTCCTCTACGACCTTCGCTTTCCTTCCCCTCTTGGGCTTCTCCTCGACGACATCCTCTGCAGGCTCTTCGACGACCTTCGCTTTCCTTCCCCTCTTGGGCTTCTCCTCGACGACGGGTGCCTCCTCGACGGGCTCTTCGACGACCTTCGCTTTCCTTCCCCTCTTGGGCTTCTCCTCGACGACGGGTGCCTCCTCGACGGGCTCTTCGACGACCTTCGCTTTCCTTCCCCTCTTGGGCTTCTCCTCGACGACGGGTGCCTCCTCGACGGGCTCTTCGACGACCTTCGCTTTCCTTCCCCTCTTGGGCTTCTCCTCGACGACGGGTGCCTCCTCGACGGGCTCTTCGACTGCAGGTACCTCTTCCACCACAGGTTCCTCCACTACGGGTGCTTCCTCGATGATGGGCTCCTCTGCAGGCTCCTCTACGACAGGCTGGGGCTCTTCCTTCTTCTTGAATCTGTCAGCGGCATCGGTGTTGAAACGATCCTTCCTCTTCTCCCTGAGTTCGCGTTCCTTGACGTCCCTGCCGTTGTGGCGGTCGTCATCCCTGTCCCTGTTGCGGCGCTCCTCTCTGTTGTCCCTGCGGCGATCGTCCCTATCCCTGTTACGATCATCCCTATCTCTGTTACGATCCTCCCTGTCCCTGTTGCGGCGATCATCATGTCTCTGCCTGGGCTCATCGTCGTTGTCAGAGGGAACATTGAGCTTGTTCATCTCCATGTACTGGTCGTAGGGGACCTTGTTCCTGAGGCATTTGGTGAGTTGTTTCGCACTGAGCTCCTCGACCTCGTGAGCACGGGGTGCCCTTGCGACGAAGTCCACCTCAGCGACCTGGAAGAGTTCCCTGAGGATCAACTCCCCTCCCCTGTCACCGTCGACGAATGCGGTCGCGACCCTCTCTCTGGAGAGTTCCTGGACCGTCTCGGGGATGTTGGTACCCTCTACGGCGATGGCGTTCTTGACACCGGCCCTGAGGAGGTTGAGGACATCGGACCTTCCCTCGACGATGATGATCGCCTCGGAATCCTTGACGGCGGGTCCTGCAGGGCAGTGATCCTTACCGTATGTGGTGATCTCCTCGACCTGTATGCTCTGCCTGATGCTCTCGGTGAGATCGGATGATTTGCCTTTGCTCTGTTTGATGAGATCGTTGAGGAGTTCCTTCGCCCTCTCGACGACCTGCTCCCTCTTGGCGATACGTACATCCTCGATACCGAGGACTCTCATCCCTGCCTTGCAGGGACCGACACGGTCGATGGTCTCCAATGCGGATGCGAGGATGGCGGTCTCGACCTGATCGAGTGAGGATGAGACGAGTACGATACCCTCGGATTTACCGCTCTTGGACTGGACGTCCACCTCGATCCTTCCGATCCTTCCGGATTTCTGGAGGTCGCGGAGGTCCAGCTCATCTCCGAGAAGACCTTCGGTCTGTCCGAAGATCGCTCCGACGACATCGGGTTTATCGACGATACCGTCGGCCGTGAGTTTAGCTCTAATCAAATATTTCGTTGCAGTTGGATCTATGTTCGTATGATTCCTCTCCTTATGAGGTATACGAGAAAACTAACTCTGGACCCGCAGCCACTGTTTCTTGCTCCGCCTTCATCGGGCTCCTACGTCCCATGGCGGAATTGTGTGATACGTCCCTTCTCGGAACGGCATCCCTTCTTTGACGATCGCATCCCCGCGATCGATTTTTTTCTGACTTGGTGCCCCATCCCCGGGGCGACCGTAATCGTGATAGTGATCAGTGATACGAGGAGAACCTAGTTTCCTCTGCAGTCGGAATACGTGCTTTTATATTAAACATTAACGCACATTAAAAGAAATGAGGATGAGGGTGAATATCCCCTCATCCGAGTGCTATCTCGTTTATGTCGCCTTCGAGTCTGAAGTAGTTGCAGATGGACCTGTCGCATGTGAACAGGATGACCTGATTCTCCCTGGAGAACTCGTAGATCGCTTTGCAGGCGCCCTGTTTCCTCTCGTCGTCGAAACGGACGAGGACATCGTCCATGATCATCGGCATCTTCTCCGCGGTTATCTCCTCGGCCAATGCCATCTTGATCGACAGGTATATCTGATCGCCGAGTCCCGAACTCCACTGCGTGGAATTCTTCCTCATCACGTTGTCCTTCACGACGATGTCGTTGTCCCTGGGGTCGTTGTCCAACTGGTATCTGCCCTCGGTCATGAGAGAAAGGTATCTGTTAGCTCTGATGACCACCGTAGGCTGAAGGTTGGAATAGAAATGATCGCATGAATCGCGTATCATGGTCTGTGCGATGCTGTATGTCGCCCATTCGCGGACCAATCCCTTCAGCCTCTCTTCCGTGTTCATCCTCTTCGTCAACAATGCGTCGTATGCACCGTCATCCATAATCTCATCCATCATGTGCGTGATCTCTCCGATCCTCTGACTGTACTGATCGGAATCATCCTTCAGGTCATCGGCATCGGGGATGTCATCGTCGAGGAATGCCCTGAGCTCGTTGATCGAGAGTTTCGTCGTGGCCTCGATGCTCTGTTTGAGGGTCTCGATCTGTTTCCTCAGTTCGATGAGCCTGACCTTCTTCTCGCGTGCCTCCTTGAACCTCTCGGCGGAACCCCACTTCTTCAGGAGCTTCGACCTCTCCTCCATGTCGCTCTTCAGTTTCTCCCTGAGCTTGACGATCCTGTCGTTCTCCTGCTTGATGCGATCGGCCTCGTTCAGCATCGTCCTGAGGCTTTCGATGTTATCCTCGGTACTGCCGTCGAGACCGAATGCGATGGCCAACGGAGATAGTCTCCTTTCGAACAATGTGGTCTCGGCTATGAGCTTCGCCCTCTCGCTCTCGTTGGTGGCCTTCTTGGCATTCAGATCGCATAATCTCTGAAGATCACTGGCCAGAACGATCGCCTTCTCCGGGGTCATCCCTTCTGGATAGCCCTCGTTGACGATCCATTGTTCCCAGTTCAGCGGGTTCTTCTTATCCATGGCGACGATGACGAACGGTGATGCGATTCCGATCAATGCTACGACGGCACCGATGACCGTGACGATCGTGTTCTTCATCAATGCTATGCCTGCGACGGCGATGATGATGCCTAACAATCCTACGCCGAACATCATCAGCTCCCTCTTACCGAACTTCCGTCCGCTGCGTCTCTGCAATACACGCTCGGCCTTACTGATGACGTACTGTCCGCTCTTTACCTTGGATGCACGTTCGGACGTCCATCCCGTCTTCGTCTCGAGATCGGAGATCTCTCCCTCCAATCTCCTCTGTTCGGACTCTATGCTTGAGATCGATGCCTTGTTCTTGATGTAACCGTTGGATGAAGAGCAGATGCTCTCGATCTCTGAGCGTTTGGAAAGGATGCCGTCGACATTCTTGGCCTCCTTCTCGGAAGGTATCTCGCTCTTGATGCGTTCTATCTCCTCGGATACGCTGTCGAATCTCTTGTCGTCATCGAGATCGAACGAATCGAATTCCGACAATGCATCGGATTCGTCCTCCAGTTCCTTGAGGTGTGCGAGGTTGCCCGATTGTGACCTGTTCAGTCTCTTGCGGGCATTCTCGTTGCTCGAGAGGTCGATGAGCTTCTTCTTATCGAGCACCTTCTTCTTGAGGTCCTCCCTCTCGGAATACAATGAGTCGTACTGATCCATCTTCTGTTCTATGTCACGGATCTTCGTATCGATCTCATCCAATTCCTTCATGCATGCACCGATCTGCCTCGTATCCGACATCTTCTCCGGCGTCATCAGCGCCTCGAGTCTGCTGTCTATATCCTTGGATATCTCGGGTATGTTCTCCCCGCCGGGGATGGTGAGGAATCTGCTCTTGAAATCGTTGGCCGATATGACCTTGCTGTTGGTCAGTTCCTCGAGGTCGAGACCGTAGAGTGCGCGATATGTGGCGGGATCGATATTCGAGAACTCCTCGGATATCGTCCTCTTCCCGTTCTCCTCCCTGACCTTCTTCTGTTCCCTGACGAGTATCCTGCGGTCACCGTTGTCCATGGAGACCTCGATGGTACCGGAATCGTTCTTCGAAGGTATGGGATACAATCCGCCCTTCCTATTCGGCCATGGGAAGAGCGTCGATCTTATGAATTCGGTTATCGTGGATTTACCGCTCTCGTTGTGACCGTATATCACGGTCAGATTATCCTTCAGGTCCCCGGAGTTCCAACGGATCAGGTTACCGAACGACCTTATGTTTATCCTGTCGATCCTCATTGTTCGGCCCCCATCATCCTCTCTATGACGAGATACATCGCATCATCGATGATCTCCTTCAGTTCCTCATCGGAGAGGGCTTCGAACATATCCCTCCTTGATTGAGATACGGTCGTGGTGCAGATCATATCTATCAATTCCTCCCTGCTGTAGGTGGAGACCCTCTTACCGAAGTTGATTATCGCAGAGGTGAAATCGTTGGTATCCTCCCTGGCCTTGAGATCGATATCGGGTACCGTCCTTATGCTGACGGATGATATCTTGCATTCGAGCGAATGCTCCATCATCTCCCTGATGGCCTTGGGTCCGCTCATGCGTAACACGGAATCCAACTGTCCGCGGCCTTTGAAGTTCACGGACACGATGCAGTTCTTCTTGATCTTGGACAGTTCGCTTATCGCGGACTTGAGATCTGTCCTGCCCGTGATATCCACATCCACATCCATCCATTCTATGACGGATGTCCTGAACGGTGCGATATCGACGACGATACCGTTGTTCACCGTCACCAGATATGCTCCTCTCTCCCCCGTCTCCGTCGGGTTGATGCCTTGTGTGTTACCTGAATAGACCACATAGGGCATCCTGTTGAGGATCGCGGCCTTGTGAATGTGGCCCAACGCCCAGTAGTTGATCCCCTTATCTCTCATATCGGAGAGTTTGCACGGCGAATAATCGTCATCCTTCGTTCCGTCCACATTGCAATGGAATATCCCCACGGCGAAGAGGTCGCTCTCCTTCTTCACATCCTTGATGTGATCCGTATTGGGTGACTTGGACGGGAAGCTCATACCTATGAGTTCTACGATCCTCCTGCCATCCTTCTCGAAGTATGTGTGCGTCACCTCTTCGGGGAATACGAATGCGTTCTTCGGCAACGGGATGGAGTTCTCCCATCTCCTCCTCGTGTCGTGGTTACCGTATATGATGTAACATGGGACCTTTGCGGATGCTATCGCATCGACGAACCTGCTCCTGGTCAAGGGGGTCTCGTTGTTGCTATCGAAGATATCTCCCGAGAAGACGATGAAATCCACCTTCTCCTTCTTCGCCATCGATATGACGTTGTTGAGTGCGGTGAACACCGATTCACGTAATCTCTTCCCGAGATCCTCGTCCGCATCGGAGATCCCAGAGAATCTGCATCCGAGGTGCAGATCGGAACAATGGATGAATCTGAATGAATCTCCCATGCCCTACCGTATCCGAACCGATGTTTAAACGGTTATCGTCATCTCTGTGCGAGCAAAGGTGCCTGTGGCTCCTTCTTCAGGTCATACCTTCCGAAATCCTCTGCGGCCTTGACAAGCGATTTGATGTTGTACTCATAGGATAGCGGTGGTACCTCGCATGTGGTACCCAAGATCATACCGCATTTGGTATCGATACCATCCTCTATCTGAGCCCTTGCATGATCGTAGATCTCCTTCTGATTATCCTCGATCACGAACAGTTTGGTATCGACCGAAGGCATTATGGCACAGAGGTTACCGAAGGTCTCCTTCATCACCTTGGCCGGGAACTCCACACGGTCCCAATAACCGATCTGCATTATCGTCAGCGGGGTGAATACGATCTTCCCGGGATACAGCATGTAATCATCCTTGTGATTACCGCAGAAATGGTAGAATATCTGCGGACCAGCACCTTTGGAGAGACAGTTCCTGACCAGCTTGTTCAATGCCGGCGGGGAGATATCCTTGATCATCTCCGGGGACATGGTATCGCTGTTCTCCAACACGGCGGATGTGTTCAGCAATGCCATGCCGTATCTCTTCGCAATGGCCTCGGCACCCATGGTCGCCGTCTCGACATATATGTCCACCAGTTTCTTGGCAAGGTCCCTCTCGGTCTGACACCACATGAAGAATTGTTCCAATCCGCACAGTTCGGCCCCTGCACCCACGGGCTCGGGTACATACGCCAAAGGTACGAACATGTTGGGGTATGTCTCCTTGATGTAATCCATCGCCATGGTCAGTCTGTTGAACGTATATCCTGAATGGATGTCCTCAACACTCGGTATCTCGATCCTCTCGGCATCTTCGGGCTCGTTGACGACGATGTTCGTCGGAACAGGAGCGGTCAGATCCATGTATTTCAGATTGATGCCCAATTCCGGAAGCCAAGGGTGCGCGAAATAGTACTTGGTGACTGGTAGCAGATCATAATGCTGCTGTGCATGGGCCAGACATGTTGCCGCCAGTTTCGGGTTCTCATAGAAATCCCTGATCCTATACCCATAGAACACGGTTGAATGCGACAGCATCATCGGATCCACGGGGATCCTATCCGCACCCGGAGCGCCAATGACGGCCGATGCATACCTCTTCTTGGCCTTCTGCAACCAGTTCTCGTCTATGGGATCGAAGGAATCCATGTCATCCACCCGATGCTACCCTTATCGCTCTCACCTTGCGATCGACCGGTACCGAATCCATCGGCACGGGATCGCCGTCGATGAGGAAGATGAACGAATCGGGATTCAGTCCCCTGTCCAGTATCTCCCTCTCGATCGATGATCCGCATTCGTATTCAGATCCGTCTATGGACAGTGTGTACATCCTGATTATCCTCCTCATCGGATTTCACGGACACCTTGTAGAGTGCCTTATCATACCATTTCTCGGTCAGTCTCGTGATGAAGCTCGTCACATTGTTCTTCAACAGATATCTGGCACCGAAGAACCATATCACGAGCAATCCCAGGATGATCGCGGCGTATTCCAACGGGAACATCGTGATCTGAAGGAACTTCCATGCGAAATCCGTCGTATCGACGGCAAAGTACGCCAGACCGACAACCAGGTAGAGGAAGAACGTCAGGAAGAACACCTTGTAGTTCCCTGTGACCTTTCCGTCGAGTGCAAAGAACTTGCAGATGGGGTTGATGAAGAACAACTGTGAGATCTGTGCGAGCACAACGAACAGGAGCAATGCGTTCCTTGCCGCCACCTCGGCATATCTGTCGATTATCGGTATGTTGTTCTTGGCATAGTAATCGAGCATGGCCTGTGTCGATTCGAACTGCGGGTACCCGTACCTGTAAAGCGTATCGGGATCGATGTACGAATGGCTCAGCATGCCGTTCTGCGTACCGAGATAGAAGAACAGATATACGCCCAATGCCAGCACGGCTATGGAGAATGCCATCGGTACGGCGTAGTTGAGCACGGCCGGAAGAATCGCTCCTCTGGTCTTGGACGGTTTCGCCCAGAGCGTCATCAGGAACGATGGTATGGCAACGGAAACGAATGCATAGAACGTGGCCTGTGTGGGAAGGAACAGTGTCGTGGGGAACAATGAACCCAATATCAGCATGATGAAAAGTACGAGGAACGCATAGACGAAGTTCCTGGAGATGTACTGCTTGAGTATATCCCTCATACCGCTCACGGTCCTCCTACCCTCAACGAGCGCACGCGGGAGTGCGGAGAAGCTGTCGTTGATGAGGACCATGTCTGCGACACCTCTTGCGGCACCTGCACCGCTCTCGAGAGCGACACCGACCTGTGCCGATTTCAGTGATTTCACGTCGTTCACACCGTCTCCGATCATCGCGACGTACTTACCGTTCCTCTTGAGGGTGTCGACGATCTCCTCTTTGTGGTTGGGCTTCATCCTTCCGAATATGTTGTACTCGAGAATCGCCTTCTCCCTCTCTTCGCCCTGAAGTGCATCCAACTCGTCACCGGAGATGATCTTCCTTTCCCCGGGGATCTTGGCTATGGAGAACATCGCATCGACCGTTGCGGGATCGTCACCGGAGATGACCTTGATCTCCATCTCATTCTTCATGAAGATGTCCAACGTCTCCTTGCAGTCCTCACGCACCTCATCCTCTATGGCGGCCACGGATACGACCTTGAGTTGCGGCATGATAGGCTCGTCACCGGAGTACATATCGCAATCCGGACCGATCGTGAGGAGCAATGTCCTGTAACCCATCTTGGCATAGGAGTCGATGACCTCTTTCACACCCTCCCTGTCGATATGATCTTTGAAAGCGGAGTATGCACCGGAGTAGATCGTTATCGGCTCCCCTTTGTACATGACCTTAACGGCACTGTACTTCCTCTCTGATGTGAAACGTATCTCGTCGAGGACCTCCACATCCATCTCGCCGAACTCCGCTATGAGTGCCTCCACCGTACGGTTCCTGCTACCTGTGGAGTTGGCGAACACTTTGGCTATCTCGTCCGCATCCTCCATGTATTGGATCGACTCGCGATACTTCAGCCTGTTAGTGGTTATCGTACCGGTCTTGTCCATACAGACAACGTTGACGTGACTCAACGCCTCGATGGAATTGGAGTTCTGCAGAAGCACACCGGTATCCGCGACCCTGACGGCCGATACCATGTATGCGATGACTATCAGCAACAATAACGCGACGGGAACTATGTTCAGGACGATGACCGCATTGTTGACTATTGTGGTCACCAACACGGATGAATTGAAATCCTTCACGAGGTTGATGATTATCATCAGTATCATGAAGATGATCGAGATGATCACAAGCAGTTCGGTAATCGCCGTGGTTTCGATCTGCAACGGGGTCTTCTTCTTCTTGAACTGTCTGGCCGAGGAGAGCATCTCGGACGCGAATGTGGATTCGCCGAATGCATCCACCCTGTAGTATCCGACACCGGTGATGCAGAAGGATCCCGACAATATCCTGTCATTGGCCCTCTTCCTCACGGCATGTGATTCACCCGTCAGGAGGGATTCATCCATCTCCAGATATTCCGACTCCAACAGTTCCCCGTCGACCAGAGCCTGATCGCCCGAGGACAGCTTGATGATATCGTCCTTCACGACCTCGATCTGATCTATGATACACTCCTTGGAATCCCTGATGACAGTGACCTTCGGCCTCATCAGGAGCGCGATCTTGTCCAATCTGCGTTTGGCCCTCACCTCTTGGACAGTGGCTACCGTGACGCTCAGAACGATGACGAATGTTGCCGCCAGTGCGTTGATGTACTCGCCGAAGAAGATCAGGATCGCACCTAGTACGAACAATATCACATTGAAGGTCGTGAATACATTCTTCGCGATGATATCTCTGTAGGTACGACTGACTGTATGTTCGACTGAGTTGATCTCGCCTCTGGAAGCGCGCTCTTTCACTTTCTCGGACGTCAAGCCTGTGAGGTCCATGGCTCAGCCAATGTTAACGGATTATTTATCGTTAAAGGACAACTCCCCATTGGCTATGAGCTCGTAATACCTCTTGATGACGGATCTGATCTCATCGATCGTCATGATCCTCTCGACCTTCCTCTGCCCTACGTTGAGATAGTCGATGTAGCACTCGATCGGTTTGTCGGTCGTGGATGCGACAGCGGCGGCATATACGCTGAGTTGCAACTCATACAGCGCATTGTTCGCCATGGTACCGTCGGTCTTGTAGTCGTGTATCTCGACATGGTCGTCGAACTCCGCCAGAAGGTCTATGGTACCTTTGATCGACACATCATCCACAGGGAGTACGAATCTCACTTCTGCCAATGTCATGGCGGTGCTCACGGAATCGAGTATCCTCTCGATCTCTGCACGTTCCTTGAAGTCCTCTTTGCATCTGATGCCTCTCCACATGGAATATGCAAGCTCATGCACCTTCGTACCGTATTTCGTACCTTCACCGTTGGTATCCATGGCATGGTCCTTGTACACGCACATGAGGTCGTGGGGCGAGATGCTCCTCTTCCTCGTGACGTATCCGCCGATCTCGGGCCTCTCGGAGAGTGTGATGCTGTTCTTCATCTCCTTGTACATCTCGTCGTCTGCGATACCGTTAGGAACACCCATACCTTCGAAGAACGAAGAGGGCTTGCTAGCGGTTATTGTCAGATACTGTTTCGCCCTGGATGTGGCGACGAACATCAGTCTCCTGTCCTCGGAATAATCATGTTCCCTCATTCCCTTCAGGACGTCGAATTTCCATGACTTGACAATACTGTCATACTCGACACCGTCCACGACGGTGGATCTGTACTCCCTGGTGCATCTGATGCCGAGATCGTCGGAATATCTCAATACCTCAGTGTCACCCATCGTGTTGGGCATAGACCTGGTGTTGATGCCGGCGACTATGACGGCGGCATACTCCAATCCTTTGGATTTGTGCATCGTCTGTATCGTCACCGCTTCCGCATCCAACGCCTGATCGACAGAGTACTTCGTATTGTTCTCTATGTCCTCCTCGATCAATCTTATCAGATCGGAGATGGTCATGAGCGAATTGGTGTATGCCGATGACAACGTGCTGATGATGGATTGCGTGATATCATTATCTAACCCATAGAAGGCGAATATCGACGTCAGCAGATCATTCGGTCTCCTCCTCTTATTCAGAAGACGGAACCTCTGTCTGTTGAACTCGTCGGGCATCGAACCACTACCATTCTCTCCCATTATCGTCTCTATCTGCGACAAAGGATATCCTCTGTCGGCGAGGATCGCCATCATGCCCCTCTTATCCTTCGAATTATTCACATACCTGAGCCAAGCAAGAGCCAACTTCCCCTCACGCGTGGACATTATCTCCAGGTCGCCTTGGAAGAATGCGGGGATGTTATTCTCCGTGCATCTCTGGAGTATCTCCCTGCATAGTTTTCCGTTACGGCAGAGGACGGCGATATCACTGAATCCCATCCTGTTCTTATTCCCGCCCTTGTCCACGACCACATATCTAGGGTCCGAGACGTATTGCTTGATCCTCTTCACAACATCATTTATCTCGTCCTCATGTGACTCGGACTGTATCATGTCATACGCCGTGTACTTACCGTAGGATTCATCCTTGGCCGCATTCAACGATACAATCTCACCGTTGTTTGGGACATCGTTCTTGCTCCCCTTCAATTCGAGTGTCTCGAAGACCTTCTCCAGAATCAGCGATGTGCTCCTGTAGTTCTCGGTGAACCTGATGTGCTCCACACCCGGCTCCTCGAACGGGACCCTCTCCTCATCCTCGTTCAATTGAGTTATGAAGAGTTCGACCCTGTCCTTGAACTGCGTTATGTTCTCGATGGAAACGAACCTGAATCCGTAGATACCCTGTTTCCAGTCCCCGACGACACATAGATTGGGTTCATTCAACATGAGGAGACAGATCTTCAACTGCAACTCGTTCGTGTCCTGGAACTCGTCGACCATCATGTAGTCCACTGCATGGGATTTCCTTGAGCGGGGATCGGAATACAGTATGGCGAATGCGAACAGCTCCACAAGACCGAAAGTCAGCCTGTTATCGATGATCGATGATCTGATGTATCCGAAGTATACATCACGTATGAATTCGAACAACATGGTACGATCCTCGTGGGAGATTGAACGAAGGATGTCGTCGGACAATTCTTCATCGGTGAGGATGTTCTCGGGCAGTGCATATCCGCCATCCTCATTCATCTTCGAGACAGAAGCTTTCACTTTCGCACTCAAATTCGTGAGCTCTTTGTAGAGAACGTCGGTCCTGCCTTCGACCAGTCTCTCGCCCTTGTCAAACCATTCGTACGCCAGAGGGATGATGCCGCGCGACATCAGTTTGTTGATCAGTTTGTACAGATCCTTGATATCATTCCCGATCAATGTAGCAGGATCCGTCCCGTTCTTGTGGTATCTCTCCGAATGTTCGTTGATGAACCTCGCATAGAAGTTACGGAAATATTCGAAATTCATCGTCTCGTTCTCGACGAGATGTGCACTCCTTGACAATGATTCCTTGATGTCGAAGAATGTGTTGACGTACTCTGGTGAATCGAGGACGATCCTCAGACATTCCGAATCGAATGTGGTCGCGTGGATGTGCTTAGTCAGTCCTCTATACTCTTTGGATCTGTTCTCATCCTTATCCTTGAATGTCTCACTT
This sequence comes from Eggerthellaceae bacterium, assembly GCA_963651945.1. GTDB lineage: Archaea > Thermoplasmatota > Thermoplasmata > Methanomassiliicoccales > Methanomethylophilaceae > Methanarcanum. The sequence goes on along the minus strand of CAVJRF010000011.1, from coordinate 29,335 downwards.
ATGGAGATCAGTCTCTTCGATATCCTCGACCTCATCTCCTCTGCCGCATTCTTCGTGAACGTCAGCATCATGATCTTGTTCGGATCGATACGACCCTTCCCGAGATCGACCATGTTCACGTATCTGTCCACGATGGTGTGCGTCTTCCCCGTTCCGGGACCGGCATCCACGACCAACATCCCCTTGTAGGTGTTGGCCAGCTTCGACTGTTGTTCGTTGAGCCCATCAGACATCGCTCTCACCTCCGATGGTCAGCATACTGGTGCATATGTCGTTGAAATTGCATTTATCGCAATCGGTCTTTGGATGCGCGGGATATCCCGTGGTGTACCAATCCTTCGCCAGGGCACAACTTTTCCTGACATCGGACCTGAAATCCTCCAAGGCCTTCCTCGTCACGAACACCGTATTCCCGCTGGAGAACATCTCATCATCGGCCTGTTTGAGGATCTTCTTGACGAATCCTTCTGCCATGTCCTTGGATTTCTTCTCGGTGGAACCCGTCATGGACATCACATATCCTGTGGCCCTGCTGATAATCGCATCCTCACCATCTTCCAACGAATCCATGATCAGATCCACGAGCCCGTCCTTGCAGTTCTCCAACGGCATGTATTTCTTCGTATTCCTGACCATATCATCTGCGAGGTAGTTCTTGATGAAGTATCTCTTATCGTCGATGAGTTCCACATGTCTCATGTTCGACATTATATCGAAATCCGTTCCCGTTGCATTCTTGTCGAGATTATCGTTGGTGAAGAACAGGGAGAACTTGTGCTCCCCTTCCTTCTCCATCTCCTCCAACATCGAGATGTAGAACATCGCCTGGAATTCCGGATAGTCAGGCTTCTTGTCGAGGTCCATGTTTTTCAGTATGTCCTTGGCATCCTTCGGCTTCCCGGTCTTGAAATCGAATACGTGACCTTTGAGGATGACATCGAAGATACCGCTCATGCTCCTGTCATTGGACGTGTAGGACATCTCCGTGATGTCGCTACCGAATTCCTCGCCCTCTTTGTCGATGAAGAAGTTGTATCCTTTCCTCTTGTCATCGACATTGTTCTTGGTGATGTTCGTATCGACCTTGGATATCTTATCCAGACCTAACTTCTCAACGAATCTGTCGATGTTGATTATCGAGTTCCTTATGTTGGTACGTTCGATGGAACGCATCTCAGGAGAGAACAGACCCTCGCATTTCTCGCATATCAGGTCGGAATAGTGATCAGTATCGTATTTCGAGGCCAATTCCGGATAGGTTATCCTGAACTCGGCATACTCGTGCAATATGTTACCGACGACATTGCTGCGATTGTCCGGACTTCCGAGCAGCACACCGAACATGAACATCCTGGGACAGGATACGAAATAGTTGTAGGATGTCTTGGAGAACGGTTTCTCGGTATAATCCATCGGAGTGATCTCGCCCGACTCGATCGCTGGCGGTTCCTCGGTACGTACCCAAGGCCCGGGGATCAGTTCCTTGCACACATCGGCGAACTTCTCATAGGATTTGGACGATGCAAGATCGAAGTAACTGCACGGTTTCGTCTTCTCACCATTCTTTATGGCGTTGACGACATACAGTCTTCTGGTACCCTGTTGCAACAGTATCTGGAATTTGGTGACATTGTTGTCACACTCGGCATCCTTCAACCTGTAATCGATGAGATTGAGGAAGCTGAGGTCCTTCTCCCATTCCTGTCCCATGCCGATATAGATGACAACGGGACGGTCCACGTAGACCGAGTTCTTGCAGTCCACAAGCAACACACCCTCCCTCTCGGAATCTGGTATCTCCTCGTTATGCTTCAGATCGGGTATGTTGTTCACGGCATAGATCATATCGTTCGTATCCGAATCGTTGACCTTCCTCTCGGCGATGTTCAATTCTTCGAGAAGGATGTTGATCTGTGCCGCCCTTCTCTTCTGTGAGATGGATTCGCACACCTGTCCGTAGGTCATCTCTCTGATGTTGTTCATGGTATCGAGGATGAACTTCGTCCTCTCATCATCGCAGAATTCGGAGTATTGTTTCACGAGATATCCGTCGTACTTGGAACTGATGTATCCGCCGTATGCCGATATCAGCTCCCTGACCTGCGATACCCTGACCGTATCGAATGATGACGATAACGTTATGAACTCTATGAAATCCCTGATGTAAGTGAGATCCTTCACGTTCAGCGAATTGATGAACGGTATCTCCTTCCTATACAATGCGGAACGTATGGCATCCGCGATATGACCGCTGACATCGAAGACTATGGCGAAGTCCTTCGCATTATCCTCGTCGATGAGATTGACGACATTCTCCGCGATCTGACGATCGTTGGAGAGCTCCCTGATCACGTCGATATCGTAGGATTGTCCGTCGACGGACAGTTCGATGTATTCGTAGTTCGATGGGACGAAATGCTTATCGAGGTTATCGAAGAGCTCTATCCCGATCACAGCCACCTTCTTCCCTTCGAAGTATCCGGATTCGGTGGCGTTGAACAGGCTCATCGCCTTCTCCAATGTGGGCATCTCGATGAACTCGTCGTACACCCTGCGTGACAGATTGCTCAACTTCTGTCTGACCTCGGCGGTGTACCTCATCATCGTCTTGATGTTCTCTATCTCGCCGTGTACGAACCTCAACCTGAATCCTGTCAGTTCTGATACCCTCTTCACAACCTCGATGTCGTCCATCAGTCCCTTGCCGAGTAAGTCGATCGCCATGTCCCCGGCCAACTGTCTGGGGGTCGTCGCGAATATACCGATCCTCGTCTGATCCAATCTGTTGTTCAGTGCGAGGGCAAGCGGCGCATCGTTACAGATGACGATATCGCAACCCTTCGACTTCACTTCCTCGTACAATTCATCGATACTCTTGGCTAGGAACATCGTCACACCATCTGGTTAGATTGTTAATAAAGGCAATGATGTTATAAGTGTTATAATCGTGCCTTTCAGAATCTGAACAACGTCCTGGCGTAAGCATCGAATACCTGTATCAGGAATGTGATGAAATACACCAACAGAGAGATTATGAACAATCCGAGAAGGAGGAATGCCCAACCCTGTACCGTAACCATCTGGAACATGCAGAATGCCATAATACCGAATGACAGCAGACCGACGATCAGGAACTTGATCCCCTTCTCCGTTCTGCCTTGGTATATCTGCCCCAATCCCATTATGCCGAAGAGTGCGGGAACTATCGAGAGGATCAGGATCAGTGTCCTACTGTAGGTCACCGTGGCGGGTGCCTTGTCGTTGGGGACGGAGTAGCCTTTGGACTGTTGTCTCCTCTCCTCCCCTCTCGGGATCTCGTTGTAGCATTTCGGGCAGGTCACGCTGAATGTCGGGACCTCCTCTCCACAATAAGGGCATTTCCTGCTCATCTCTTATCATCACTCAATCTGAATGCGGTCATCGTCGATGATGCGATCAGCTTCTCGTTACAATATACCTTCACATCATATATCAACAAACTCTTCGATCTGTTGATGACAGTGAGCTTGGAGATCAGCCTGCCTTCCTTGGCCGGCCTGTGGTAGATCACGTTGGAACTCTGTCCGACAGCCTCACCGCAGAGATTGGATGCGAATGCGAGACTGTGATCCATGAGCGTATAGATCACACCGCCATGGACGAAACCGCGGCTGTTTATGTGCTTGGGCTGGATATCCAAGTACAGACTTATCTCATCCGACGAGACGCTTGCGACCTCTATACCTAGTTCCCTGATGAACGGTGCATCGTACAATTCCTGTATCTTGTCCAGATATTGCCTGCAATCCTCCGAGACGGAGTCGATGAACTTCGGTACATGATCGGCTGTCATGTGCCGTGGATTCATGACATTGTAGATAACCATGTCCATGCTTGCGGTGGATATACGGATGATAGCAAGTTAGATAATCCCAATCCACAATCGGTATCGTATGGCGGATGAGCTGACGGTCACACAATTCAACGAGCGCGTCGGTTCTTTGGTCACCCATTCCAGCGGGTTGAACGATGTATCCGTCATAGGCGAATTGTCCGGAGTGAAGAAGGCATCCTCGGGACACATCTATTTCGACCTCAAGGATGCGAATTCACTGGTCCATTGCACTTTGTTCAGGTTCAACGCATCCAGGATCAGGATGGAGATCAAGGACGGGATGAAGGTCATAGCCTTCGGTTCCGCCTCGTATTATGCCAAGGGCGGTTCGCTGAACTTCAACATCGAATCATTGACGCCCTACGGGAAGGGCGAAGCGCAGAGGAGATTGGAAGAACTCACGGCAAGACTCCTCAAGGAAGGGTTGTTCGAACCCGGACGTAAGAGATCGCCGCCCAGATATCCCAAGGTCATAGGCGTGGTGACATCGCCTACGGGTGCCGTCATCAAGGATATAATCGACACCACGGCGAGGAGATATCCCGTGGACATATTGTTGGCACCGGCGATCGTACAGGGAGAGGATGCACCGATCACCATCGTCTCCGGGATAAGGGCATTGAACGAGATGTCCGTCGATGTTATCATCGTCGGAAGAGGAGGCGGTTCCAAGGAGGACCTCGGTGCGTTCAACTCGGAGATGGTCGTGAGGGCCGTCGTGGAGTCGAAGGCACCCGTGATCTCCGCCGTGGGACATGCGACGGATATGTCGCTTACAGACATGGCCGCCGACAAGTATGCTGAGACACCCACTGCCGCGGCGATGATAGCGACACCCGATAGGGTCGATGAGTTACGCAACATACGTAACCTGATGATCAGAGCCTCCAGGTCCATCGAGAACATGGTATCGTCGATGAGGACGAGGTTCGAGAGCGTCGACAGGAGGCTGTCGCCCAGGAATGCAGAGATGCTCGTATCGCAACATGCGAAGGAGTTGGAGAACCTATCGTTACGTTTGGATGTAGGGCTCAGGAAGAAGATGGATGCCGAGAGATCGAGATTCAATCTATTGGATTCCAAATTGGATCCGTCCCGTCTCATGGACAGATTGAATCAGGATATGATGTACATGGACAATCTCTCGGAGAGGATGGATAGATCCGTATCGAACATCCTGAAGGACAGGAGGAACGGACTCACATCGATGGAGAGTATGCTCAACGGTCTCGATCCGAACAGGGTGCTCGACAGAGGGTACAGCATGATCATGGATCGTGACGGTAAGGTGATCACATCCGTCGGACGTATGTCGGCGGATGATGAGGTGACCATAAGGATGAGGGATGGCAGGGCCATCGCCAAGATAAAGGAAGTGGAATGATGACTGATGAGAAGGATGAGATGACATTCGAGGAATCGATGGAGAAGTTGGAAGAGCTCATAAAGAAGCTGGAAGGCGGAAGCCTCGATCTGGACGAGAGCCTGAGCATCTACGCAGAGGCCGTAGAGCTGAGGGATAGATGCAGGAAGATACTGATCGAGAGCGAGAGGAAGGTACAGGTACTGATGAACTCGTCCGATGGTCTCGTCAGGGATGAGTTCAAGGTCTGATCCCTCTGTCCCAAAGGACCATCTCCCTTCTCGATGCCCATGCATCGGATGATGTATACAATTCGGTCCTGTCGAAATCATCCCTGTCATATGCGATCCTCATCGCACCTGCTACCTGGTCACCGTTGAGGTTCCTCGCATTGTATCCTCCGAACACCTCTCTGAGAGCGAATGCGAACACATCCGCTATGTCGTGACCCCTGCATACGATCGCAGGATCCATCCTCGGTTCGTCGTTTATCAGGCCGACCAATTTCGACGGCGATACGTATGAGCCGTTACTCCTGTCGCTTATGTGCTCGCACATGCGCCTGATATCACATTTCAAAGAACGGCGGTCGATGAAATATTCGAACGGGGGATCCTTGAACGAAAGATTGAGACCATCCCTGTTCGATATCCTCATCAGTAACCCGATGGGGTAACATGCGGAATAGATCGCATCCCTCGGTTCCCCATATCTCCTTCTGAAATCGTTCAATCTATCCTTATCTGCATATTCGAACAGCACATCGTCGAATGCACCGCTCATGAACAGCATCCCTTCGCTGTCGCGTGCATCCGTTTGGAATATCGGAGGGGATCTCCTCACCCCATCCATGAGATCGAGGTCGGAATCGATTATCCCGACGATCCCCTTCACACCTCTTCTGTTCGTCAGCTCCTTGACCGAGTTGCTCACGTTCTGTCTGCAATGCGCAACGACGGTCTCCGTATCCCTGTCGAGGAACTTTCCGTAGAGTCTGCTGTCCGTGGAACCCTCGACGATGACTATCGTCCCCTTGAAGGCCGAACGCAGCATCATGACGGAGTTCGCCACATCGTTGGCATTGATGCTGTCACGCATGATCCGCTCTCAACTCCTGAGCGAGGTCCCACCTGTCGTGTATTATCTGAGGTGAATGCGTGGCGACGAGGATATCGATGTCCCTGACCCTGCTGATGTTCAGGAACAGGTTGCAGAGCCTCTGTTGCCATGCAACATGCAAAGATATCTCGGGTTCGTCGATTATCACCGTCATCTCCTGATGGGTGTTGAACAGGAGATTGTAGAATATGATCATCACCTGCTTCTCGCCTGCGGAGAGCCTGTTCGCGGGGATGTTGTTCCCGTCCACCAACGTTACCGATAACTTGTCGTGCTCGTCTATGACGACCCTCTTGTTGGTGAACATGCCGTTCAATATGTCGAGATACGTCACTATGGACTCGGCAAGCAGATAATACCTGTCCACCCACTCGGTAACCGAATATAGCAACGACCTGTACTTGTCCCTGTTCTCATTGTAATCCATCCTCTCCGGAGGGAATCTCATGTCCGTAGGCAATCCTGGAGAGAGGCCGGCCTCCGACATGAAGTCGATCTTGGCCTTGATGTCCTTGCATCTGTTGACGAAATCGCCGGCATCCATGTCCTCGCACATCCCGTCCCCGATGACGATCGTCCTGTCACGCATGGCCTTGGAGATGCGTTCGTTGAAATCGTCCACGATCACATCCATGGAGCTCCTGAGCGTACCGTCCGCCATCTCGACGACGTTCCTGTCCGGCGATAGGTAGAGGACGTCGTACATCTCGCCGATGTCCCTGACAGTGGTATCCACATCGACCTCGTTCTTGGATATGCGGCATTTCAACCCATCCCTCTTGTCGACGAACACTATCGTGTCGTCATCGAACCTGATGTCCATCCTCTGGAACGGGATGGAACCTATCGTCCTCTCGTCGCCCATGAACAATGCGTTGATGAGCTTCAGTGTCATGCTCTTCCCCACACCGTTCAATGAATGTATGAATGTGAGACCTTCCCCGTTGAGTTCGATGATATGGTCGTAACTGTTGAACAATCCGTAGACGGCGATATATCTCAGTCTCATACAATCGATATCGGGTACAGAGTAGATAAACGATTGTCGTTCGACAAGGTCGGAACGTATGTAGGATAATACTTTATCCTAGCTAGCTGATAGGCACATCTGGAGGAATAGGAATGGACGACAGGATACTGGGTCGCATAGGGATGTTCACATCGCTATTCTTCCCTGCGATGTGGGCCATAGCGGCGAAACTCGACGGTGAATGGAGCTTCGGACACAACTCATTATCCGATATGGGAGTGTCATCGAACCTGACGACGGCGATCATGTTCAACGTCGCCTGTATCGTGACCGGTGCCCTCATCATGCTGTACTTCTACGAATTGGCGAAGAGGGATAACGGAGGAGGCGTGGCAGGTGCATACATCGCATCCATCTCGGGATTCTTCCTTGCGATGGTGGGAGTCTTCAACCTGAACACGGGTGCATTCCACTACTTCTTCGCAACGGCATTCGGTTTCCTCGCCACGACAGGTGTCCTGTTCTATACGATGAGGGATATCAACAGGAGACGCGGTCCGCAATCCGTGCTTACGGTGATCCTGCTGATCATCGGCCTGTATTTCACACTCAACACGATATTCGAGGTCTGGGAACCTGTAGTCGTGATACTCGGTCTCATCTGGCTGTTCCTGTTCAGTGTCGGTACCTTCAAACCCACCAGATTCTGGAGGGTCGTGATCGAACTGTTGGAATCCGAGATCAAGGAGCATGAGATTTAAAATAAAGGACCACGGTTACCGACGACGATGGATGCCGAGAGCACATTCAAAGAGATAGCCGAGAACATCAAGAAAGACAGATACGACGATGCCAGTGAACAGACGAGGGATCTGGCGGATTCGACCGATGATGTCGCGATCAAGCTCAAATGTGCCTCTCTGCTGAAGGTCATCGAGGACGAGGATGGTTGTCAGGATATCATCGATGATGTCCTGGATCTCGTCGATGACGATGACCCCAGGAATTTCGATATCGGATTGTCCATCAGAGCCCTGGGAAGGGCCGAGGATGCCTACGCACTCATGAGACCATACCGTTCGCAGGACGACAGGATCCCGGAGATCGCCAGGACGCTCATGCTCATCGACGAATCCGAGGAGGCGTTGTCACTGATGACCGAACGCGGTACCAAGAGTGTCGACGAACGCATCCTCCTCTGCGAGATATTGTGTTCCTTGGGAGAGTTCGCCAAGGCCCAACGCGAAGCGGAGAGCATCGTGGAGGATGACGATGCATCCTACAGATCATTGCTGAACATGGTCACCGTCCTGATGAAGAAGGGCGACGTAAAGGATGCTGTCAAAGTCGCCAAGGAACATCTCAAAGAGGACAAGAAGAACGCCGAATCCTTGGCATTACAGGCATATGTGATGTACATCTCGGGAAAGATACCCGCAGCGGCCAACTACGCCAACCGTGCCCTCCAGATCGATTATTCCAACTCGGGTGCGTTGGAGGTCATGGCGATGTGTCTCATCGAGAAGAAGAAGTTCAAGGAAGCGAAGCTGTTGGCCGGTGTCATCAACGACAAGGATCCGTCGGACCCTGCGGTGATGCGCATACTGGATGCATGCAGGATCACCTCCAAGACTTGACGGATCTCCTTCTGATGTTCCTGATGGATAATCTGAATTCCTTCCAATAACCGGGAGTGAAGAGGATGAATGCGGACATTATCTCCACACGTCCGATCCACATCAGGATGCACATGAACAGTTTCGCACCGTCGCTGAGCCCTGCGAAGGAACCGAACGGCCCGTAGGGACCTATCGATGCACCGAAGGATGTGAGACTGCTTATCGACGTCAATACAGATACGTCGAACGGCAGACCGAAGAACAGGAACACTGCAGTACCGACGATGGCGGACAAGAAGAATGCGAACATCATGACCATCGTTATGGAAATGTAGCTATGATCGACGCTCGCACCATCGATCTTGACATCGAACACCGCATTCGGGTGCAGGAGCTTCTTCACCTCGTTGTATGCGTTCTTGGAGATTATGATGAATCTGTTGACCTTCAGACCTCCGGCGGTCGAACCGGCCGAACCTCCGATTATGGTTACGGCGAACAGAAGGAAGACGATGAAGAACGGATATGTCGTATAATCCGATGCGGCGAAGGATGCCGTCGTCGTCGCGGATATGGTGTTGAACAGGATGTTGATGAAGGAATCGTCACCCTCTGCAAGAAGGTATGCCATCGAGATCACCAGGACGACCACCGTCAGAAGCACCATCGTCCTGAACTCCTCGCTCTTGAGATACACGGCCTTCCTGGACACCAATGATTTGTAATGCAGATAGAAATTGGTGCTACCGAAGATCAGTGACACCATGATTATGATCTTCACGACATCGTTGTAATATGATACGCTATGGTCCAACGGCGAGAAACCGCCCAGGGATATCGTGGAGAATGATAGACAAAGTGATTCGAAGAACGTCACCCCGCATAGCAACAGTGCGAACAGGATCACCAACGTCGCGACGAGATACACGAAGGCGAACTGTTTCCCGGTATCCTTCAGCTTCAGCGATATCTTCCCTGCATCGGATCCGGACATCTCGTTGGAGAACAGTGCCCTGCTGCCGAACCCGATGGTGGGGAGGATCAACAGGAACATGACGATGATGGCGATACCTCCGACCCATTGCAGAACGGATCTCCAGAGCACGATGCCTCTGCTCCAGTCGCCCATGCTCGAAATGATCGACGAACCTGTGGTCATCACACCGGCGGACGATTCGAAGATGGCATCGACCGGAGTGAAACCCGAGAAGAAGAACGGGATCGCACCGCATAGGACGGAGATCCCCCACATCAGTGCCATATCGGCAAGGATGAAGATCGGATTCATCGTCTTCGGTGTCCTCGTCAATGAGATCATCACCGAACCGATGATGACCATCACGATCATGGGTATGAGGAAGGGCAACGGATCCTCGCCGTCCACGAACTGATATATCAGCGACGGCAACATCAACAATCCCAATGTCGTCAGCGTATAACCGACGGTCTTCAGCGTGAAGCTGTCGACCTTCCTTATGCGTATCTGTTTTCTCATCTGATTCACACGTCGATGTCGATGGATGTGCCGAACATCTTCTCCAACTTGCTCTTGTTCACGTTGTAGGTGTACAGCACAGCACGATCGTTGGCCTGGAATTTTGTGTACATATCGGGATAAATCTTCTCATCCTTGCGTATGAGGCAGGTGAGACGGCATCCCTTGGGTAATTTGATGTCACCCGTGTGTTCGTTACATACGGCCGAACGCGGATTGACGGTGACCGTGAAGAACAGCTCATCGGGATTCTTCATCTTCAGGATGGCTTTGTCATTGGAGATCAGTGTCTTCGTGACACCGTTGGCCACGACACGGTAGTTACCGACGATGGTCTTGATCCCGGTGTATTCGAAGATGTCCTCGTACTCGACCATGGTGTATCTGCTGACGATCTTGTGCGCACCGAGCTTCTTACCCATCAGTCCCGAGAGAAGGTTTGTCTCGTCCACATCGGTCGTGGCGATGATCACATCCGCCCTACCTGCATTCTCAGCCTTGAGAAGATATGGATCGACACCGCTTCCGTTGACGATGACAGTGGATGTCAGTTCCTTGGCGAGTTCCGTACATCTCTTACGATCGGACTCGAACATCTTGACATACCTCTTCCTCGATTCCAACAGTCTCGCGGTCTGTGCGCCCGCTACACCTCCGCCGATGATCAGGAATTCGTTGGCGGGACGTTTCACGCCCATCATGTCATTGAACGCATGGATGCTCTCAGGCGATCCGAGCACACGTATCATGTCACCCACATGGATCGTCGTCATGTCATGCTCCATGATGATCTCGTCACCGCGATAGATGGCGACTATGGTACAATCCTTGGGTTTGGGGATGTTGATGCTCATCTTACCGATGATATCCTTATGATCCTCCGTTACCTCGAACAACGCCAGACCGAGGTCCATGGCCTCGATGCTCTCGTAATCGATGGCATTCTCAAGAAGGGCCAGTTCCGCCATCTTGCTGGCCATCATCATCTCGGGCGAGATGATCTGATCGACCGTCTGAGGCGATGGCTCGATGGCGAAATCGGGATTCCTGATCCTCACGATGGTCTTTATCCCGGGTTTGATCATCTTCGACAGCATCGAGATCAGGAGATTGTCGTCATCTCTCGCCGTCGTACTGATGACGATATCGGCATTGTGACGCTCTATCGCGCTCCTGAGGACCTTCGGGTTGGAACCGTCCTCGTAGAGGACCGATACGTTCAGAAGGCTCTTCACCTTCTCCACGGTAGCCTTGTCGTGATCGATGATCATGACATCATGATATTGAGACAATACCTCGGTCACTATGTATCCGATATTCCCGATTCCAACTACGATTATGTTCATTTGATAGCCTCGGCCGATATTGTCATGATTCATATCGGATTATATAATCAATGAGGCTACATCCGCAGGGACAATTGCGTATTGTTTATATCGCACGATAATATAGAGACGGATCATGATGCAGCAACTCGAAGAGGGATTCTGGCAGAAGAACCGTTCGTCAAAGGTGGACGACGTCATGGAGACAGCGAGGAACATCATCGCTGACGTCCAGAAGGACGGGGACAAGGCCATCAAAGCCTACACAGAGAAATTCGACAAGATCAAACTGGACAGACTCCAGGTCTCACGTGAGGAGATAGAGGAAGCATACGAGAAGGTGGATCCCGAACTCGTCGAGGAGCTCGAGAACGCTGCATACAACATCGAGAGATTCCACAAGATGCAACTCCCTCAGGACCTTTGGCTGTCAGAGGTGGAACCGGGCATAACGCTCGGTGTCAAGAGCACCCCCCTCGAGAGGGTCGGTTGCTACATTCCCGGAGGAAGGGCATCATACCCCTCAACAGCACTCATGTGCGTCATACCCGCACTTGTGGCAGGCGTGGATGAGGTCATCTGCTGTACGCCCGCACCCGTCAATCCCGTGACGTTGGTCGCATTGGACATAGCGGGCGTCGATGAGATCTACACGATCGGAGGCATCCAGGCGATCGCAGGGATGGCCCTGGGTACCGAGTCCATCGAACCCGTACAGAAGATCGTCGGTCCCGGTAACGTGTTCGTCACCGCGGCCAAGACGCTCCTCAGAGGTAAGATAGAGATCGATTTCCCCGCAGGACCCTCGGAGGCGGGAATACTCGCCGATGATTCGTGCGATCCCGCATTCGTCGCATCCGATCTCGTCGCACAGGCGGAGCACGACCCCATGTCGGCATTCATCCTCATCACAGATTCCGAGGATGTTGCGAAGGCCGTTGACAGGGAGATCGAGAAACAAGTGAAGGATGCCCCCAGGAAGGACATCATCGTCGCCGCGATGAAGAACTCCGGTTACATGGTCGCGGACGACATGGATCTTGCCATCGAGATGATGAACGAGGTCGCACCCGAACACCTCTGCATCCAGACGAAGGATGTCATGGATACCCTCTCGAAGGTCAGGAACGCAGGTTCGATATTCGTAGGAAGATACACACCCATCGCTGCGGGAGATTATGCATCCGGTACCAACCACGTCCTCCCGACCGCATGCGGTGCGAAACTGTACTCCGGATTGAACGTCGCCCACTTCAGGAAGACCTCCACTGTGCAGATGCTGACCAAGGATGGTCTGGACATAATCGCACCCACGATCAGGAAAATCTCGAAGTCCGAGGGCCTGTTCGCACACTGCAACTCGGTGGACGTCAGACTTCCAAAAGAGAAGAAAAAGAAGGGCGAATGATCTGCTGGCCAGACATCCGACCCCCACACCAAACCCCTTCCCAATCTCACATTTTTGCCCGGAAAAGGAACTATATTAAATAGTGCGAGTCCGTTTCATAGTTTACTGCAAGAGACGGTCCCCTTGCACCGGACTAACGTCCAACCGTCTCTTGTTACCACCATTCTTACACCTTAAATCGTGGATTTTCAATCGATCTACGAATTCCGAATCCCGTTCGTAAGTGCGATGTTCTATATCCGTCAAATTGGTTATCGGTGACATGGCAGGTGCGTCTTTCTTCGACAGGATGGTGGACTACAACCATATCTCCGACGACACCAGCCAATGCATCGTCTGCAAGGGCGCCAGGAGGCTCTGCGGTAAGGACAGATGTCCGCTGATGATCAAGTTCTATTCTCAGAGCAAGACTATGAGACTGATCGATGCGACCGATATCGAAGGAAGCTCCCCACCGGCCGTATTCGTAGGAAGGTACGGATACCCGAAAGTGGACATCGGACCGTTGATACCTCCGGAGTTCGGAGATACCTCGATCATGGACAAACCGGAGCTCTGGAGCGATAAATCGATAGACGAGATCACGGACTTCAGATTCAGACTCGTTAGAGGGAAGTATCGCATCGATGCCACGGATTTCAAGAAAGGCGGAAGGATCGTCGATCAGGTGCAGGAGATGGCCCTTACGGAGAGACCGATCGACATAGAGGCAAGATTCTCATCCAAACCCAAAGGACGCGTGATACTCGACGACGAGATCCAACCCTTCGGTCCCTCCGCAAGGATGGATTACATGAAGGCGGGCAACGGAAGGATGCACAGGTATCTGGAGAGGAGCTTCTACGACACGGATATGAAAGCGAGGGATGCGGTCGTCAACGCCTACAGGAACGGTACACTGATCTCCGAGATACAGAAGGCTTTCTCCGTCGGTACCATGGGTGTCGACAAGAACAGACGCTTCGTTCCGACCAGATGGAGCATTACCGCCGTGGATGACATCATCGGAAAGGATCTGTTGAGGACGACCAAGTACAACAATACCATCGACGAGTTCAGGATATACGAGCTCCACGCATTGGACAACAGGTGGTGCATCCTCCTGTTACCGTGCACGTGGAGGTTCGAGCTCATTGAAGCATGGTATCCCAACACCACATGGAATCCTTCAGGCAGGCAGATAGAGATGATCTCCGACTGCGAGTTCTTCGACGGGAGGACGGAGTATGCCCACATAGGCGGATGCTATTACGCATCGAGGATGGCCGTCAACGAGTTATTGACAAGGGAGAACAGGACTGCGGGTGCCGTCATCTTCAGGGAGGCGCATCCGGGCTATGTGATGCCCGTAGGCGTATGGAACGTCAGGGAGAGGGTGAGGGAATCCCTCGCAGGAGAACCGCTGAGATTCGATGATCTGGAATCCGCATTGCAACATATCGATTCCGTGATGGATATCCCGAGGAACGTATGGTTGCAACATTCCGCGGTCCTGAGGGATTACATGGTACAGAGGAGGATAGATGACTATGTCTGACCTCTTCGAGTTCGACGGTGCGGACAAGTGGGACGGCAAATACGAGATAGTCCAATGCAAACGCGCACTGTCGCCTTCGGGATTGCCTGAAATGGACTATTCGCTGAACCCGTACGGAGGATGTACACACGGCTGCATCTACTGTTACGCGCCGGAGGTTACGCATTCCGAGTGGGATACGTGGCGTGTCGTCAGGGTGAAATCCAACATCGTCGAGAGACTGGGGAAGGAACTGACGTTCGTCAAAGGTACGATAGGGATAGGTACCGTCACCGACCCTTACCAGCCTGCGGAAAGGAGGTTCGAACTGACCAGACGCTGCCTCCAGAGGATATCCAAGGTCGGATGTCCGATACACATGCATACGAAATCCGATCTGATATTGCGTGACATCGACATCCTGTCGCAGATGGAAGGATTGGTTGCCATGACGATCACAACCATCGATGATCGTTACAGCAAGATGACGGAGCCGGGGGCACCGTTACCGTCCGTGAGATTGGATGCCCTGAGAAGATTGACGGAGGCGGGATTGACGACATATGCGCTCATCGGCCCCGTACTGTCGCATCTTGAAGGTATCGAGGATGAATTCGCGGATGCGATAGCGGATACGGGCGTAAGATTGGCCTATATCGACAGATTGAACGGACGTCCGCTGCTTAATGCAAGATTATCAAGGATGAACATCGCCGGCGGATCGATCGAAAGTATCGGCAGGATCAAGGATAGATTGGGATCCAGGGGCGTCGTCGTGAAGGATGTGTTCGGAAGATAGGTTCAATCCTTCCCGTTCTCCTTCGTGAACCTCTTCATAACGGATCTCTTCACTGAACCCGTGACCATCTTGATGTCGCCCTTCACATCATCGACCGTGATGTTCTCGATATGGTCCTTGGCGGACACCATGATTGCGTTCCTGACGGCATTATCACGTGCATTCTCGACGTTCTCCAATGCCTCTCTCGTCCTGTCGGACATCGGCATGGCCTTCACGGCGGATTCGAAGAAATGCATCATCTCGATGCAAGCGGTGAAGAAATGCTTCTGCACATCCTCATCGTCCATTATCCTGAGCATGGCATCCTTCAGGGAGAACGAGTCGCCCTTCTCGCACATCAACTCGATTATCCTGTCCTTGTTGGACTCTACGAATTGTTCGAACTCCTGGTCATCCATCTGTTCTGCCATGCCAGCCACATCACTTCCGAATTTGATAAACTGTTCCATCGGTCCGGCCAGACATCTACTTAAAGATTATAGGTAGCACCTAAAATATTAGTGATAGAAAAATGTGAATTCGATGCATAAAAGAGCAAGTTTATATAGAAGAACAAAATTACTACCACACATAATTAGGAGATACATATTATGTATGGTTCCGGTAACAATCAGCCGATCATCGTGCTCAAAGAGGGTACGGAGAGAAGCAAAGATAAAGAGGCACAATTCAACAACATCGCTGCAGCAAAGGCAGTAGCCGATTCCGTCAGGTCCACACTCGGACCCAAGGGAATGGATAAGATGCTCGTTGACTCCATCGGTGACGTCACAGTCACCAACGATGGTGTGACGATCCTCAAAGAGATCGATGTCCAGCACCCCGCCGCCAAGATGGTCGTCGAGGTCGCGAAGACACAGGACGCAGAGTGCGGTGACGGTACGACCACAGCGGTCGTCCTTGCAGGAGAACTCCTCAAACAGTCCGAGTCACTCATCGACGCCAACATCCACCCCACGGTCATCACCAACGGTTTCAAGCTCGCAGCCGAGAAAGCAGTCGAGATCCTCAACGAGATCGCAGTCCCCTCGGACGACGACAAACTCCTCAGGAAGGTCGCAGAGACCGCAATGACAGGTAAATCCGTCGGAGGAGAGGGCGAACACCTCGCAGACCTCATCGTCAAAGCTGCAAGGGATGTCCAGGAAGGAAAGACCGTCGACACGAGCAACATCAAGATTGAGAAGAAAGCGGGAGGAGTCATCAACGACACCTACCTCGTGAAAGGTCTCGTCATCGACAAACAGAGGGTACACCCCCGTATGCCCAAGGTCATCAACAATGCCAAGATCGCATTGTTCACCACGGCACTCGAGAACAAGAAACCCGAGGTCTCCGCAGAGATCAGCATCTCGGACCCCCTCTCGATGCAGTCATTCCTCAACGAAGAGGATGCTACACTCAAAGCGATGGTCGACAAGATCGCATCCGTCGGAGCGAACGTCGTCTTCTGCCAGAAGGGTGTCGACGACCTCGTACAGCACTACCTCGCAAAGGCAGGTATCCTCTGCTTCAGGAGGCTCAAGGAATCCGATATGATTGCGATCTCCAAAGCGACCGGTGGAACACTCGTCGGAGAGATCATGGAGATCCAGTCAAAGGACCTCGGAACGGCAGAAGAAGTCGCAGAGAAAGAGGTCGGAGCGGAATCCATGTGCTTCATCACCGGATGCAAGAACCCCAAGGCAGTCTCTATCGTCATCCGCGGAGGAACGGAACACGTCCTCGCAGAGGTCGAGAGGGCCATGATGGATGCAATCCGTGTCGTCGGTGTCGCTATCGAGGACGGAAAGGTCGTCGCAGGTGCAGGTGCACCCGAGATCGAGACAGAGCTCAAACTCGCAGAGTACGCATCAACTGTCGGCGGAAGGGAGCAGCTCGCTATCGAGGCCTTCTCCAAGGCACTCGAGATCATCCCCTGGACGATCGCAGAGAACGCAGGTATCGACTCGATCGATGCAATCATCAAGTTGAAGAACGCACACGACAAGAAGAAGAAGGGCGGAGCCTACTACGGTCTCGATCTCGACACCGGTGAGGCAGTCGACATGCTCGAGCGCTACGTCGTAGAGCCCCTCAGAGTCAAGGTGCAGGCCATCAACTCAGCCGCTGAAGTCGCCAACATGATCCTCAGGATCGATGATGTCATCGCTTCACGCAGGGCACCCCCGATGAACCCCATGGCAGACCCCTCGATGGGCGGTCCTGGCATGAGCGGTGTCGGCGGAATGATGTGATTCCAATAAAACTCATTAGGGGGCGTAAAGCCCCCATCAACCCCACCCTTCTAAATAATCGGACTTTGATGTGCCCATGGTGTTCCAATGAACGTCTATGATTTCGACGGCACACTATACGATGGCGACAGCACGATCGATTTCTACAAGTATTGTCTATCACAGAAGAAGACGATCCTGAAGCATTTCCCGATGCAATTCAAGGGATGGTTGGGCTTCCACATCGGATTGTACGACCATACCAGGATGAAAGAACACTATTACAGATTCTTCAGGGACTTCGTCGTAGAGGATATGGCCGAGAGGTTCTGGGATCAGAACATCGATAAGATCGCCACCTGGTATCAGGACAAACACAAGGTCGATGATGTCGTCATATCCGCATCACCCGAATTCCTCATCAAGGCCGCCTGTGAACGCATCGGCATAAAGAACGTGATCGCATCGCCCATCGATACGAGAACTGGCAGACCGATCGGTAAGAACTGTCGTGATGAGGAGAAGGTCAGAAGGTTCAGGGAGGTATTCGGCGACTCACGTATCGATGAATTCTACTCCGATTCCGATGCCGACATACCGTTGGCCAGATTGTCGACGAAGGCGTTCAAGGTCGTATGGCCCGACATCATTGAGTGGGATGTTGAACGCTCGGAAGACCAAGGATCCAATCCTTGATATCAACGAATACGGCTTCCTTCCCGTTCTCCACAAGAAGTTCATGCCTCAGCCCGTCATAGACCTTCTTCTTGGGATCGAGACCATATTTCCTCAATGTCGCGATGACTTTGTCGAGTGTACCCTTGTACTCCCCGATGATATCGTCCGAACCGGATACGAACAGGATATCGAGATCCTTCGGGATCTTATCGAAATCCTGTTCCTTACCGAGCTTCTTGATCATCGAGAACAGATCGCGATATCCCGCTGCCGTGAAATCGAATCCGCAGTCGGGATCCTCATCATACAGTCTCCTGCTCTCCTCGCTCGTGGACAACCATCTGAGCGGATCCTTCGACTCCTTGAACGGTTTGTTGTTCGGAGCGAGAGCGAGGTCGTACAATAATTTGGACTTGTAATGTGTACCCCTGACCTTACAGATGAGTTTCGAAAGGAAGAGACCGGAATTCAACTCCAGCATCGTATTCTGTCCGGTACTCATCAATATGGCACCGTTGACGGAATCGCCGTACCTCGTAAGGAAACGCCTCGTGACGAACGAACCCATGCTGTGTCCCATGACAATCCTCGGGACATTCGGCAATTCTTTCTCGACCACCTTACACATCTCGTAAAGGTCGTTCACGAGTATCTCATCACCATCCTTCTCGGCGAAGAAACCGCGGTCGACAGGCGATGTGCCTCCGTGACCCATATGGTCGTGACCGTAGACGGCTATACCGTATCCGTTGAGATAATTCGCGAATTCATCGTATCTGTAGATGTGCTCCATCATCCCGTGTGCGATGAAGAGCACGGCACGGATCTCACCATCGGGAATCCATTTGTAACAATTCAGCTTCACATCGCCCCTGGTGGAGGGGATCTTGAAACCGGTGCACACCATTCGACTCACACCCTTATCAGAAGCTTATGGTCTCCGGGCCTGATCGAGATGCGACCATCGAATTCGAGTGTCTCTCCGTCGACCATCATGTGTTTGGCCTCGCCGCTCTCGATCGTGATCTCCTTGGTCTTGAAATAATCGATATTCTTCTGTGTATCGACCTTTCCCGAAGAGAGGGCGATGAGATTCAAGAGATACCTGAATTTGCTCCTCTTATTGACATTGAGGACGTTGAGATCGGTGGAATCGATCGCTGCAGTAGGGCAGACATTGAACCCACCACCCATGTACTCCACGTTCTGCACGGTGAGCAGGATGCTCTCCACTTCCCTGGTGGCACCGTTGGCCGTGATCCTGTATTTCATGGCCTTACACTTACTGAGGGCCTTGAGAGCGATCTTACGATAATCCTTGGATTTCACGACCTTGACGAATGACAACTCACCGTTGAGGACGCTGTGTACCATGGATGACATGATGGTCCTCGTGACATCGACATAACGTCTGATGACGGCCGATGTCGTGTTCGATGTCATGTTAGCCATGAGCTTCTCCACATATTCGTCGGCGACCATGTTGATGTCGACGGGTGTACCGAAGGAGATGGTCTGTATGAAGATCATGTCGTTCGCCACCCAATAGGGTATCGAACGGTCGGTGCCGTTGACGAATGCGTTGACGATCTGTTCGTCGGTATAGTCGAGGACGCCTGCAGATCTGGCGGTGTCGTTACCAGAACCGAACGGAAGAAGGACATATGTGATATTGAGATCATATGTGGCCGACACGACCTCATGGATCGTACCGTCACCGCCTGCGATGCCGATGATATCCCCATCCTTTGCGATGAGACGGGCAAGATCATCACCTCTCATTTCGAAGGTGGTCTCGTAATATTCGTGTTTGATTCCTTTGTCCTCGAGGAGGGAACGGACGTGCTTCATCCTATCCCAATTCATACCGCCTCCGCCAACCGGATTGTAGATTATCTTGATCATGTGCATCCCCTTGCCGAACGAATCCTCGTACAAAGTTGTTTCAACAATGTCGACTTCGTATTTATATATAGTTAAGAAAGGACGTAATTTGCGGTCGATAATCGACGAACAGATCGTCGTCGACCTCGATTTGTTAAGCAACTACGTTAATTGATTAAGTAGATTGTTGAATAATTCAACCCGGTCAATGACCAAGGTATAAATATGAAGCCCTGCAATGATATCTGCGGGATGGATGAGAACAGTGTACGCGCTGCACTCTACGCAAGGGTATCGACAGAAGAACAGGCTATGGAAGGTTTCTCCCTGGACGCTCAGTTGGGTCGTCTGAGGAAGTACTGCAGTTCGCAAGGATGGATCGTAGCCGAGGAATACCGCGAGGAAGGGCACTCCGGACGCAATGTCAAACGTCCCGAATATACGCGTATGATGAACGAGAGCGATAAGTGGGATATCGTTCTCGTGCTCAAGATGGATAGGATCCACCGTAACAGCGAGAACTTCACCGTCATGATGAGGGATCTCAACGCTGCCGGTAAGGGATTCTGTTCCGTCATGGAGCAGTTCGACACGAGCAATGCCATGGGCAGATTCGTGATGGACCTCATACAGCGTATCGCACAACTTGAATCCGAACAGATCGGGGAGAGGGTGAAGTTAGGGATGGAACAAAAAGCAAGGACTATGGGCGGCCTGCTTGGTTTCGGGCAGCCGTACGGCTATGATTACAAGAAGGGTATGCTATTCGTCAACGTGGAAGAGGTGTATGTCGTCAGGGCGATATACAAAATGTACAACAGAGGATACAGCATGGAATACATCGCGAACTCGCTCAATGACGCGTGCATACCTGCAAAGAAAGGGGGAAAGTGGAACAGACAGTCCATCCACAAGATCCTCCACAATCCGTTGTATGTCGGTTATGTCAAATGGGGAGAGATCATCAAAGAAGGGGATCATCCGGCCATCATCGATATGGACGAATATACCACGATCAACGGTCCGATCAGGATACAATCATGAGCGACAGGATACGTGCCGCATTGTATGCGCGTGTGTCGACGGACGAACAGGCCGATCAGGGTTATTCATTGGCCGCACAACTGCAGATGCTCAGGGATTTCTGCGATGTGTTTGACATGGAGATAGCGGGTGAATACATCGATGACGGATATTCAGGCACCAACACCAGAAGACCCGCGTACCGCAGGATGTTCTCGCCCGACGAACGCACGAGATGGGATGCACTGGTTGTCATCAAGATGGATAGGATCCATCGTAACAGCAAGAACTTCATGCTCATGATAGAGGATCTGTCCAAGAACGGACAGTCATTCTTCTCGACCACGGAGAGGATCGATACCACGACCGCAGTGGGAAGGTTCGCCATGGACGTCATCCAACGTATCGCCCAGTTGGAATCCGAACAGATCGGTGAGAGGACGAAGTTCGGTATGGTCCAGAAGGCGGAGCAGAAGGATGGTGTGATGGGATTCCAACCTCCGTACGGATATCGTGTGGAGGACGGGGAATTGGTATCGATCGATGAGGAACAGACCGTCGTGAGGAGGATGTTCCGTTCCTATCTCGATGGAGAGACCTTGGATGACATCTCCGCCGATCTGAACTCATCATTCATCAGGACGAGGAACGGGAACCAATGGAACAAGTACAACGTCCGCAACATCCTGCACAACCCGGTCTATGCGGGATACATGCGCTGGGAAGAACATCTGATAGAACATCACACCGACCGTCCGATAACGGCCGATGAGTTCGATCGCGTACAGACGATGATGGCATCCAGGACAAAGGGTGCCAAGAACAAGGTGCCGTTCCTCCTGAACATCGCGGCCACATCGGCATGATGCGACGGACGTTATGATGCGGTGACATCCCGCATGACCGACGGATGGAGGCGGTCAACTCCGATACATTTTTTTATCAACAGTCTAGTCATGATGAATATGACTGAGAAGAAGAAAAAGGAGCTGATGGTGAAGATCATTGCAGTAGCTATCGTGCTCATCTTCGTAGGCACCGCTCTCGTCGCAGGCGTGAGCGTACTCATCAAGTGATGCGATCTTCTGCATATTTCTCGTCGGATTCCGATGTGGAACAGGTCAATTCCCGACCGCCTTCCATGAAGATTTCGGACGAGAAAAATAAAGCAGATTGCTTTACCGACATCAATTATTCACGTGGATAAGGATATCCTAAAATTATCCTTATTGTGATAAAAATGATGACCCAGAACAATATATAACACTGTTTTAACCACAATAGTGTTAGAACCTTTACTTAAAATACAATAAAACCTTACGTCGGGATGGTACATTTTATGGACATTAAACAGTGGCTTGGAGAGGAAAATAACCTAGGAATCGACATTTGGGAGAAGAAGTACTGTTACCAGGGAGAGACGTTCGATCATTGGTTGGATCGTGTCTCCGTCGGTGACGAGGAATTGAAACAACTCATCATCGACAAGAAGTTCCTGTTCGGCGGGAGGATCCTCGCCAACAGAGGATTGCACCTCACAGGTCTCAAGATAACACTCTCCAACTGTTATGTCGTAGCACCACCGGAAGATTCCATCGAATCCATCTTCGAGACCGCAGGTAAACTGGCGAGAACGTTCAGTTACGGCGGAGGAGTCGGTATCGATATCTCCAAGCTAGCTCCGAGAGGCGCCAAGATCAACAACACCGCATCAGAGACGTCCGGTGCCGTATCCTTCACGGATCTCTTCTCCATGGTCACCGGCCTCATCGGTCAGCACGGAAGGAGAGGAGCACTCATGCTCACGATGTCCTGCGATCACCCCGATCTCGAGGAATTCATGTCCGTGAAGACCGATCTGAACAGGGTCACCAAGGCCAACATGTCCATACGCATGAGTGACAACTTCATGAATGCCGTCAGGGATAAGAAGAAGTACATACAGGTCTTCGAACGCCCGGAAACCAACGACATAACGAAGAAAGAGCTCGATGCACACGAATTCTTCAAGAAACTGTGCTACAACAACTGGGATTACGGAGAACCCGGCTGTCTGTTCTGGGATAGGATCGAATCATGGAACCTCCTGTCCGAATTCCCCGATTACCACTATGCAGGTACCAACCCCTGTGCCGAGGAACCCCTTCCTGCAGGAGGAAGCTGCCTTCTCGGAAGCATGAACCTCTCCAGCTTCGTGGATGAGGACGGATACTTCGATGAGGCAGAGTTCAGAAGATGCGTAGGCGTATGCGTCAGGGCACTGAACGGCGTGTTGGATGAAGGATTGCCCCTGCACCCGCTGAAAGAACAGAGGGAATCGGTACGTGACTGGAGACAGATCGGTCTCGGTATCATGGGATTGGCGGACATGCTGATCAAATTGGAGCTCACGTACGGAAGTAAGGAGGCCATGGACTTCTGTGACCACCTCGGTACGATTATGGCCGACGAGGCGATGAAGGCATCGGCATTGTTGGCGAAGGAGGACGGACCGTTCCCCAAGTGCAACATCGACCACATCCTCGCATCACCGTATTTCATACACAATGCGTCCGAGGAGACCAAGGAACTCGTCAAGAAGTACGGTCTGAGGAACTCGCAGTTGCTCACGATCGCACCCACGGGTACATTGTCCACCATGCTCGGTATCTCCGGCGGTATCGAGCCCATATTCGCCAACTACTACGTCAGAAGGACCACGTCCCTTTCAGACCACGACGAGTACTACAAGGTATACACACCAGTCGTCAAGGAGTACATGGACAAGCACGGAATAACGGACGATCTCGATCTTCCCCCGTTCTTCGTCACGGCACAGAACCTCAACTACAAACAGAGGCTAAACCAGCAGGGAACATGGCAGATGCATATCGATGCATCCATCAGCTCCACGGTCAACCTGCCTTCTGAATTCCCCGAGGAGGATGTGTACGACCTGTACATGTACGCCTGGCAGATCGGATGTAAGGGAGTCACCGTCTTTAGGGACGGATGCAAACGTCTCGGTATCCTCACGACGAAAGAAGATAAGAAAGAGGAGAAGAAGGAAGAGAATCCCAAGAAGAAGGAGAAGAGGGGATTCGTCGAGAATGTAGAAGACGATGTTGTCGGAAAGAAGAGGAAGCTCATCACCGGTTGCGGAAGTCTTCACTGCACCGCATTCTTCGACCCGTCCGACGGACAATTGCTTGAGGTGTATCTCAACAAGGGATCCACCGGCGGTTGTAACAACTTCATGATCGGACTCTCGAGGATGATCTCACTCGCCGCAAGAAGCGGTTGCGAGATCGGCGCCATCGTGGATCAGCTGAAGAGTTGTGGTTCATGTCCGTCATTCGTCCTCCGTACCCACACACAGCACGACACCAGCAAGGGATCCTGCTGTCCGACCGCTGTCGGACATGCTCTCATGGACATGTACAAGGAGATGCAGAGGGAGATCAACGGCACCGTGCTCGAAGAGAAGAAAGAGGACAAGGCCCAGAGGAAGGTCATCAACCCCTGCCCCAAGTGCGGAGATGAGTTGGAATTCCAGGGCGGATGTAACGTCTGCAAGAGCTGCGGATGGACGAAATGCGATTGAGGGTCTCCACCCTCGATCCAAACCTCTTCCATTTTCTTACAATACAACTAATTAACCAAATAGCTTTACTAGATTAATTAATCGCACACATACTTTCTTGACGAATTTGTATTGTCGATCTTCCATGGAAACGATCCGTAATG
>CAVJRF010000011.1:0-4307 GCA_963651945.1 Eggerthellaceae bacterium | reverse complement strand
GGCTGAAGATCAGCTGAACGATAGCGATGTGCGAAAAAATTCGTGTTCAGAAATGCCCCATAAATCGAATAAGTCAAATCAACCCTTACAGGACATCGAATTACAGGCAAAATCGATTCTAGGGCCGTTTACGGCCAAAAGAATGAAAACGGTCTTTTTCACATGATCGTGCACCTCATTTGTACAATTAACAACGTTAATTACTATCAATCTTTCATGTTTGCAATTAATAAATTTAATAAAGTAATCAGCTTAATTAATTTAACATATCAAGAATCGAAAGGAATCCGAGATCAAAATGAACCCGAAAAGGTCATTTGATGAAACATCAGGTAACGTATATTCACAACCCAGTTGGTTCGCGATGAGGGGCACTGGATTTTCTTTCATCGTTTACGCGCAAAATCTCATATTAACATTGTTAATTATTGTCTTTCTTTCATGTCTGTAATTAATTAATTCAATAAAGCAATTAGCTTAATTAATTTAACATAACGAAAAATAGAGGTGAAATGCACAATCAGTGGAAACTATGTAACGTAATCAACGTAATAGCTTAACTAAATACGAATAATTAAATGATAACAATAAAGTCGTTATAAATTTCAAAGATATGGGCTGAAAAAGCAAAAAATCAGCTATTTTTGAAAAAATTCGCACCAAATTAAGTTGATAAACGGGGTACCGTCGTGGACAAAATAGTAACACAACAACATGAAGAAATCGACAGATCCATCGATTTTCAGTGATTTTTGAAAATCATATGCACTAATTCAATCAAGTAAAGCTACTTGATTAATTTTTTACACATTTTTGCCTGATTGATTTCAACACTTGATTAATTGTTTAAGTTAAGTTACTAGCTTTATTAATTACAACAAATCAGAATAAATATTATTTTTTAATTCAATAAAGCAATTAGCTTAATTAAATGCAGACTTATGAATTAAGGATGAAATGTAAATTGACATATCAACTGATAACACGACGCAAGATTGGTCTAGATGAGCATATGTGAATTTAATTAATGAAATAAAGTAATCAGCTTAATTAAATACAGATAGCAAAAGCTCCGATCATGCAGCAGGAGCCCACATAGATCAGACATCAAAAAAAAACGGATGAGAACAGGCACCGCCGTAACGACGATGCCTGCCATCCGAAATCGTTTATTCACGCAAGGACCAATCTCTTGTACGCCGTACCGTACTTGGAGAAGTTCCCCGGATACGCGGATACCTCGGACAGAGTGTGCGTCAGCCAAAGAGGTATGGCAGTACCCGTCTTTATCTCCATTATGATACGGCCTTCGGGGACCAGCTGGACCCATCTGTCCGTTCCTTCTACGCATGCTCTGACATCGGTATCGAATGTGATCCTCAGATCGCTTTCCGTCGACTTGTAGGAATCACGTTCGTAGTGCATCGCTATCTTGGGTGCCAATGTGGGGTAGCGGTCGCGGAAGGCCTCTATCTCGTGGCCTATCTGCGTATCCACCACCTCATCCTTACCCTCGAGCCATGCCTTCGCGTCCTCCTCCTGAAGAGAGATCCTGCGTTTGTACGTCACGGAATCATACTTCTTCTTTATCTCCACGAAGACGGGATCCTCCGGATTGGAGGAATACCTCCTCACGCGGAGTTTCTCCTTGTACGCGGGATGGGAGATCGAATGCGTGGCCAGTGTGTACGTATCGGTATCGTAGTAGACGTTATCGATCGTACTGTGGGCATATTGGTCACGGACCATCTTCCCTTCGAAGGAATCGATCACGTGCTGAGCCTGCTCCCTGTCCAGGATGTACTTGAGCTCATAGCGTTTGAATACGCTCTGGTAACCCATGCTCACAGCTCCGTGTACTGGGATTGGGCGTGGCCAAGCGATACCTCGAGATTGCCGTTCCTGCAGCGTATCTCGTCCATCATCGCCTTCTCGTCACATCCCTTGATCGTCTCCACCTCGTAGGTGAGCTTGTACATGCTACCCATGTTGATGGTCTTCACACCCGTGCACTCGTATCTTGTGGTGTACTTGGCGAGGATGTCATCGAACGCATCGTTGAAGTCGAGGTCCTCAGGTACGGTGATACGGAGTGTCATAGGCGTCTTGCCGGACCATCCGGATGAGAGTGCGTTGTATGCGATGCATATTCCGCACATGATCAGCGTGAACAGTACTGCGTAACCGAGGAATCCCATACCGATGAGCAGACCTGTGCTCATGGCGAGGAAGATCATCCCGATCTCTTTCGCTGTACCGGGGGCCGAACGGAAACGCACGAGACTGAACGCACCCATGACCGCTATTCCCGCACCGATGTTACCGTTGACGACCATGATGATCACGGTCACGACCGCGGGGATCATGGCTATCGTGAACATCAGGCTCTGGGAGTACTTGCTGCGGAAGCGATACACCGCCGCGATCAGCACACCCACTATGAGTGCGCAACCGAGACAGCTCAGGAATGCCCATGGTTCTATCGATACGCTGCTGGAATCGAATATACTGTCGAATGGGAACATCCTATCAGCTCCAGTAGACTCCGTTGCTGTCCGCACCGGAATATGATGATGCGGTGGATATCGTAGCGGATGATGATCCGAGGTACACTACGAACGCGTTGATCGATGATGTCACCTTCAGTGCCGTCACGGTCTCGCCTCCGACGGTCACGGTCACATACTTACCGGACGTGAGACTCATTGATGTGCTCTTACCGATCGAACTGAAGTTGCTGCAGTATGTGCACTCGCCGGACATGCCACCAGCCTGACAGATACCGATCAGTCTACCGCCCGTGAAGGTATATCCTTTCTCGGTATCGATCGCGGAATCCGATGCTCCGTTGCTGACTATGGATACGTCACCGCCGGTCATCACGAATCCTTTGTATGCAGTCTGTGAGTTGGAATCCACACCGTCTCCGCCCGAGCGGATGAGTATGGTACCGCCGGAGATCGATATTCCGACGCCGGATGTACCTGTGGAGTTGAATCCGTCATCGGATGAGATCACGACGATATCGCCGGAGGACACCGATATGGTGTCTCCCTCGATACCCTCGTAACACTCGGCGACATAGATGGTTCCGCCGGTTATGGTGACCGCTCCGTCCGCGTGAACACCGTCATCACCTGTCTTGATGGTGAGGTCTCCGCCTTCGATCGTGATGTAACCGTCGCTGTGCACGGCATCATCCTCGGACGAGATGGTGAACGTTCCTCCGGAGATGAGTATGTAGACATCTCCCTTTATTCCCTTCATGGACGGGCTGTCGCTGTCATCCCTGTCGTCCCAACCACCGGGATTGCCGTCAGGCATCCATCCTCCGGGGCCTCCGCTCATACCTCCTCCCATCATCGCATTCGTCGTCGTAGATGATGCAGACGATGATGTCGTGGATGTGGATGTGTATGTGTATCCCGCATAGGATCCCGTGGTGATGTTGACGATCAGAGTACCTTCGGTCTCATCGAACTCTGCAGAATAGACTGCATCGATACCGTCGAACATGGCCTTGATCGTAAGTGTGAGGTCCCCGTCATCGGTGTTGATGATGACCTTACCCTTCTGTACCGTTGTTCCGTCATCCTTGGTCTTGAGCTCGTTGTTGGATGTCTTGATACCGTCACCGTACTCGGCCGTGAGGCTGATCGTACCCGATGTTATGGTCACGCTGTCATTGCCTTTGAGTGCATTATCCTGACAGACGACCGTTAAGGTCAGGTTCTTGACGTCGAGGTCATCCTTCGAGTGTATACCGTTGTTGTTCTCGCTGTAGACGTAGAGGGTTCCCTTACCCTGGACATCTATGTCGCATGTTGCGTAGACGGCCGATGAGATGAGGGAATCGTCCGTTACTTCCGATCTGTTGTCATAGATGTAGTTCGTTGTGGATTTCTTTGCTGATATCGTGAATTTGTCTGCTGATGTCACCACTATGGGTGCCTCGAGACTGCTCTTGATCGTGACTCCGTTGAGTGAGAGTTTGAATTCGAGTGAATCATCGATGTCGATGACGATGTTACCGTTAAGTGTACCCGATATCTCGCACTCGGTATCGACGGTCGCACCCGTGAATGTGATCGTGTATTCGCTTCCGTTCGTCGTGATCGTGTGGCATTCCGTGCCTGCGTTGTATGTTATCGTGAGGCCACTGATTGTGGTCACCGTCGTGGTAGTGGATGAGGAACTGCTTGATGATCCTCCGCTACCTGATGATGAGCTGCTGGATGATCCTCCGCTACCTGATGAGGAACTGCTTGATGATCCTCCGCTACCTGATGATGAGCTGCTGGATGATC
>CAVJRF010000010.1:0-52733 GCA_963651945.1 Eggerthellaceae bacterium | reverse complement strand
GTGCGCTTCAGCCCCTCGCCTTCCCTAGGTCTGGCCATAGTTACTTACCATGAACTATATGTAAGTAATAGTACATAAAGACTCGCTCCAACCGATGGCCAGCATGTCAGAAAATGGGGTCCGCTTTAAATACAGACAAGGATAGGATTACTTACACCCGCAGAATTTGGGTTTCAATAAAACACAATCTTATCAAAGACTGGGTCTGATGTTGTTGTGACCCAATCATTCTGTAAAAGAACAAAGAGTGCCGCACATATGTGCGGCGATTATGGTTTACCAGTTCGAGGCCTTGAGCTCGAAGTATGACTGGGGGTGCTTGCAGACGGGACAGACCTTCGGGGCCTCCTCGCCTACGTGCGTGTATCCGCAGTTCCTGCATTTCCAGATGGCGACCTTGTCCTTCTTGAAGACCACTCCATCCTCGATGTTCTTGAGAAGTGCCAGATATCTCTCTTCGTGTGTCTTCTCGATCGAACCGACACCTTCGAAAGCGGCCGCGATCTCGTTGAATCCCTCTTCCCTTGCGGTCTTGGCGAACTCGGCATACATCTCCGACCACTCGTAGTTCTCTCCGCTGGCGGCATCTTTAAGATTCTCGATGGTCGACGGTACGCATCCGCCGTGGAGTGCCTTGAACCACATCTTCGCATGTTCCTTCTCGTTCTCCGCTGTCTCCAGGAAGATGTCGGCTATCTGTTCGTAGCCATCCTTCTTGGCCTGTGAGGCGTAGTATGTGTATTTGTTCCTGGCCTGGCTCTCTCCCGAGAATGCCGTGAGCAGGTTCTGTTCTGTCTTCGTCCCTTTGATCGATGGCATGTTAGATACCTCTGATAATGAATTGAATGTGCAGATAGATAAGGATTGATACGATCCAATCCGTTTGTTCGTTCGAAAGATATGCGGGAGGGGATCCCCCTCCCGAAAAGGTTCAGTTGAAGTACCTCTCAAGGAGTCCCTTGAAGGCCTTTCCGTGTCTGGCTTCGTCCCTCGCCATCTCGTGGACGGAGTCGTGGATCGCATCGAGACCAAGTTCCTTGGCCTTCTTCGCGAGTTCCGTCTTTCCGAGCGTTGCTCCGAATTCGGCATCGACCCTCATCTCGAGGTTCTTCTTCGTACTGTCCGTGACGACCTCGCCTAGCATCTCGGCGAACCTCGATGCGTGATCGGCCTCTTCGAATGCGGCCTGTCTCCAGTACATCCCGATCTCGGGGTATCCCTCGCGGAATGCGACCCTGGACATCGCCAGATACATTCCCACTTCCGTGCATTCACCTTGGAAATTCGCTCTGAGGCCGTCGATGATCTCGGCAGGTACTCCCTCCGTGATCCCGACCTTGTGCTCTGCAGCCCAGACCCACTGGTCGTCCTTGACTTCCTCGAAGTGTTCACCGCTTGCACCGCATACGGGGCATTTCTCGGGGCAGATATCGCTCTTCACGATCTCTCCGCAGACTTTGCATCTCCATGTCTTCATGAATATCACCTTGTCGCCTTGCGACACGATTATTGACCATTATCATCTTCGTATTTATAGTTAACAATGTTAACAGTGCTTACACGCTCAGCGTCTCTTCAAGAACGAGAGGAATCCCTTCTTCTCGACGTCCTTCGGGAACTTCTTCTTCAGGAGTTTATTCAACGCCTCCCTCGCCTTTGCGTTGTCCGGATCCAATTCCAATGCCCTTTCGAGATGTGCCCTCGCCTCGGTGTACTTCTTGAGATCGTTCACCAGGAGTATGGCGTAGTTGAGGTGGAATTCCGCCCTGTCGGGTTGCAATTCAATAGCTTTCAGATAATACTCCTCGGACTTCTTGTTGTCGAGCAGTTGCATCCTGCAGAATATGGCGTAACTGTTCAGGAGATCGGCATCGTCCGGATGTCTCTCCAGAAGGTATTGGAACTGCTCGCTCGCCTCCCTGACCGTCTTCTTGTCGTTCTTGTAGATCGTGAGCAACGCTCTCCTCGCATCCTCGTTATCAGGATCTAGGTCGGTGATGATGTTCAGCTGCATGATCGCATAGTTGTGCATCATCGCGTTGAACGCTATGTTCGCTAAGAGCATCCTTACCTCGATGTTATGCGGATCGTTAACAAGATAGGCCTCCAAGGTCTCTATCGCACCGCTGCTGTTGTTGCTCGATGCCTGATTCCTTGCCTTCTTCATCGCATCCTCTGGTCCACCGTACATGATGACGGGAAATCAAGAAATGTATTATAATTTGACGTCCCTATAAAAATTCGAGGTGATGTTTTCATGGCAGAGAACAACGAGAACGCGGTCATCGAACAGACAGAGGACGTCAAGACGGCATCGGACAGGAAGAAGAGACAGTTCGTCTCCCCGCATCCCGACGGCGGATGGCAGGTGAAGATAGAAGGCGGCAAGAAGGCCACGAAGAGGTTCAACACCAAGGCGGAGGCCGAGGTGTATGCGAAGAAACTTGCGGACAACCAGGGTACGATCGTGATGCGCCAGAAGAAGGACGGTAAGCTGCAGAAGAAGCGGTGACCGTGCATCGCTATAAATCCATTCTTAAGGACAACCTTATATGCAGTTGTGTATAAGGGGTAACCCACTTAGTTACACGGAGGAAGAGAATGGGTAAAGAAAAGGATGTGGAATGTAACGTCCCGCTCGAAGAATGGGTGGAGGAACAGACATTCCAGACCACGGATGACATCCAGATCCCTGAGGTGAAGGCCGATCAGGTCATCGGTCAGGAAGAAGCAGTGGATATTGTCAAGAAAGCGGCATCGCAGAAGAGACATGTGATGCTCATAGGAGAACCCGGTACCGGTAAGTCCATGTTGGCGAACGCCATGACCGAGTATCTCCCGAAAGGTGAGTTGCAGGACGTCATCGCATACCACAATCCCGAGGACTTCAACGAGCCCAGGATACGCGTCCTTCCCGCGGGAAGGGGTAAGACGATCGTCAACGAGCAGAAGGCCCAGGCCGCTGCTCAGAAGAACCGTAAGAATAACACGACCCTCTACATCATATTCGCCATTCTCGGAATCGCCGTGTTGTATTTCGTGATGACAGGGGACATGTCGCTCCTCTGGCTCGCACTGATAGCATCGTTCTTCATCTTCATGGTCTTCAGGACACCCGGAAGCCAGAGACAGGAGGTCGTCATAGTACCGAAGTTATTGGTAGGTCATGACGCCAATGAGATGCCACCGTTCGTCGATGCGACGGGTGCACACGCAGGAGCACTCCTCGGAGATGTGAGGCACGATCCGTTCCAGTCGGGCGGATTGGAGACACCTTCCCACGACAGGTTGGAAGCGGGAGCGATCCACAAGGCGAACAAAGGTGTTCTGTTCATCGACGAGATCAACATGCTCAGGATGGAATCCCAGCAGGCCCTGCTCACTGCGATGCAGGAGAAGAGGGCATGCATCACGGGACAATCCGAGAGATCGTCCGGTGCACTCGTCAAGAGTGAGCCTGTTCCTACCGATTTCGTCCTCGTCTGTGCAGGTAACCTCGATGCCCTTCAGGGTATGCACCCCGCACTCAGGTCGAGGATCAGAGGATACGGTTACGAGGTCTACATGAAGACCACAATGACCGACAGCGACGAGAACCGTAAGAACGTCTGCAGGTTCGTCGCACAGGAGGTCAAGAAGGACGGAAAGATACCTCCGTTCGACAAGTACGCCGTAGGAGAGATCATCAGAGAGGCACAGCGCCGTTCCGGAAGGAAGGGAGAGCTGACGCTCAGGTTCAGGGAACTCGGAGGTCTCGTACGTGTATCGGGCGATATCGCCGTGCAGAAGGGTAAGAAGGTCGTAGGACTCGATGATGTCCTCCTTGCGAGAAGGACGGCGAGGAGCCTCGAGAAACAGATGGCTGACCGTGTCGTGGAAGCTCACAAGAAATACGACATGTTCAGGACATCCGGTGACGAGGTCGGTATGATCAACGGTCTCGCCGCACTCAACGCAAGCTCCAACATGGCCGAGTACGCAGGTATCGTCCTCCCCATCGTTGCGGAGGTCGCACCCTCGCAGACCAAGAAGGGCGGACACATCGTCGCCACGGGAAAGCTCGGGGATATAGCCAAGGAGGCCGTCGACAACATATCCGCAGTGGTCAAGAAGTACGCCATAGCGGACATCTCCGATGTGGATATCCACCTCCAGTTCATTGGAACATACGACGGAGTCGAGGGTGACAGTGCATCGATCACCATCACCACCGCGATCATCTCCGCATTGGAGAACATCCCGATCCACCAGAACATCGCCATGACAGGCAGTCTCAACGTCAGGGGTATGGTCCTCCCGATCGGCGGAGCGACGGCCAAGCTCGAGGCCGCCGGTGATGCAGGCATCACAAGGGTGCTCATACCCAAGGAGAACGCCAACGATGTGATGATCGAGTCCAGATACTACAAGAACATGGAGATCATCCTCGTCGAGACGTTCCGTGATGTCATCGAATATGCATTCGCGGATTGCCCCAGGAAGCAGGAGTACATGGACAAGCTCCTTCCTCTCCAGAGGAACGGTGCATCCACCGCAGTTAAGGTCATACCTCCTGTCATTCACGAGGAGCACGAGGTCGTCGATGAGACGGCGGAGGTCGTTCAGACGACCTCCGACGAATCACCTTCGGTCTCGGTCGACATCAAGGAAGATGTGACGCCGTCAGCGCAATGATCCAAACCCTTTCCAAAACAATTCCTTTTTTATCTTTCTTGTATATGGTGAATGTATGCGCAGTATACACGGTCATGAGAACGATGCATTGATCATCGGTCGTTTCCAACCATTGCACAAGGGTCACCTGGAAGTGATAAGGAAGGTCTCGTCCGAGTGCGATAATGTGATCATCGGTATCGGTAGTGCGCAGTCTTCACACG
Source organism: Eggerthellaceae bacterium (assembly GCA_963651945.1). Taxonomy (GTDB): domain Archaea; phylum Thermoplasmatota; class Thermoplasmata; order Methanomassiliicoccales; family Methanomethylophilaceae; genus Methanarcanum. The sequence goes on along the minus strand of CAVJRF010000010.1, from coordinate 47,856 downwards.
CATTGGACAATCCGTTCACTGCGGGCGAGAGATATCTCATGATATCCGAGACGCTGAGGTCTGAGGGAATAGAAAATGCGATGATCGTCCCCGTGGAGGATCTGAACAGATATTCGGTATGGGTGTCCCATGTGGAATCCATCTGTCCCCCATTCTCCATAGTGTATTCGAACAACCCCAGTACGAAGCGCCTCTTCACCGAGGCGGGTTACGAGGTCCGCAGGGCACCGCTCTACGACAGGGTGCACTATTCCGGTACTGAGGTCAGGAGAAGGATGGCCGAGGACGGGGATTGGAGATCGTTGGTCCCGGAGCCTGTGGCCGAGGTCATCGATGCTATCGACGGTGTGGGAAGGATAAGGTCAGTTGGTGATTCCGATGCCGGCATCTGATCTCCAGGAACTCATGATCGACAGGGGATTGACGCTGTCGTTGGCGGAGTCCTGTACCGGCGGTTCCATAGCATCGAAGATAACTGATATCTCCGGTTCATCCGCATACTTCATGGGTTCGGCAGTGACATATTCCAATGATGCCAAGGTGTCGATATTGGGTGTGAGTCCCGATACACTGATGAAGTTCGGTGCGGTCAGCAGGGAGACAGCTGTCGAGATGGCGTTGGGTGCGTCGAAGGTGTTCGATACGGATGTCGCCGCATCCGTCACCGGCATCGCGGGTCCGGACGGAGGTTCAGAGGAAAAACCGGTCGGAACGGTATGGATGACTGTCACCGATGGGTCGAGGTGCATCTCATCCGTATCGCATTTCAAGGGCGACAGGGCCGAGGTACGCTCCCAATCCGTGGATACGTTGATCGATATGATCATCGATTTCGTCAGAGGAATATTATGAGATACTCGAGACAGTTGCCTCTGTTCGGCGAGGATGGTCAGAGGAGGATCGGGGAGGCGCATGTCGCGGTGGCGGGATGCGGAGGTCTCGGCTCCAACGTCATAACGCAATTGTCGTCAGCGGGTGTAGGTAATATCACCATCATAGACGGCGATGTCATAGAGGAATCCAATCTCAACAGACAGTTCGTCCATTGCGGTAATTCCGGTCCGAAGGTGAGGTCGATGGAGGATTGGATCCGTCGCATCAATCCTAATGTGAAGGTCAGGGCAATGGATTCGCTGTTATGCGATGACAACATCGATGAGTTCCTATCATCCGCGGATATAGCGGTGGATTGTCTCGATAACAACGATTCAAGACTCCTCCTGAACAAGGGATGCGTGGAGAGGAGGATCCCGTTGGTGCACGGAGGCATCAACAGGATGTATGGACAGATAACCTTCATAGAACCGGGTGTGACGCCATGCCTCTCATGTATCCTGGGGAAGGGCGACGGAGAGAGGATATCCGTAGGATCGGCGGTGGCAACGATAGGTTCCATCGAGGCAAATGAGGTCCTGAAGTACATCACGGGCATCGGGGAGAATCTGAAAGGCCAATTGTTATCAATAAATCTTTCAACGGATACATTCGAGAAGGTCCCGATCAACAGGAAGAAGGACTGTCCCGTCTGCGGTCATATCCGCGATGATCAATGACCAATTCTTCCATGGGTCGGGATACTATTAATATCGCCCTTCCAATCTAGACATCATGGAGCACATTAGGACAGGTAAGGTGAAGGAGGTCTACGCCGTGGACGACGATACTCTCGAGTTCGTCTTCACCGATAACATATCGGTATTCGACAAGATCATCCCCTCACAGATACCGCACAAAGGAGAGACCCTCTGCAGGACCGCGAAGTATTGGTTCACACTTCTCGAATCCAAAGGGATCAAGAACCATTTCATCGAGTATCTTCCCCCCAACAGGATGAGGGTGAAGAGATTCCAGATCATCGAGGATTATGACAAGATCGATCAGACCACGAAGGATTATCTCATCCCTCTCGAGGTCATCTGCAGGCATTATGCGGCAGGTTCCCTCATGGACCGTGTGAAGGCAGGAAGGATCACGGCGGAGCAGCTCGGATTCCCTAAGGATCATGTCGTCCAATACGGTGAGAAACTTCCCAGACCATTCCTCGAGTGCACCACGAAGTTGGAATCGCACGACCGTGAGTTGGATGAGAAGGAAGCGAAGGACATCGCAGGTCTCAGCGATTCCGATTATCAGGGTATCCTCGATACGATCCTCAAGGTCGATGCCATCATCGGTGAGGAGGCCGCCAAGCGTAAATTGATCCACTGCGACGGAAAGAAGGAGTTCGGTTACGACGAGAACCGTAATCTCATGCTCATCGATACCTTCGGTACACTCGACGAGGACCGTTGGTGGGACTCCGATGAGTACGCCAAAGGTAATGTCGTGGAACTTTCGAAGGAGTTCGTCAGACAGTACTACCGTGAGATCGGATACCATCAGAAGCTCATGGAAGCACGCGAGAAGGGACTTCCCGAGCCCGATATACCGGCATTACCGCAGGACATCATCGACCGTGTGAGCAAACTCTATACCGATATGTACGAGAGGATCACAGGGGAGAAGTTCTGATATCAGGATGGCGGGGATCCCCGCCGTCCGTTCTCTCAGAACATCTCATCGAATCCGTAAAGTGAGATGCCTTCCGTCTCAGCACGCATCTCCGCAACCTTCGTGTAACCCGATCCGGAGAACAGCGCATACCTCACGGCCATATCATTCGTTCTTATCTTCTTCGATTTCTCCAGAAGATCGTCGATGAGATCCGCATCCGTCAGCTCGTTGCGATATTTGCATTCGGCCAGCAGCATCGTCTCGTCCGATGTAGCCACGATATCTATCTCATCGGGCCCTTTCCACCATTTGCCTACGTAGCCGTATCCATGTTTCCTGACGTATTCCGCACAGACATCCCCGAAGACATGACCGAGATATTGTTCCAGGTTCTGTTCCATATGCTCGTATGCGGTGTCGATATCGGCACCGGTCATGTCCTTGAAGGATGGATAGACGAATCTGAAATATGACGCCAAGAGTCTGTCATCGACGACATAATGCACATCCCTCGTCCTTCCTCCGAAGGGTTCATCCTTCCTGACGAATCCCAGGAAGTTCAATCTTGTCAGGATGTGCGATATCATATCCGTCTTTATGTCGACCATCTGTCCGATCTCCGATGGTGTCCTGCGACCTCTCGAGATGGCATAGATCACGGAATAGTATGTGGCCGGTTTTCTGAATTCCGTGAGGAACATCAGTTCCGGTTCACCTGCGATGACACAGGTCGGGTTGAGATAGTGATCCTTGATGTTCTCTTCGAGCAATCCCTTGGAATCGAACTGTTCAAGGTAGTACGGAATACCGCCGACGAGACCGTATATGGCCAAGGCATCGGTCTTTGAGAAACCTGCCAACATCTTCAATGATGTCTCGAAATCGAACGGTTGTAATCTTATTTGTCCGGTACGCCTCCCATACAACGGGCTCTTCTTCCCCATGACCTCGGATTCCATGATGCTCATCGAGGAACCGCAGAGGATGATGAAGAGTTTGGACGAACCCCTCACAGCTTCGATGAAATTGTTGATCAGACCGCCGTTGTGCTTCGAATCCTCTACAAGGTTGGGGTATTCATCGATTACAAGTACCAATCTCTCTCCATCGGAGATCTCCTCGACCTTCCATAATATCCTGTCAAGACGTTGGGGTGTGGGATCTCCCGATACGAGTTCATTGAACAATGAGAGGTTTATCGCCTCGTTACCGGGAACGGCCTTGAACATTATCGACCTCTTATCCTTGATGAATTCCTCGATCAATCTCGTCTTCCCTACACGACGCCTTCCGGTGATCGGTATGAATTGGAACCTGTCTTCGTCGTAGAGGTCGTTGAGAGTATTGAGTTCAAAATCCCTGCCGATGAACATGATGATGACTGGTCTTGTATCTATTTATAGATATTGAATTACAATTCAATAAGTTGATTGAATTACGATTCAATATGATTGCATCATCAATGTTCCAGATCGAGATGAAATGATGGTGGCGGGAATCCCCGCCGGTAAGATGTTGTACCTTATTTCCTCATGATCACTGCCGCCAGGACAAGGATCGAGATCACGAGCAACAACGTAGCACCGATGAATGCGACGTTCTTATCGTTCGTATCGGATGCTGTCGATGAAGGTGCATTGGACAAAGCTATCGTGAACAGAGAGTTGTGTCCTGCATCGAATGTCACATATCCCGCAATGGAATGGTAACGTACATTGCTGATGCCTTGTTCGCTTCCGTCACATATGACCTTGGCCTTATCGAATCCGGTCTGTACAGGGACCTTCACGCTGAAATCCATGATGCCGCCTGTCTCTATCCTATATTCGGTCGTATCCGATGTGGAGCGCACATAATCCACGGATATGATCGTGGATGCACCGATCGCTGTTCCTCCGGGGATGGTGATGGTGTATTGCCTGGGGCCGTCATTCATGACGATGTTCAATTCGTCCGTCGTGGTCACAGCATTGACGAAGCCGTATCTGTCACAGTCCACAGTTACGGTGCCTTCCGTGATCATAGCCTCGGGATCCTCCACTATGACCTTCGCTCCGGTACCTTCGTATGCGCTTGCATTGTCCTTCGTGACGATGACACCCGTACTCGAGCTATCGATACTCACGGCATCACCCGTCTTACGTTCGTCGGCAATGACCGATTTATTGACGATAGTCCCGGTCACGGTCGATGAGTCGATCATCTTCAGTGTTCCCGAGTTTGTCAGAGTTCCGTCATTTTTGATAGTGCCATTGTTCTCGATCGTTCCGTTTGATGTGAATGTCGTTCCGTTCTCTATCGTGACCGTGGTCCCGGATTGGATCTCCATGGTGGCCCCTTTCTCCAATGTTCCTTCGATCTTGATGGAGTCGCCGGATACGGTGACTGTGACCCCTGCTACAGTTTGACCCGTACTTGCGATCTTTCCGTTGATGATCAGTGAACCGCCTGTGAAGTTGATCGCACCACTGCCTGCCTTAAGACCATTGGCGATGAGTTTGTTCTCCATCTTCGGACCGGTGACGGTCCCTGTGAGTGTGGAGCCATCGGCCATGGTGAATGTCCTTCCTTCGGGTACGGTAATCTCAATCTTTTTGAGCGTAAGATCCCCGGTCATCGTCACATCGCCGTCCACAAGTAGCGAGTTGATCCAAGCGGCGGCATTGTCGTCGTCCCCATACGAGAACCACCAGGCCCAGTCACCTGCCTGTTCTCCGGAGTCTATCTTGGATGTTATCTTCGCTTCGACATCCTGATATGAGACCGTGACATTGCTGTTCGTATCCGTCCATATCGATCCGGAGAATCCGTCGATGGTCAAATAAGATTTCTTGTTCTCGGAATGGATGTAGATCCCGCCAACGCCTTTGGTCGAATCGAGTTCGCAGTCATCCACAATGAGTGTGCATGAATCTGCCTCAATGCATGCCTTCTTCACATTGATGATCAGGATCTCGCTTACGGTGATGTTCGCTGAATCGCAGACATTGATGCCACTGAGCGCTATGCCCTTCCCGTCGATGGTAAGATTTTCGATCTTGGCCGTTACATTGGATCCGAAGCCGAGGATGTTCCTGAGAACAATCTTCGAGGAATCCGTTTCAGTAGAGACACATTTGATGGTTTTCTCGTTCCCGTCGATGGTGATCTTCGCATCCGTATCGGAGAACAGGAAAATGTCTCCCTCGGCATCGGACGAGATGGCGGATATGTTCTCGAGTAACGTGATGGTGACATCGCCTTCAAGCAGGGAGGCACTCTTCACAGCATCCTCGAAGTATGCGAGATAAGTAGTCACCTGCTCGCCCTCGTAGGTGGATGTGACGCTCACGGATGAATACAGGTTGACATTCTTGGGTAGTGTCCCTTTTATGATAACTCCGGGGATCGAAGCGGATTTCTTGGGATAATCCTTCTGATTGATGAAACCGTTCGTGGAATCCTTCACATATCCCATCCTGATGTCGATCGAATCGCCCACTTTGATGCTATCTGCATCGATGACGATCGTCGGCATCTCCCCCTTCTCATCCGTCCAAGATTCCATGCTCACACAGATGATATTGGAATTGAACGTACCGCCGTTGATATTGATCGTACCTGCGGTATCGTTGATATTCTCTTCACCTTTGGTGAATGCTTGTGTGATGGCAGTGATCTGACCATTGAACGTACCGCCGTTGATCTCGACGTGTCCCCAGGCTTGGATCGCTTGGGTCGCGGTGAATGTTCCGCTGTTGATGATGATGCGACCGCGTTGTTCGGTGACGACATCTCCGCCTTCATTGTCGAAGTCATCCTGTTTGACAGCGATCCTCGTCCCGCCATCGGTCGTATCCTTGGCCGATACGGTTATGTCGTTTATTATCAGGATCCCCTGTCCGAAGTTCTTTATGATGGTGTACTCGCTCAGACCGTTCACGATGCCGCCGGGTGACTCGGTACCATCCCTTATCACGAGTGTACCCATGTTGTTTATGGTCTTCTTAGCGGAGGAGTATATCCATTTGCCATTGAAATCCAATGTCAACATCTGTGTTCCGTCGACCGTTATCGATCTGTTGTCGGGGCTATCGGCGGTCCCGATATTGCCGGCAAGCTTCAGATAGGCATTCGATGTGGCATATTCGACGGCGTTGAATATGTCCGTGAACGAACCTCCGTTGACATAGATCTTTATCCGACTCGTATCCTTGCTGCCTTCGTAGACCTTGCCGATGGTGCCCAGGAACGTTCCGGAATCGATGTATATGTTACCTATCTCTCCTTTTGCACCATCTTCCACCCAGACACAGATGTCACCATCGATCGTTCCTGTGAAAGTGTTATCGAATGTGATGTAGGAATCACCGTGATCTCCGAACATGTTATTGACGATCGCGTTCCTACCCTGTCCCATGAGGATATCGGTCTTACCGGTGATCATCAACGTGTCCTCGCAGCTTGTTATCCCTCTCTCGATCTGTGTAGCTTCACTCAGATCGATGATGACATCATTGAATGTGAGGGCTACATAGTTCATACAGAAGAGTGTGATCGATGTGGCGGATGGACTTACGACAAGTTTGCCTAACTTACCATCGGTATCTGAACCTTCTATGGTGACAAAACATCCATCGTCACCGTTCAGATGCAATGCCTGATTCACAGTTCCTGTCGAACCTACCGCTCCGCCGGTGAATTCGTACGTGTGTCCGTTGAGATTCAACCTGAGCACGGAGTTATATTTCGATCCATCAGGGATCTGGAGACCGTTACCGGCGGAATCCGCAACAAGATCTATGATGACGTCTTCATTACTATCGAGTGCTTCATTCCAAGCGGCCTCCAATGACGTGAATTCCTTGTCACCGATCTTGGCCACGACACCATCGTCGGCATCCGTCGCATCATCACCTATCGCAACGAAGGCGACTGCGACGATAACGGATACGGCGATCAACGCCATCATCATTCTCTTATGAACCATATCATCCATCTCCTCGGTCCGGTCTCTTCTTGTACCGAATGGAATTAGGTTTCTTCTCTATAAGTTCATTCGGTCGGCCCTTCCGTTGGAACGGGACCGATCGCATGGATACAGTTCACATCGATGTGAATAATGATCGCCCACAAAGGGCAATAAGGATGGTCGGTCGGACTCAGTCCAACTCGACCAGAACGAGGTTATCGAATTCAGGACAGTCGACTTTGCCTAGATTATCTACGACGGTCTTCTTCGCCCCTTTCTTCAATCCGATGGGGTGGCAGTAATCATAGTTCTCGCAACCAAGTCTGCCACAATCGATCTCGTCGTATGTGATCACGCTTCCATCGATGGCGTACTTCTTCGGGATCAGAGCCTTTGTTGGGACCTTCGCTACCTCTACGACCCTGACCTTCTCCTCGATCAGTTCACAGTCATGTTCGGTGTCCCTGAGCTTCACCACTTCGTACTTGTGCCCGGGTTCCAGATTGAAGCATACTCCTTTCAGCCTACAGTCCCTGCATTCGGTCAGAGGGCCGATGTAGTAGAATCTGTTCCCAATCTGTGCCTGTTCCTTTCCAATCAATGTGATCAATACCATCGTTCTACCTTCAGATTACCATGGTGGTCCTGGCGACCACCTCAGCCACCTCGCGATCGAGTCCGTTGTCCCCGAGGATCGTGAATCTGTCCTTCCTTATGTTGCGTGCTTCTACGAGAGCATCGATGATGTCCTCGTCCTTCAGACCGAGGTCCTTCGCGCAGATCGGTGCACCGATGTCCTTCAGTGCGTTCCTGATCCTCATCCAATCCCCGCCGTGGAGATACATCATCATTATCGAGCCCACACCGCATTGCTCCCCGTGCATCGCACGTCCGGGATGGAGTATGTCCAATGCATGCGAGAACATGTGCTCCGCACCGCTCGTGGGTCTCGAACTGCCGGCAACGGCCATCGACACTCCGGATATGATTATCGGGTTCAGTGCTATATGTACACTCTCTTCGAGACCGGGCTTTATGAGCTTGGAATTGTCGATTATGGTGTTGGCGGACATCTCCGCCAATGCATAGGCGGATTTGCTGAAGGGTTCGTTCTTTATCCTCCTGGCGAAGTCCCAATCCTTCAATGCGGTTATGTTGGATATGACGTCCGCACATCCCGATACGAGGTACCTGTACGGTGACTTGAATATGATGGCGGAGTCTGCGAGTATACCCATCGGTACGACGGCATCTACGGATTTCGGCCCCATGTCGGATTTCAGTGATGCCCTTCCCGATGCTATCCCGTCATGTGCGACGGATGTCGGTATGCTGATGAACGGGACCCTCATCTGTTTGGCGGCCATCTTGGCGATATCGATCTTACTCCCGCCTCCGACGGCGAGGACGAATCTGGAACGTGTCTCCTTACCGGCTCTGACACATTCCTCGACGTTGGCCAATGTGGCGTTGCCGGTCATGTGGATGTGGATGTCATATCCCGCATCCTGCATGTAGTCCTCAACGGTCTTCCCTGCGGCCTTGTATGTCTTGTCCCCCGTGATGATCATCCCCGTCTTTGCGAAATCGAACTGTTCGCACATGTTGGTGATCTCGGGGAGGGTGTCGTGTCCCACGATGACATTCCTGGGGAAGGTCATCGACCTGAATTTTGGAAAACCATTATCATTCGACATAAGGACACACTTCCGTATGCCTCCACCAACGGTTGCCAAGTATTAAAACTGTTCACAGCAATCTGTCACATGATGAAAGCTGCCATCATTATCGGGAGTGCGAGAGAGGACGGTAACACCGAGGCCCAGTGCCGTGCGGTGATGGATGCCCTCGAGGAGAACGGTATAGATGTGGATGTCATTAGGCCTGCGAAGATGGCGATACACCATTGTACGGGCTGTAACAGATGCATGGACACCGACTCCTGCTACATGCAGGACGATATGCAGGTGATCTACGATGCATTCGACGAATCCGACCTTTTCATACTGGCGACACCGGTCTATTTCTCGGGACCCTCATCGATACTGAAACAGGTCATCGACAGGTTCCAATGCAGATGGCAATCCGTGGATGAGCCATACTCCGACAAGTACGTAGCCCTTCTGTGCAACGGCGGTTCGAGGAATCCCAGATTCGAGAACATCATCTCCATAGCGAGGGCGTTCGCCTTCGGTACGAAATGCATGTGGGCTGGGGAGATGTTGGTCGAAGGTACCGACAGCGACGAATCCAAGTGTTTCAAGGATTCCTATAAGTTCGGATTGCATCTGGTGGATGTGCTCAAGGATCTGGAGTGATCAGATACAGATCATCACTCATCCCGAGATATTCGAACACGCTGGGATGGAATCTCTCCGAATACGGTATAATGTGACCGTAGGCGGAGATCCCTTTCCAATCATCGAATGACAGATGACCGTCTGTATCGAATATCGCTATGTCGACATAACCTATCTCGCGCAGACCGTCGATCACATCACCTATGGATGCCTCACGGTCACCGCATTGCACCTTGCCATTCGAAACGAATAGCGTAGGGATCGCGGAATCGGATACCGAGAGGATATCGTACAGATCATCCTCGTATTCCACCATGTGATACGGCATCAGTATCCTGTCTGAATCGGAATTGAACGCATCGATTATATCGTCGGCATTGCGGATGCATGTCATCATCCATGTGCTCACGCCCCGCATCTTCCAACGTTTGAGGATCGGGGGGTTGATGGTCTCGTTCTGCAATCCCTTGACATCCACTATCAACACGGGCGATCTATATGGTACGCGGGGGATGATGCGTTGTTTCGTGCGTACTATCCCTTTCTGTATGATGTCGCACCCATCGAATCCTATGTCGGCGAAGAGTATGTCCTCTCCCTCATCCGTCGTCAGTGGTATCATCGGGATATGCATACGATCACATCTCTACCTGGAACTCGAGACTCTCGAGATAATCCTTCACCTTCTCGGATTTATCCACGGCATCGGGTGTGAGGCTGCACAATATCGTTCCCGAGAGGTCGGATACGCCCATGGATTTCATCGTCTTCGTCAATCTCGAGAGTACTCCGCCGTATGTCATGTAACCGTCGGGTGCACCGCATGTCAGGAGGATGGATGCCTTCTTCACATTGCCGAAGTTGACCATTCTCTGACCATCCTTCTCCATGACCATCGCGTAGAACCTGTCTATGAAGGTCTTCATCTGACCCGTCTCGGCACCGTAGTACACCGGGGAACAGAGGATCAGCATATCGGATGACCTGATCTTGTCGTAAAGAGGGGTCATGTCATCGTTCTGAACGCATCTCCCTGTCTTTTTACAGCACTCGCATGCCTGACATCCTCTTATCTTCAGATCGTTCAGGACCACCGTCTCGGATTCGTAACCATATTCCTTCATGCGCTCCGCTATGATCCTGGCGATCGTGGCGTCCACGCCTTCCTTCCTCGGACTGCCGTTGACTATGAGGAGTCTGCTCATGTACCGTCGAATATCGTTCAATGATTTATCAACTACCAATAAATAGCAGGAACATGATGTATTAACGGTGTTTACACATGGAGCAGAAGAGATACTACGTCTGTCCTGTTTGCGGGAATATCATCGAATCCGAATATGCGACCAAGGCACAGGTGATGTGCTGCGGACAACCCATGAAGATGCTCGAACCGAAGACCGCAGATTTCGCCACGGAGAAACATGTACCTTACATCGAGAGGGTGGAAGGCGGCGTACTTGTCAAAGTGGGTAAGGAGACGGCACATCCGATGGAACCGGAACACTACATCGTATTCATCGAGATCCTTGCGGACGGCGTATATATGAAGAGATATCTCAACCCGGGTGACAAGCCCGAGGCATTCTTCAGAACGGATGCAAAGGACATCGTCGCATGGGAGTTGTGCAACAAGCACTACCTGTGGAAGTCATGAAAAGTGGTCCCGATGTTGGAATTGGAAATCAAGTTGAGATACGACGACGAGAAAACGGCAGAATCCGTCATGAGGGCGGTGGAACCCGATAATGAAGGTTATGTGGATTCGGAGTTGAACGGGAAGGAGATCGTCTTCAGGATGAAGGCGGAGGATGCCGGCAGTATGAGGAACACCGCCGACGATCTCCTCGTCTGCATCAAGATCGCAGAGGAAGCATCAGGAATCGTCGCTTCCGCTGCGGACCTTGATGGCGATACCCTTCTTGAATGATCTTATCTCATCGTAGGTGAGGACGGCACGTCCCGTAGCAAGGAAGTTGTCGTCCTTATCGACGATGATGATCTCCTCCATCGGTCTTATCTCGGGATCCATGTCCGTCACGAACTGACAGAACATGTTCCTTCCGTTGGATACGAACGGGATGGCATCATCCATCGAGATGCATCTCATCTTAGGTGACGGGAGGATCTTGAGGAGCCTCTGTGCGCCTTCGGGTCTCAATGTGTAGAGTCCGTCGGGTGCTCTGAGCGATAGTACGTGTTCTCCGTCGGAGATGACGTTCCTTATCTTACCCGTCTTCCTGCTCTTTATGAGTTCTATCTTACCTTTGAAGAGAACCTCGGCCGATTCCTTTCCGAACTGATAGGAGGCTGTCGCTTTGGCCCTGAGGAGATCCGCATCGTATTCGATCTCGCCCTTCTCGATATCCTTCTGTTCCCTGACATCGATGAATCCCATCTTCTTGACGAATTCCTCGGTCATCCTCTCAACATCCTCTTCGGTCTCCCTGTCCCATATCTCGGGGAACAGCGATTGGGCCAAGGGATACACCTCATCCAATTCCGCGGGTACGGGTCCGAAGGGTGACTTCACGATCGGAGTGTAACCTGCGGTCCTGACCCTGTTGAAATCGGAGACGTAGTGTCTGCCGTACGGTTTGGGCGAATCCTCGAATATCGCGGCCTTGTCCGTCGGAGGGACGTAGTTCTCCAGGAGCTTCCTGTAATATCTGAGGAAGATTGGCCTCGCTCTCGATTCCGATCCGGTGTAGAACAATGCGGCATCACGGCTGATCGGTTCCGTCCTCTCGAGGAATGCCTGATGCTCCTTCAGTCTCCTGAGTCCGTTGAGGAGTTCGGGATGGGCCCTGCATCTCATCTCGGCGAGATCCCACAACCTTCCTTCCTTGAGATATCTCTTGACGAGTGCCAGTTCGCTCGTGATCTGATACAGGTTGTGGCGTGCGATGAGCCTCTCCCTGTTGGATTTGTCCATCTTCTTGATCTCCTCGAGCGTATGTCCTCTGCATGCGGGGCAGTTGCAGTCGAGGGATTGCATATCGGCGATACGGTACGTACCGTCGATGAACATGAATCTGTCGTCCCTTGCGAACTTCGCATAGGATGCCGAATCGAACAGATCGCAACCGAGGAGTGTGGCGAATGCGAGGATCATCGGATGTCCCGCACCGAAGAGGTGAACGGGGCGGTTGGGATTCAATCCTTTCTTGGAGGAGATGATGACATCCACCAGTTCTGTGTACCTGTACTGCTCCATCAGAGGTACCACACCGCCGATCGGATGTACGTCCACATCCATGCTGGCCATCTTCCTGGCACAGTCCTCTCTGAGGTCCTGGTAGACGGATCCCTGAACGACACCGTTTATCATCATGTCGCCTTTGATGTCGCATGCGTGCTGTGTCCTCTTGAGCGTCTCCGTTATGGATTCCGCGGTCTCATCCTTGGTCCAGAACGGCTCCGTGAATATGTCGAGGACGGTACCGATGTCCGTACCGATGCTCTTCTGGAATTCGACCATCTCGTCGTTGGTCACCTCGACCTCACCATACATATGGCTCTGGAAGGTACCGGAGTCGGTCATTATCACACCGGGGAAGTCGAGCATCTTGTGAAGGCCTTCGGCCTGTGCCCTCTCCTTGAGTGCTGGGTTGTTCTTGATGATGTATGAGTTCGTGATGAGTGCCCTGAATCCGAACTCGTCATAGAGTTCCCTGGGCGTGACGGTGAATATCTTTGGATTCACCACCGGTAGAAGTGCAGGTGTCTCGAGTACGATGCCTGATTTGGTCTCGAATCTACCCAATCTGGCGAGTCCGTCCCTCTTTGTAATTTCGAACATCGGGGAACGGTAGACATCCCCTGTATTAAATAAGGATGGTAGGGACCTATCTTAAAGAAATATTGTGCCAGAGTGACAGGAGGGTGATGTGGTATCCCACATCACATTATCCTGCCGGCCTCCATGTCGGCGTATACCTTGGCTATGGCGTTCTTCATCAGGGTATCGGATATGTCCTCGATGTGGTTCTCGTTCCAATCCATCTCCGAACGTCCGATGTTCTTTATGAAATTGGACGGTGAATCGCATCCGCATGTATCCTCGTTCGGATCGAGCATCACGAGCTGGAGACCATCGAGGATCTGACTGACAGTCTTCCCGTTGATGACGACGGTATTCCTCTCGATGTCGTCCTTCTTCACCATCTTGAAGTTGACGGATATGTCGGCCATCTGCATCTCGAGGACGAGGCTTCTGATGTAGTCCTCCATCTCCTTGATGGACTTGCGTCTGATGTCGGCATCCGACGGGGGTTCGGCGGAATACCTGTATTCGATATCTAACATCGCCATGGTATCGACTCGGGGTTCATTCGGATTCGTTCTTGAATCCTTTCCTTTCCTCTTTGCCCTTGCCTTTGATGTCGGTGATCTCGCTCTCGTATTCCGCGATCTTCACTTTCGATGCGTTGATATCTGCGATAGCGGCATCGATCTTGACCTGTGCGTTGGGGTCGGTACCGTTGACCGAGGCGTAGTAGCATTCTCCGATCGTCCTGAAACTCTTGTCGATCTTCGTCTTCTCTTCGCTGATCTTATTCCTGGTCTTCGTGACGTCCACACCCTCTCCGAGCTTGCTGTCGACGCTCTTAGCTACGATCTTTGCATTGTTGATTGCTTTGCCAATGAGACCCATGTTATCATGACCGTTATCGCATTGGGCTAATTCAAATTTACCTTTCTTAAAGTGGTCCGGGGACCATATCCCATGACCTGAACAGGATTTTATACAACGTCCCTGATTGATGTGCATGGCTCTGTTCCTCAAATCGAAGGCTGACGAAGAATACAAGATGGTCATCGTCATGAGATCCGATCTCAAGATGTCGAAGGGCAAAATCGCCGCTCAGGCGGCACACGCAGCGGTCAACTGTGCCTTCGCAGCGAAGAAGAAGGACCCCAGAGGTTTCGATAAATGGTATTCCGAGGGCCAGAAGAAGGTCGTCCTCAAGGTGGATTCCCTGGAGAGGTTGTATGAGATCAAAGCCGTCGTGGATGCGAACTCCATCAACAATTCCGTGATAACGGATGCCGGCAGGACGGAGATCGCACCGGGTTCGGTCACATGCATCGGTATCGGTCCGAGTACCGATGCGATACTCGACAAGATAACCGGCGAACTTCCGATGCTGTGATCATTCCTTGACCATATCGAGATATGTGTCGATGAATTGCGATACGAGCATCCTTCTCGTATCCTCTGCCGATTGTCTTTCCTCGGGAGAGCACACTATGATGTCCTCCGTGGTGTACAATGCGCATCTCAACGCGAACGATGCGCTCTCGCGTCTCTCCGGCATCGATTTCGACAATCTTATCAGATCGTTCTCATCCATGCATCTAGTCGCCGATGTCAATCCGCCCAACAGTTCGATGTAGAGCGTCCTGTGCTCGTCGGCCACCTTCCACAGTATAGTCTTCGTCTCGATCGATTCGTTCAATACCTTTGATATCGAACAGATGTCGGACATCGTGTTCATCAATGCCTCGCATTTGTTCTGGAGGTCGGGACAGTAATCGGTGACGATCAGCGAGTGGTAGGAGATCCTGTTGATGCCGAGAACATAGTTGATCAATGACTCGGAATCCCTGAATGCCGTCGATCTCTCGGAGATCGATCTGACGATCTCCATCGCCATGTCGATACCTTTCGTCGTCAGCATGTGCAATGACAGCTCATCCATACCTTCGGTGGAGAATCCGTCGAGTCCGCTCTCGATGCATTCGAAGTAGAAATCCGTGAGTTCCGAAACGATCCTGTCGCAATCCTCTATCGACGGTTCGGAGATATCGAACGCCTCGTTCCATTGCCTCACGGCACCCGCTACATCACATTTGTACAGGGTCTCATGGCCGGATTCGAACAGTCTCTTTGCATCATCGGACATGTCCGCAGTGATTTGTTACACCGATATAATCCTAATGAGCCGTAACATCGCGGGATTGTTTGGCATCGGATACGAGTTCCCTCAGTTCCTTCGCCGCCTTGGGTATATCCAGTTGGGAGACGACGGCGGAGATCACCGCCACGCCTTCGGCACCGTTCATGATGATCGATTGCACATTGTCCCTGTTTATGCCGCCGATCGCTATCGCGGGTATCGATACCGCATCGGAGATCGCTCTCATCATCGCCAATCCGTGTCCGTGTCCCGCATCGTCCTTCGATGCGGTGTCGAAGATGGGGCTGAGTGCGACATATGTCGCACCTCCCCTCTCGGCTTCCAATGCCTCCTCGACGTTACCGACGGATACGCCTATGATGAAGTCCGACGGGACACGTTCCCTTATCGATGATACGGGTTCGTCACTCTGACCGACATGGACGCCGTCCGCACCGGACTCCAAAGCGATGTCGACATCATCGTTCACGATGAAGCATCCACCATACTCTTTCGATATGGCGGATATCTCCTTCGCCCATGTCAGGAATCTTGGATCATCGTCCTTCACACGCAATTGGACGATATCGGCACCGCCCTCGTAGCTTCTGCGTGCGACCTCCACATGGGACAGTCCGTTTGAGAGTGTGTCGTCGGTGACGACATACAGGTCGTAGTTCATGCCTTACCGACCTTGGCTTTCGAATCCACGACGTCAGGTGTGAGCGAATAGAGGGAATCCAGGAGATTGACCTTGTATGAACCGGGTCCCTTCGAATCATCCGCCAATTCACCCGCAACGGTGAATGCGGTTATCGCCGCGGATACGGATTCGACGGAGACACCATTGGCACCGATGTAGCATCCGATCACCGATGACAACATACAGCCCGTACCGGAGACCATGTCCATCATCGGGATGCCGTTCTTCAATTCGAGTGTGGTCTCACCGTCCGAGACATAATCGGTCTCTCCGGACATTGCGACGATGACGCCGAGCCTCTTTGCCAATTCTATACAATCCGAAGCTTCGGATGAGGCATCGGAGTCCACGCCCCTTACCTTTCCTTTCTGACCGAGGAGTGATGCTATCTCCCCCGCATTACCTTTGATCACGCTGATCTTCACATGTCTCAGGATGCCCTCGGCCACCCTTGACCTGAATCCCGTCGCACCGGCCCCTACGGGATCGAGGATGACGGGTATGTTGCTATCATTTGCGACCTTACCTGCAGAGACCATCATCTCCAACGTATCGTCGTTCACGGTACCGATGTTCAATACCAATGCGGAGGCCATGCCGACCATCTCGATGGCATCCGCTAAGGAATCGGTCATGACGGGTGCACCGCCTGCGCAGATCGTGACGTTGGCGCAGTCGTTGATCGTGACGTTGTTCGTTATCTGACAGACGAGAGGTTTCTTCTCTCTGACGTTCTTCAGCATGTCACCTGCAGTACTCATGAACATTCGTATCGTGTTTTTCGGTTTAAATTTGACCACGATACCTCATATCCATCCGTAATGAGGTGATATGAGGTCACGCCCGCAGTGGATAATATTAATACAACGTCACGGATAGTCCGTACCGATCAAGAACCCGTTTGTAAAGGGATGATTTTAAATGAAAGCATTGTACAGCGACGGAAGCGTCAAAGAGACAGAGGATGAACTCCCGGTCCTGAGGCACACAGCATCACACATTTTGGCACAGGCTGTCCTCAGATTGTACCCGGGTACGAAACTCGCCATCGGTCCCGCGATCGATGATGGATTCTACTATGATTTCGACAAGGAAGGAGGATTCACTCCCGAGGACCTCGAGAAGATCGAGGCGGAGATGAAGAAGATCATCAAGGAGAATCTGAAGATCGAGACATACACGCTTCCCAGGGCGGAGGCCATCGAATACATGAAGGGAAGGGGAGAGATCTATAAGGTCGAACTGATCGAGGACCTTCCCGAGGACGCACCCATCAGCTTCTACAAACAGGGCGAGTTCGTGGACCTCTGTGCAGGTCCCCACGCATTGTATACGAAGGCGGTCAAGGCATACAAGTTGACATCGATCGCAGGGGCATATTGGCGCGGAAGCGAGAAGAACAAGATGCTCACGCGTGTCTACGGTACGGCGTTCAAAGAGAAGGAGGAGTTGGAACAGTACCTCAAGATGTTGGAGGAGGTCAAGAAGAGGGACCACAGGAGACTCGGTAAGGAGTTGGGTCTCTTCATGCTCCTCGACGAGGGTCCGGGATTCCCGTTCTTCCTCCCCAAGGGTATGACGCTCAAGAACACACTGATCGATTACTGGAGACAGATCCATCAGAGGGAGAACTATCTGGAGGTGTCCACACCGCTCATCATGAGGAAACAGCTGTGGGAACAGTCCGGTCACTGGGATCACTACAAGGACAACATGTACACCACGAAGATCGAGGACGAGGAGTTCTGCATCAAGCCCATGAACTGTCCCGGCGGTGTGTTGGTGTACAAGAGCGAACCCCACTCATACAAGGACCTCCCGCTCAAGATCGGAGAGTTGGGTATCGTCCACAGGCACGAGCGTTCCGGTACGCTCCACGGTCTCATGCGTGTAAGATGCTTCACGCAGGATGATGCGCACATCTTCATGACGAGGGACCAGATCACAGAGGAGATCGAGGGTGTCGTCAGGCTCATCGATGAGGTATACTCATTGTTCGGATTCAAGTATCACGTGGAGCTCTCCACACGTCCCGAGGATTCCATGGGATCTGATGAGGATTGGGAGGCAGCGACGGAGGGTCTGAAGAAGGCACTCGACGACATGAAGCTGCCCTACGTCATCAACGAGGGTGACGGAGCGTTCTACGGTCCGAAGATCGATTTCCACCTTGAGGACTCGCTCGGAAGGACATGGCAGTGCGGAACGATCCAACTCGACTTCCAGATGCCTCAGAGGTTCGATATCCACTACATCGGAACGGACGGCGAGAAGCACAGGCCGATCATGATCCACCGTGTCGTCTTCGGTTCCATCGAGAGGTTCATCGGTATCCTGATCGAGCACTACGCAGGTAAGTTCCCCGCATGGCTGGCACCTGTACAGGTCAAGGTGCTCTCGGTCTCCGAGAAATCACGCCCGTACGCCAATAAGGTACTTGCCGAGCTCAAGGCCAAAGGCATCAGATGCGAGGTCGACAACAGGGACGAGAAGATCGGATACAAGATCCGTGAGGCCCAGTTGGAGAAGGTCCCGTACATGCTCGTCCTCGGAGAGAAGGAGAGCGAGGACGGTTCCATCGTCGCCGTCAGGAGCAGGGACAAGGGTGACCTCGGTTCCGTGAAGACGGAGACATTCATCTCGGATCTCCTTCAGGAGATCTCGTCCAAACAGTGAGGACGGTCGATGCAGGGATGCATCGACCCATCCTCTACCTTTTTCCGCATTCTCGTTATTTCCGTGCTATATTACGCGCGGGCATTATCTTTATATAAAGTCCTGTCATAGACCGCCCCAGTTATTATGTCCGATAAATCGAAGAAGTCGAAGGAGACGGAACTCGTCGACGACCTACCTGATAATGGGGAGTCGTTCGATGCCGCATCCGTCAACGAGGACATCAAATCCGATAAGGATAAGAAATCCGAGGATGGGAAGAAGAAGGTCAGGATGGGTCTCAGGAAGAAGGACCGTGACCCGATTCTTCACATCAGCGCGATCGTCCTCGCAGTAGCATGTATAATCGTTATCGCCAACACAGTCTATGATATCACACTCGCAGACCACTCCCCTGCACCGATCGAATACGGTGACAAGGTCGTCGTGGACTACGTCGGTTGCTACCAGAAATACTATGATGAGAACAATCTCGACAACGGTGCGATCGTCTTCGACACATCCTTCTCGAGCATGAAGGATTCGGATATAATGAAGAGCTACGAATACAACCCTTCGTACAGTCAACTCACAGTCGAGATCGGAAAGAACACCTATCTCCAGGCATTCGAAGAGGCTCTGATCGGTCATGTCCCCGGAGATGTCGTACAGGTATGCATCCCCAACGGATACGGCGAAGCACAGCTCTATGACTTCACTGGAACGGCGACCATCGAACTCACATGTGTCCTTACGACCACCGAGTTCAAGACACTGTTCGGTTTCGATGCACCCGATGCGAACACCGGTCTCATCACCCTGAAGGCCCACACCGAGCTCAAGGATGACGACGATGCGAAATACTCGCCCTTCGGATTCGCCGCACAGATCATGACGAACACCGATGGAACAGTATCCGTCATGTACATGCCCGTCGCAGGCGAGACATACATCATGAGCGAGGATGTCTCCGTCAAGGTCGACTCCGTCACGGACGGTAAGGCAAGCATCTCATACGTCTTCAACGAGGACTCCAAGAGGGACTTCGTGAAGGTCATCGTAGAGGATAACAACGCTATCTACGTCTACCCCGACACGATGAAGTACAAGACGACGGATGAGAAGGTCGGCGAGGACCTCTACTTCACGATCACGATTGTGAAGTACGCCTGAAAACAGATTATGTTGGGGGATATCTCCCCCACCATCTTTTCTAAAAAAATATAATCGAATTCGTTCAAACGAACAGTTCGATCTTCTCGTACAGATCCTTAGGATCCTTACCGAGCAATCTGAGGTAGTTCTTCTTCCCGGATTCCTTGTCCACGAACACATCGGGTACGTAGCCGATGTCCTTGATCATGGCTGTCGTGATCTCACCGAGACGGAGGTCCCTGTACTTCTTGCGGTCCAACCTCACTATGTCGAGACCGACCTCCTCCATCACATCGTAGAGTTCCTCCGTGTACTCGAAGTTGATCGTAGCCCTCATCTCGGGGTCGAATTTCATCACGGAGAGCAACATATAAGATGCATGTTCCGCCGAACCGTATTTGGCCTTACCGCATTTCCTGAGGCTGCCGTTCTTGAACACAATCCTGTTCTCTATGGCGGCGATGTCCTCGGGACCAGCCGCATTGGGCATGGAATATGCGATGTTCAGACCGGATGCGGGCACCCAATCCTGCGGGATCATGTCCACGACCTTGTCCGCCAATTTATCGATCTCATCGAGTATGTGGAATCTGACGGAATCGTCCTGCATCTTGACCATCGGGTTGACGACCTTGTCGCCCTTTCCGATGACATACATCGATGCGATTGATTCCTGTATGAGTTCCCTGGATTTGATGACTGAATTTACAATATCGAGTCCTTTGGCCATGTGAGCCGTGATGTACGATGACAGTGTGCAACCTCCGCCGTGACCTGCTCTCTCGAGACGGGGATATTCCATCCTCGTTATCTCGGATGAGAGGTAGAAGTAATCCACGACGTTCTTGCCTGTCATGTGACCTCCTTTGAGAAGGACGGACGATCCCTCCTTCCCGATGAGCTCGCATGCCAATGTAGCATCGTCCTCTGTCCTGATGGGCATCTTCGCAAGAATCTCGGCCTCATGCCTGTTGGGTGTGATCAGCTCACATAATGGCATGAGTTTCCTCTTGATGGCCCTTCCGAGATCGTTCGTTGCCAACGAATCTCCCACACCTGCGACCATGACGGGGTCGATGATGAGAGGCATATCGTGATCCTCGAGCACATCCGCAACGGCTTCGACTATGTCGGCGCTATAGAGCATACCCGTCTTTATCGCTTTGATGTCCACATCCTTCAATACAGCCTCCAGCTGATCGATGACCATATCGACGGGCATCGGATAGATACGTTCGACGGCAGTTGTGTTCTGTGCCGTCACAGCTGTGATGACAGCACACGCATGGATGCCGATCGAGCCCATGGCCTTGATGTCCGCTTCGATTCCGGCACCACCTATCGAGTCAGAACCTGCGATTGTAAGTGCACATCTCATGATTCAGTCTATAATGAGTCCTTATATAAAGGATATGAAAGGCCAGACCATCGCTTCGCTCCGACCATCGTCGATGTATCGGAACGAATAGATAAATACGGGCTGAATGATAGGGCAACCGATGAAAGCTCACAGCTACCACTTCATTCTCAAAGGAAAGGCTTCGTACAAGGACCTGGTGCCTGTTTTCCCGGACATACTCAAGACGGTCCTCGCAGAGAACGACCACTTCCAGAATGATGAGGATGAGGAGAGCAGGGAGATGTTCATCGAACTCAATATGTTCGATCTCGAACAGAACCGTAAACCCGAGGGATACAACAGGAAGGGTAAGTACAGACTCATCTTCCCGATCGGTTCTATGGAATTCTATCTCATCTCGCTGACAGCCAAACCCAATGAGGTCAAGCGTGTCGGTGACAGGATCGCGGATATCCTCTCGACCACGAACCTCAAGTTCGAGACATCGAGAGGCGATGACGAGATAGACTGATCATATCAGCACGAACAGTGATGATACGAACAGTGCTATCCCTGTGCACATCAGCACCTTTATGATATCGGTCTTGTCACTAGTCTTTGATATCATGTATGCCGATGCTGAGATCATCAACAATCCGATCAGCGATGTGCATTTGTTCAGTATGTTCATCTGATCGAATGACTTCGTGAACATCATCGCGATGAATGCTGCGATTATTACAATCGATGCGATGCATACGATCCTGCAGCGTTCATCCTTCAGTTCCTTCTCGTTCTCGATCTCGACGATCCTGCTTCTGTAGAGTTGGCATTCGGTTCCCATCCTTATCGCCATTTTAACCATTCACGGAACGGTATATAAGCGGAAGCGGGGGAGGTCACCGATTGATGATCGTGACCGAACATGCATCAGAAATGTGGATAAGGATGTTGAATGGATCGGAGAAAGGTATCTGTCGGACATCGTCGCTTTACAACGATGTCCGATGATGATCAGTTGAGGAGTTCTTCCCAGCAGTTCTCGATGAGGTCCGTTTCCTGCCTTACGATATCCTCTCTCGCCATGTATTCCTGGATGGCGATCATGAGCTGATAGTCGGTGGAAGCGGATGATGTGCCGCCGAAGGACGATCTTCTCTCGACACAGTTCCTGACATCGATGAATTGGTAGACATCTTCCTCGATCAGATCGGAGAATCTCCTGAATTCATCGATCGAGAGGTCATCCAATTTCTTTCCGTTGTCGATGCAGTACCTCACGGACGCGCCAACGATACCGTGAGCCTTTCTGAACGGGACACCTTTGGTGACAAGATAATCCGCGAGATCCGTCGCGTTTATGAAACCGGATGTGACCTTCGAGAGCATGACATCCGATCTAACCTTCATCGTTGAGATGACCTTGGACATCATGACGAGACACGAGTTCAATGAATCCAACGAATCCATCACCGGTCTCTTATCCTCCTGAAGGTCCCTGTTGTATGATAACGGCAGTCCTTTGGTCATCATCAGCATGGTGACGAGGCTTCCGTTGATCGCTCCGGACCTTCCCCTTATCAATTCTGCGATATCGGGGTTCTTCTTCTGGGGCATTATGGATGATCCCGTGGTGTACTTGTCGGCCATCTCGATGAATCCGAATTCCTGCGATGACCAGAGCACCAATTCCTCGGACATCGATGACAGATGTACCGATGTGAGCGAGGCACAGAATGCCAACTCTGTCACGAAATCCCTGTCGCTGACGGAGTCCATCGAATTGAATGTAGGCCCTTTGAATCCCAACGCTTTTGCAGTCATCTCCCTGTCGATGGGATACGTTGTACCCGCAAGGGCAGCGGAACCGAGCGGACAGAGGTTGAGCCTCTCGAATGCATCGAGGAAACGCTGCGCGTCACGGGAGAGCTTGAAGGCATGTGCGAGCATGTGCTGAGCCAATGTTACGGGTTGTGCATGCTGCATGTGGGTGAAGCCGGGCATTATGGTCTCCCCGTTGTCCTTGGCGATCGTGATCAACGAATCGATCAAAGAATCGATGTTCCTCACGGTCTCCAACGTCACATCCCTGAGATACATCCTGAAGTCAGTGGCGACCTGATCGTTCCTGCTCCTTCCCGTGTGCAGTTTACCCCCTGCGGGGCCGATGAGGTCGGTCAGTCTGAACTCCACGTTGGTGTGTATGTCCTCCAACGATTCGTCGATCTTGAACTGACCGTTCTCCATCTCGGCAGCTATGGTCCTGAGACCTTGGATGATGCTATCCGCATCCTCGGGTGGGATGATCCCGCATTTCTTGAGCATCCTCACATGTGCGAGCGAACCCATCACATCGTAGAACGAGAGCATGACATCCACATCAAGTGAAGATGTGAACGTCAGCGTGGAATCATCCATGCCATCCTCGAACCTTCCGGACCATAGTGCCTGCTGTGACATGATATCACTTCTTGTGGGCCCTTGCGGTCGTCTTGTTGGGAAGTCCCCAGCAATAGATGAATCCGAGTGCGGACTGGTGGTTGAACTCGTCACCCTTGGCGTATGTCGCGAGTCCCTCGTCATAGAGCGAGTATTCCGACTTGCGTCCTACGACCATGACACTGCCCTTGTAGAGTTTGAGGCGTACCGTACCGGTGACATACTCCTGTGTCTTCTCGATGAATGCCTGGAGCGATTCCCTGAGGACTCCGTACCAGAGACCGTTGTATATCATCTCGGAGTATCTCTGCTCGACACCTCTCTTGTATTCGAGGACATCCTTCTGGAGTGTGAGGAATTCGAGTCCCTTGTGTGCCTTGATCAATACCGTGGCAGCGGGGCATTCGTATGTCTCCCTGCTCTTGATACCTACGAGACGGTCCTCCACGTGATCGATACGTCCGACACCGTTCTTGCATGCGATCGCATTCAGTGTCTCGATGATCTCCACGCCATCCATCTTCTTTCCGTTGACGGCTGTGGGGACTCCCTTGACGAAGTCGATCTCGACGTATTCCGCCTCATCAGGTGCGTTCTTGGGGTTGGTGGTCCATCCCCATGCCTCCTCGGGAGGTTCTGCCCAGGCGTTCTCGATGACACCGCATTCGCAGCTCCTTCCCCAGAGGTTCTCGTCGATGGAGAACGGGTTCTCCTTCTTCACGATGATCTCCACACCATTCTCTTTGGCGTAGTCGATCTCCTCCTCACGTGTCATCACCCACTCTCTCATGGGGCCGATGATCTTCATGTCGGGGTCGAGGGATACGATACCGACGTCGAAACGGACCTGATCGTTACCTTTGGCGGTACATCCGTGTGCGATGTACTTCGCACCTTCCTTCTGTGCGACCTCGACCAGTTTCTTGACGATCAGGGGTCTTGCGGTAGCGGTACTGAGGGGGTATACGTCCTGATACATCGCGTTACCCTTGAGTGTGGGCCAGATGTAGTCCTCGACGAACTCCTTCTTGGCATCGATGAACTCTGCTTTGATCGCACCGTTCCTGAGGGCACGTGCGACGATATCGTCACTGCTGGGTGGCTGACCGACGTTGATCGCGACTGCGATCACATCAAGGTTGTATTTGTCCTGTAACCATCTGATGGCGACGGATGTGTCAAGACCACCGGAATATGCGAGAACGATCTTCTCTCTCTTATTATCAGTCATACCACAATTACATGGGGCCATGTTATCGAATCCTTGGTATCCTAGTTATGGATTTAAATGTATTTGATTGAAATAGAACATTGATTGTCCAATTTTATCACAAATATCCGAATTGAAACATATTTTCTGGAGGTAAATCAGTAACGGAACAACTATAACGTTGTTCGAGGTCGAAGAATCATGTCATTTTAAGAACATGTTATGTTGAATTTATACATCAAATGTCTTGAATGAAACATTATCTTTATAGTATGGTTGTCGATAGCAGTCGTAGGTGATGTATTCCATGTTCAAAGTAGGGATAATTGGAGGGACAGGCTATACCGGGGGAGAATTGGCCCGTATACTCTGTACACATCCTGATGTAGAGATAATCTCGATGACATCGCGTCAGAATACAGGCAAGAAGGTCTCGGACATACACCCTTTCCTGAAAGGGTACGCCGACATCGATTTCACGGAGACGGTGTCCGATGATGCCGATCTCGTATTCGTTGCGACACCGCACGGTGTGGCAATGAAGGAGGTCCCGAGGTATCTTGAGAAAGGGATCAAATGCATCGATCTCTCCGGTGATTACCGTATGCATGATGTGGAGACATACGAGAGATGGTACGGACATGAGCATACGGATACGGAGAACCTTCAGAAGGCCGTCTATGGTCTTCCCGAACTGTTCCGCAAGGACATCCGCGGAGCGGATCTCGTCGCCAATCCGGGTTGCTATGCGACAGCGACCATCCTCGCCTGTGCGCCCATGGTCGCATCGGGATTGATCGAGGATGACATCGATGTCGATGCCAAGAGCGGGACATCCGGAGCAGGGATGGTGCCGTCCGCACGTACACATCACCCGTATTGCGGAGAATCCGTGATACCGTACAGCATCGGTACGCACCGTCATACGCCGGAGATAGAGATGGCACTCAGGATGTTCTCGGGTAAGGGTGCGGATGTACTCTTCGTCCCCAACCTCGTGCCCATCGTACGCGGCATACTCTCATCCTGTTACATGAGACTGAAGGATGATGCCACGGATGTGGATGTCAGGGCGATCTACGAGAAGCAATATGCGGACGAGAGGTTCGTACATGTCGTGGATGATGCTTCGATACGTTCTGTCGTGGCATCGAACCATGTGCAGATAGGAGTGAGATCGTTGAAGAACAGGGTCGTGGCATTCGGTGCGATAGATAACCTCGTCAAGGGAGCATCGGGTCAGGCCGTACAGTCGATGAACCTCATGTTAGGATTGAAAGAGACCTCAGGCTTGGATATGCCGGGATTGGGGGTGTGATCACGGTAGAGATAATAGATGGCGGTGTCACGACACCGCATGGTTTCAAAGCCGCAGGCGTACACAGCGGTGTGAAGTACCGTTCGTTGGATCTGGGTCTTCTGTATTCGGAGGTCCCCGCCACGGCCTGTGTGGGATATACGAGCAACAATGTGAAGGCAGCACCCGTACAGGTGATGATGGCCGAGAACTCCCCCAGGTTGTCCGCGGTCGTCGTGAACAGCGGTAATGCGAATGCACTGACGGGACACAGAGGCATCGAGGATGCCATCGCCATGAAGGAGGCCGTCGCATCGGAATTGAACATCGATCCGAAGGAGGTCGGTGTCATGTCCACCGGATTGATCGGACGCTTCATGGACATGCACAAGATCAAATACGGTATCAACAAGGCATCCAAACAGTTGGATATCGGACGCGAGGCGGACGATCACCTCGCAGAGGCGATAATGACCACTGACACTGTAAAGAAGGAATGTGCGGTGCGTGTCCGTCTCTCGGACGGTACGTTGGCGTACATCGGAGCGGTATCCAAGGGAAGCGGTATGATCGAACCCCACCTCAAGGTGCTTCACGGTACCACACTGAGTCTTGTCACCACCGATGCGAACATATCCTTGGCATTCCGCGAGAAGTGGCAGGAGATATTGGACGATAGTATGAACATGGTCTCCGTCGACGGTGACCAATCCACGAACGATACGTGCATCTTCCTCGCCAACGGACTCGCCGGTGGGGCATGTGCGGATGAGGATCCGGAATTCATCTCCGCGTTGCAGTATGTGATGAAGCGTATCGCACGCACCATCGCCATGGACGGAGAGGGTGCAAGTAAGCTCATCGAGGTCGAGGTCAACGGTGCGGCATCCAAGGAGGATGCGAGGACCGTCGTCAAAGCGGTGATCAACTCACCCTTGGTGAAGACCGCGATATTCGGTTCCGACCCCAACTACGGACGTATCATGATGGCTTTGGGTAAGAGCGGTGCCAAGTTCGACCTCGAGAGATGCCGCCTCATCATACAGGGCGGAGAGATGGAGGTCCCGATCCTCGAAGGCGGAGCACCCGTCTTTCAAGAGGAGCGTTCCGTCGAGGTCGTCAGGATGGCGATGGATAACAAGGAAGTGAAGATCATACTCAATCTCGCAGTTGGTGATTGTTCGGCAACGGGATGGGGATGCGATCTAACATACGATTACGTCCGCATCAATGCGGAATACTCCACATGAAGGTGCCAGCATGTCGACATATCTGTTCAAGATCGGCGGTAATGCACTCAGCGAATCCAAGGATAGGGAGCGTTTCTGCGATTCCGTGTCAAGGATGAGGGATTCGGGTGCGAATGTGGTCATCGTTCACGGTGGAGGTCCCGAGATCAACAAGGCATTGGAAATCAAAGGGATACAGCCGAAGAAGGCAAATGGGTTCAGGATAACTGACATGGATACGCTCGGTGTCGTGAAGGAAACACTCTCCTCGATAAACGGCAGTCTCGTCCGTTCGATGAAGAAATCCGGTGTCAGAGCACTCGGAGTGCCCGGTTATGTGGTAACTTTGAGCAAGAAGAAGGCACCGTTGGATGTGGATGGGGAGGAGGTGGACCTGATGTACGTCGGTGATGTCATATCTGTGGATACGGATGCGATAGACGGGTTGTTCGACAACGGGATAACGCCCGTGGTGTTCCCTATCGGAGTCGACGAGGACGGTAACCATCTGAATGTCAATGCCGATTCCATGGCATCCGCCATCGCTGCCGCACTCAGGTGCGACGAGATGGTACAGGTGACCGATGTGCCAGGGATATTGACGGATGTGAAGGATCCGTCATCGAAGATCGACGAGATGACGCTCGGCGATGTTGATGCACTGATCAAGAAGGGCATCATATCGGGCGGAATGATACCCAAGGTTGAGGCCTGCCGTGAGGCATTGGAGGCCGGTGTCGTCAGAGTACGTATGATCAACGGGAAGGATGAGAAGGTCATCCTCTCCGACATAATCGACGGTTCGAAAGAAGGGACCGTCATAAAGAAGGAATGATCCGATGAATTTTGATAGTATAAAGGAGAAGGGATCGAAGTATCTCTTCCAGAACTACGGACGTATCGATCTCTGTTTCGATCACGGGGAGGGGATGTACCTCTATGATGTCGAGGGCAGGAAATACCTCGATCTCGTCGCAGGTATCGCTGTGAACTCCATCGGTTACTCACACCCCAAGTGGGTGGCAGCGGTCCAGAAGAAAGCGGCCGAGCTCGTGCACGTATCCAACCTGTATCACGTGAAGGAACAGGGGGATGCCGCAGAGGCGATCGCATCCATAACGCCCGAAGGTCTCGATCGCACATTGTTCGTGAACAGCGGTGCGGAGGCCAACGAGGGTTCGATGAAGGTCGCTGTGCGTTACACAGGGAAGAAGAAGGTGCTCTCTGCATTGAACTCATTTCACGGACGTACCGCAGGCGCATTGGGTGCAACGGGACAGACGAAGTATCAGGACACGTTCAAGACGCTGATATCCGGTTGTTTCGACTATTTCGATTATGATTCATGCGAATCGATCAAATCCGCAGTGGATGATGAGACGGCAGCAGTCATCGTGGAACCCATCCAGGGTGAGGGCGGCGTGAAGACCGCTTCCGCGGAGTTCTTCAAGACCGTACGTGACGTATGTACCGAGAAGGGTGCATTGATGATCGTGGATGAGGTGCAGACCGGTATGGGGCGTACCGGGAAGTGGTTCGGTATCGACAATTTTGGAGTCGTACCCGATATCATCTCTTTGGCGAAGGCCCTTGGAGGAGGTGTACCGGTGGGTGCAGTCGTGACCACCGATGAATTCTCATCCGTAATGACACCGGGTACGCACGGAACGACGTTCGGCGGTACACCGTTGGTATGTACCGCGGTATCCACAACGATAGACATCATGAAGGAGGAGAATCTCGTTCAGAACTCCTACGAAATGGGGAAGTATCTCAGGGAGAACATCTCCAAGATCGATTCCGACGAGATCGTCGATGTCCGCGGTTACGGCCTGATGACAGGTATCGAGATGAGGACGAAAGCGACGGATCTCCAGAGGTACTGTCGCGAGAAAGGCATCCTCATCAACGTCTGTCATGGCAACACCGTACGTCTGATCCCCCCGCTCATAATGGGCAAGGCCGAGGCGGACATGTTCATCGATGCCATGAACGGATTCTTAAACTGAGACATCACTGTCTCATTTAACTTTTATTTTCATTCTTTTGTCTGATATAGAACAGATAAAATACTTGTATCTTGATTGAACCCTCATGTCGAAAGGTCCTACCAGGGAGAGTCTAGCCGAAAGAACAAGGATTTACATCGATTCACATCCTAGTGTCAAGGATTGTGTCTCGAAAGGACTGGTCAATTATTCCTCGCTGGCGAGGACCATCATGAAGGACCTCGATCTCGACAATCAGGAAGCCGTGATGATCGCCTGCAGGAGATACGCAAGTAAGATGGGCGTATCCACGGACCACGAGATCAACATCCTCAACATCCTCAAGGACAGCCGTCTCGAGATGAGGACGAAGACTTGTATCGTCACCGCAAAGAACGATTGGTCCGTCCTCCATAAGATGGACAATCTGTTCAAGGACCTTTGGAACGAGGATTCGATCATGCAGATCGTCCAATCCGCATCGGCGGTCACGATCATCGCCGACAAGATGCTCAAGGAGCGTATCATCGACACCGTCGGAAGGTTCAACATATTGAAGATAAGGGAGAATCTCGTCGAGATCACCGTGAAATCCCCGGAGAAGATCGTCGAGACGAGCGGAGTTATCGCATACCTGATCACCAATCTTTCAGATGCGGGTATCAACATCGAGGAGACGGTCAGTTGTCATACGGATACGGTGTTCATCGTCGGCGAGTATGATATGATCAACGCATATTCCGTCCTGACCAAGTGCATCCAGAGTGCCGAAGAGACGTTGAAGGAGTGATCCCCATGGCATTCGACGGAAGGAAGAACATCGTAGAGATAAGCGATGACGAGAAGACCGTATACTTCGAGACATGGAAGCCTAAGAAGATCTCCGGTACGAAGATCGGAGGCATCCTCGGATACAGCGAATTCGCGACACCGTTCAAGGTGGCCTGTGAGATCGCAGGGATATATCCCGGGGACAAGGCGAACAAGTACATCGATGCGGGCAACGCATTGGAACCCGTGTTGAGGAATTATCTCGGTCAGAGGTGTACGAAGATGCTCTCCGGCCCGTTGAACCTCTCCGAGGGACAGAAAGCGGTCGTGGAACAGCCTGTCGAGGGTGACAAATGTGGTTACGACCATTTCCATGACAACAAGTTGTTCGGCGGATTGGTGGATGGTTATATCGTCATCGACGGCGAGAGGAAGGCCATCCTCGAGATCAAGACATCGCATGACAGGAGCAAGTGGGATGATGGCAAGGGCGGATACACCAACGTACCGATGACATACCAACTCCAGGCATCCCTGTATGCGGAATTGGCCGGACTCGATACCGTTGTGTTCCTCGTAGGCTTCTTGGAAGAATCGGAGGTCATCCGTCCCAACGCATGGAAACCCACCGAAGAGAACACATTCATCATCGTCATGCCGAGATTGGACATGAAGCCTTACATGGATGAGGCCGAATCTTGGTACAAGGAATTCATCCTCAACGGCTACACCCCGGAATGGTCCGACGAGAAGGATGCGGAACTTTTGAAATACCTCAGGGCGAAGCCCAAGGACAATGGAAGGAGATGATCATTCCATGCCCTTGAGAGGCTCCTGCCTCTTGAGGTCGAACCAGCATACGGCATAGATGATCGTCATCAGGAGCATCACGAATGCGATACCGAGGACGAAACCGTCCGAAGGGAACGATGATGCTATCGCCATGCCTATGAATGCGAAGAGGAACGTCATGAAGTTGAGCAGTGACGATACCGCTCCGTTATCCCCTTCGTGATTGTTCATCAGGATGTTGAATCCGCAGCTACGTGTGACCGTACAGGCGGCCGCGTTGGGTGTTATGGATAACATGAACCACACCCATCCGAACTTCGGGAGCAGGAGCATCATCAGGAATGACACGACGGACAGCGAGAACAATATCCTCACGATGTTCCTGTTGTTCAGTCCGATACGCTTTATCACCTCGGCGATGACGAGACCGATGACACATGATACCGCGAGTGCGATGCTGTATCCCGTACGGTCCAATCCATAGTCGTTGAGGAAGACGTATGATGATACTGCGATGAATGCCAATTGTGAACCGGAACATGTGGTGTTCATGATGGTGAAATCGAAGAAGTTCCTTTCCTTCATCAGTCTGAACACGCATTTGACGGCTTCCGTGACCTTACCTTCCATGCGTTCGACCGGTATGTCGTTAGGGATCATCGTGCCGAGTGCGATACAGAACAGTGCGATGATTCCCGGGGCCCAGAACGTGGCCTTCCAATCGATCAGATTGATCAATACGGTACCTATCACTGGGGAGAGTATCGGACCCAATATGCCGAGTACCGCCACAAGGGACAATATCCCGGACATCTCCCTTCCGCTGAAGCAGTCCTTCACCAATGCGAATGCGATGGTTATCGCACCGCCGGCACCTATCGCCTCGATCATCCTGAGTGCGATGAACGTCTCTACATTGGGCGAGAGACAGCAAAGGAGGCACGATGCGGTGTAGACTATCATCGATATGATCAATACCTTCTTCCTGCCGTACTTGTCACTGACGGGTCCGAGGAGCAGGATACTGATCGTGAATGACAGCATGAACAGGTACAATGACATGTTCATGATGGATTCCGTCGTTCCGAACTCTATGACCATGTCGGGGAGTCCCGACAGGTACATATCGGTGGAGATCGGACCGAATATGCTCAATAGCACTATCAACAGTATCAGTAACGGTCTTGACATCCGGACTCATCTCTTTTCGATCGGGACATATTCCCTATCTGCCGAGATGGAGATGTATGCCGGGCGTATGATCTTCCCGCCTCCGACGAGCTCCTCGATGCGGTGTGCGCTCCAACCTACGATCCTTGCGATCGCGAAGATCGGTGTGAACATCTCCTCGGGTATGCCGAGCATGTCATAGACGAAACCGCTGTACATGTCCACGTTCGCACTCACGCCTGTGAACGCATTCTTCCTCTCGGTGATGAGTTGAGGGGCGATCTTGACAATCGTCTGATACAATCTCAGGTCCTTCTCGCGTCCCTTCTCTATCGCCAATCTCTCGGCGAAGGATTTGAGTATCTCTGCCCTTGGGTCGGAGATGGAATAGATCGCGTGGCCCATACCGTAGATCAATCCTGCCTTATCGAAGGCCCTCTTCTCGAGTATGTCGACGAGATACCTTCTCACCGCTTCTTCATCATCCGTATCCTCGACATGCTTCTTGATGTCGGAGATCATCTGAACGACCTTGATGTTCGCACCGCCGTGCTTCGGTCCTTTCAGCGATGACAATGCCGCTGCCATGACGGCGTACGTATCCGATCCCGCGGATGTCACGACGCGTGCCGTGAAGGTGGAGTTGTTGCCTCCTCCGTGCTCCATGTGGAGTATGAGGGCGGTATCCAATACCTTGGCCTCCAATTCCGTGAACTTCCCGTCCTCCCTCAATGTCATGAGGAGGTTCTCGGCCACTGAGAGCTTGGGATCCGGCCTGTGGATGATGAGGCTGTTGTTCAGATCGTAGTAACTGTATGCCTGATACCCGTATGTCGCGAGCATAGGCATCACGGCGATGAGATCGATGCACTGTTTCAATACCACATCGATATCATTGCTTCCGATGTAATCGTCATATGCTCCCAGTGATAGGACGCTCTTGGTCATGGAGTTCATGATGTCCTTGCTGTGGGCCTTGAGGATAACTCCCCTGAGGAATGTCGTGGGGAGTTCTCTGTGATTGGCGATGATCTCGGTGAATTCCTCGAGTTCCGCCTTGGTAGGGAGTTCGCCGAACAGGAGTAGGTATGCGACCTCCTCGAATGCGAATCTCTCCTCTTTGTGGCCGAGGATCAGATCCTTTATGTTGAACCCTCTGTATGCGAGACGACCCTCTATGGGCGTCCTCACTCCGTCTATCACTTCGAATCCATCCACTCTTGAGATGTGTGTCAGACCCGTGACGACACCTTTTCCATTCTTGTCACGGAGTCCTTTCTTGACATCGTATTTCTCATAGAGTTCCGTCGGCGTATCGTCCTCTTTGGTGCACATCGCAGCCTTTTTCGTGAAATAATCGTCGACCATGTCAATCTCCCCTATTCTTGACATACCTAAATGGGAGATGGTTAAAATAATTAGTGAATGGAGCTACTTGAAAAAATGTAGGAAGGCGAGGGGACGATCCCCTCGATGTTTATTCAGAAATCATCATCCTCTTCCTTGGCCTTCCAAGAGAGGAGGAGGTTCGTGATGATACCGACGATCAGTGCACAGGCGATGGAACCGACTGCGATGGCCTGTCCGTCGAAATCGAACTGCAGTGATAATCCGCCGATACCGGTGATGAAGATCGCTGCTACGACGTAGAGGTTCCTGGAGTTGTTGAGATCCATCTCCTTGAACATCCTGAGACCCGAGACCGAGATGTATCCGTAGAGTGCGATGGAGATACCACCGACGACACAGGAAGGTATCGTAGTAAGGAATGCGACGAACGGGTAGATGAATGCCACGACGATACAGATGATCGCCGTGAGGAAGATCGTGTAGACGGAAGCGTTCCTCGAGAGTGCCACACATCCGATGGACTCACCGTATGTGGTGTTGGGACATCCTCCGAAGAATGCACCGACCATCGAACCGACTCCGTCTCCCATGAGCGTGTTTTGGAGTCCGGGATCCTTGATGAGGTCGTGATCGATAATCGAACTCAGGTTCTTGTGGTCCGCGAGGTGTTCGGCGAACACGACGAATGCGATGGGCACGAAGAGGACCGCCACGGTCAACCAGCTTGCTGCGGATGACATCAGTGATGTACCCTCATCGAACGCACCGAGGAATGTGAGGTTGGGGATCCATTTGTCGAAGTTGCCTATATCATCGAATGCGGAATAGTCCATGATGACCAATTCGCTGATGTTGCATGCGTTACCGATGACGGTGAGCAGTGCGGCGAAGATGTAACCGAACAGGATACCGATGATGAACGGATACAGCCTGATGGATTTGGGTCCCCTGTTGGATGCCAAAGCGACGACAAGGAATGTGGCTACTCCGACGATGATCGTCACATATGAGGTGGGTCCGCCCATGTTTCCGATAGCGGAACTTGCGAGCGAGAATCCGATCAATGCTACGGTCGGACCGATGATGATCGGGGGCATGTATTTGTCGACCCAATCGGTACCGCATTTCCAGATGATGGCCGCCAACAGAACGTAGACGAGACCGGCCATGACCGCACCCATGATGATACCGAAGTATCCGAATGAGACGGCACCGATGAGAGCGGGGATGAATGCGAACGAACTGCCTAGGAACACAGGGCTCTTGAACCTTGTGAACAGAAGATAGACGATCGTACCCGCACCCGCACCGACCAATGCGGATGCTTGGTTGAGATATTCGGTCCCTGTGGCCGAGTTGACGAGAACAGGCACGAGGATCGTGGCTGCGATGATAGCAAGGAACTGCTGTATCGCGAAGATGATGTTCTTCTTTAGAGGGGGTTTGTCCCTCACATCATACACTAGTTTTACTCCAGTCATGGTTACACCTTTACTTGGTTCCGAAGATCCTGTCACCTGCATCACCGAGACCGGGCAGGATGTAACAGTTCTCGTTCAGTTCCCTGTCCAGGGTCGAGACGTATATCTCGACGTCAGGGTGGTCCTCAGCCATCTTGGATACACCTTCGGGTGCCGCTATGATGGACATGAGTTTGATCTTCTTACAGCCATGTTCCTTGAGCATGGTTATGGCCGCCGAAGCACTTCCGCCCGTGGCCAACATGGGGTCCAGGACCACAGTGACCATATTCTCGATGTTCTGCGGAAGTTTACAATAATATTCTACTGGCTCATGTGTCTCCTCGTTACGGTATAGGCCGATATGACCGACCTTCGCCAGAGGGAACAGGTTGAACACTCCGTCCACCATACCGAGTCCGGCACGTAGGATGGGGACGATCGCGACCGAATCATTCTTGACGATCTCCTGATCGATGAGTTCGAAGGGTGTTTGGATCTTCACGGTCTCCGTAGGCACGTCCTTGAACGCTTCATACGTCATGAGCGTACCTACCTCCGTGATGAGATCTCTGAAAAGCTTGGTATTGGTGTTGACATCCCTCAGATAGGCGACCTTATGCCTGATCAGCGGATGGTCCAGAATGTGAACGTTCGGATAATCCTTCATGAATTCCACTACTCTGGAAAACAATCATAGCGTTATGTGATATAATCCTTTACTCACATCTTCCGCACATACTGGTAGTTTATCTGGAACGACGGTATTCCTGTAGGATTCTATTAATATGGGGAGGAGATAGAGCGGAGCATGGAGAAGAAGGCATTCTATGCTTCCCTTATCGTCGTTGCCGCCTGTCTATGGGGTGTCATCGGTATCTTCACCAGTGAGCTCGAGGCAGATGGTCTCAGTTCCACCCAGGTCACAGAGGTGAGGTGTGCCGTCACGGCGATAGGTCTGCTCGTAGTGATGCTGATACGCGACAGATCCCTGTTCAGGATCGAACCTAAGGATATCGTCATCTTCGTCATCGTTGCCGCATTCTTCATGGCCTATAACGTTCTTTATTTCGAGGAGATAGCCATCGGTTGCCCGTTGTCCATGGTTTCGATCATGCTCTACACCGCACCGTTCTTCGTTTTGATACTGTCCGTGATAATTTTCAAAGAGGAATTGACCTTCAACAAGATCATAGCGTTGGGATTGGCATTCGTCGGTTGTGCATTGGCTGTCGGGCTTGTAGGAGGCGATGCAGGGGAATTGAACATGACCGGTTTCTGGATGGGACTCGGCTCGGGATTCACCTATGCGATGTACACGATACTGAACAAGTTCCTCCTCAAGAAATACGATCCGATGACGCTGACGTTCTACGCATTCGGTATATCCGCATTGTGCCTTCTGCCCTTCTCCGATGTCCTCGGTCTCTTGGACATAGCGGTGAATGTGGAGATGGCCGGCGCATGGATGTTGGGATTGGGTCTCCTGATCACATTGTTGCCGTACTTCCTCTACGGGACGGGACTCAAGGGATTGGATGCGGGTTATGTTTCCGTTCTCGCACTCATCGAACCGATGGTCGCCACCGTTGCTGGATTCGCCATGTACGGTCAGTCGCCGACGACGATGAAGCTCTGCGGTATCGCACTCGTGATCGTAGGTGTCGCGATCCTCAATCTAAAGCTCAAGAGGATCAACGTATCTGCTTCAAAGTGATCCCTGATTCTCTTCGATGATCCTTCTGTAGAGGTCCTCGATGGCTTCGGATGGCGTCATTCCCTTCTGAAGGAGTATCCTCTCGGCCTTCTCCTTCACGATAGGGTCTATGCGAGCATTGATGACGGAACCCCTCTTCAGCGGTACCTTGCCGTATGTGACCTCATCCCTGATGGATGCGATATACTCCGCATACATCATGTTGTTCTCCTTGGCGATGCCGCGTATGAGGTCTGTTGTACCGGAACCGTATTGGGATGATTTCTTCGGCCTCTTGGCCAGGAAATCGTATCCGAGATGGAGGGCGATCTTCCTCAGCACCTCCTTCCTCGAATCCATGTCCTTCGGTCTGAGGATCTCGGGATCGATCTTCTCCACAAGAGAGGTCATGCTGATATCAAGATAAGGGTAGAACAACGTCTTGCCGAAGTGTTCGGCGATCTTCAGTTCGCAGGGGACGGAGACGTTCAGCAATCTTTCGACACTCGCCGTCTTCAACACCTCGTAGTCCTCAGCACTGGCACCTACGAATTTGGCACAGCCCATGAAGTACTCGTCGGCACCCTGTCCGGTGAGGATGATGTCCTCCTTCGCTGTTCTACAAACACATAAAAGAGGCATCTCGTAGGATATGGTGAAGGGATCCGGTTGACCCGCGATCTCTATCATCTCTCTTATCAATCCGTGCATATCGCCCTTGGTGATCTTCGCATGCACCATTGGTACATCCAATCTCTCCGCGAGGTCCTTCGCCATCATCACGTCATGCGCGTTCTTCGTACCGCATGAGTATAATGTCACGGAATTGGCATACCTCTTGGCGATCGCCGATACCAGGCCGGAATCCAATCCTCCGGAGCAGGCGACACCGACATCCTTGCCTTCGACCCTGTCCTTGACGAATCTGACCAATGCATCCTCTAGTTCCTGGTATTCGAACATGTTCCCGCCGATTGCATCATATGATTTAAAATCCATTGAATACACCCTCATCGCATGGTCCTATGATATCATCCGACCATGAACGCGGCTATATATCGTGAACCGATAGAGTCGGACCGTGTTAGTAAGGGCCTCATCATTATCGAAATCGTTCGGACCATTGAAGGTGCTGACCTGGTTGGATGC
Organism: Eggerthellaceae bacterium; assembly: GCA_963651945.1. Classification (GTDB taxonomy): domain Archaea; phylum Thermoplasmatota; class Thermoplasmata; order Methanomassiliicoccales; family Methanomethylophilaceae; genus Methanarcanum. The sequence continues at coordinate 9,806 of CAVJRF010000010.1, read as the reverse complement.
GAAGGTCAGGATGCTGGGAGAAAAGCTGATGGAGAAGGCTGAATGAGACCATTGGGCCGGAAAACCCGGCCCGTCGGTCTCACAGTCCAAACTTCTCGCGATCGAACTCGGAGAGTTCGCCCATCTTCTTCACAAGACACTGCCTGGATATAGTACGACAGTTGGGATCCACGTACGTCGCCTTATCCAGCCCTGCATCGTAATAATCCTCGATTGTATCGCGGGGATGAAGCGTACTATATTTCGAGGTACATTTGCGGAACGTGACGGTTCCGTTGCCGTGACCCAAGATCAAGATCGGACGGTCTTTTATGCCGTCCAGCATCGAGACCCACCATATCTCCCCGGGTTGAGGGGAGCCCTTTCCGGCCTTGTTCATGGCCTTCAGGTTTCTCTTGTATTGGACCATGTAGTCAGTCATCTTTCTTCTCCCAGACACGTTTCTTGCATTCCGGGCAGATGTGGCCCTTCGTGAACAGACAGTATAGGAGGTACAGAGGAAGGTATCCTATCAGTAGGAGCACGAAGAACCACAGCCAACGGATCTTGCCTGCCCGTACCGTCTTCTGGCAGTACGGGCAGAAGATCTCTTTTGCCACTCAGTCTTCCTCCTCTTCCTGCTCCTCTCCCCTGGACGACCAGTAGGCATCGTTGTTGGGGTTCAGCTGGTTCGCGTGGTTGTCATTCTCGGCCTTGGTGTGTTCATCACCGTGGTATTTGCTCATATTTTGTTTCTCCTCGGCAGTTTCCTGTCTAAAACAACTACATGGTGTTGTTAGTTAATATACCGTGGATTATTGGAAAATAATCAGTATTAAATTCCAATTTTCTGATATTGCTTATATCCAGATTCGGATAGGATACTTATGAGCGATAAGAAGAACCGCAACACAAACCCCTCTGATGCGGAATGTTTCATCCTTAGTACGTTCCTCGACAGGATCTATATGGATCGCGACAGCAGGAACCGTTACAATATGTGGAGAATACCGGGTATGGAGGACGATCCCCGTTTCCGTCTGCCGTTCGTCTGGGCGAACACCCCGAAAGAGCTCTACGAACAATACAAGAAGGAATGCACCGAGGACAAAGGGTTCAAGCAGTACGCCAACGACAACATCTTTTATAAGACCCTTAAAGAACTGGAAAGGGAAGGTATTCTGAGGAAGACCATTAATTTCGAGAAGGTATCCAAGGAATTGAAATACTATCCCGTTGAGACCACCGAGGGATACATCAGCTTAATCAAACGCGTGGCGAAACATTACTCCACCCGTTTCTATCCGGACCGTAGATTCGGTCTGGATCCCCTTTACAGCAAATATTCGGAGATTGTCCTGAACAGACAGTTCATCCTCGACTGCCTACGCAAGAAGGCTCACAAAATCAGAATACTGAAGGACGGGAAACTGGTCGATATCCCCTTAGTTGGGAGATTCACCAAGAACTATGAGATTGCGCCGAGGATCCGTGGATTGTTGGAAACCCTGGATGAAGTCAGGGCCCTTATCGACGACGAAAGCGAGAAGGACTACAAGAACATCATGAATCTTCTGCTCGACACGGATGATCCGTTGCCTGATGATCAATGCCATTCTCCCGACTATTATCTACTGGATTTTGACAAAAGGAGGAGCAACCGCATCCTGTTGGACAAGTTGAAATCTGGATTCCAGGTAGAATTGGAATTCATTGAAGATTATTCGGAGCAAATGGGCAGTAAGGACGAGGAACTGAAGACAATGCGTAACTTTACGGATAGCAGGACCAAGGAGTATGTCGATCATCTATCAAAACTGTCTTCCGAACATCACTGGTACATTGAGAACAGTGATGCCATCTATGGTCTGTCCTGGTACAAACAAGAGGCGACATGGGACAATCTGGTACTGACTGATGCCGAGAAGAAACAGCTCGAATTCATCAGTGAGGGGCTATCCGAATACTATCCCGCCTGGCAGAACGACTGCATCGTTCTGCCGCTTCTATGTCTTGTCCAGTTCTCTCCGAATGCTTTACTGTACATCGCCCTAGAAGAGTGCTGCAAACCTCCATACGAAGTATACACGTACAGTCAAGAGCACGTACAGAAACACCAGATCGTCGGAATGGATATACCCGAAGACATCGCTAACTTCCGGACATCCTTCAAATCTTTCAATCAATTAATCGGGGTTCTTACTAAATTCGCACTCGGGGACTACTGTCTCGGTGCTGAACGCATCAGGGACAGGAATCCCCACGATGAGTTGACCCTCACCCAGCTGATGACGTTCGGTTTTTCCGGGGTCAAGTTCACTGAGGAAAACGACAGGTTCACAATTCCTGCACTTCTCACGTTCAAGGTATACAAGGACTACTGTGTATCAATCATATTCAGCGAGAATCCGAAATACGACGTGATGTGGGACATAATGTCGCCTGTTGAAAACCATCCCGTACCAATCCTGTTCGATTGGTGTCCAGGATTGGGTTATACTGAGCGTCATGTCAATACTCCGCTGTCCAGATTGTATGAGATATCGAATCTCATCATAGACAAAATCGAATCGAGAGACTTCTATCTGTCATACCTCATCGAACAGGCCATCTTGAGAGGGGTCGTGTAAGCGAGGTCACGATATGACCTCCTCCATCATCCTCTTCATCATATCGTCGGGATCCGCCTTGCTGCAGTAATCCTCGTACACCCTCATCGCATGGCCCTATGATACCATCCGACCATGAACGCGGTTATATATCGTGAACCGATAGAGTCGGACCGTGTTAGTAAGGGCCTCATCATTATCGAAATCGTTCGGACCATTGAAGGTGCTGACCGATGCAACGCTTCAGATAGACGAAGGACAGCGCGTAGGACTCGTCGGCAACAACGGTGCCGGGAAGAGTACGCTTCTGAGATTGATACTCGGTGAGGAGAAGCCCGATACTGGAGAGATCATCCGCAGGACGGATAAGATCGGCTATATGCAACAATTCACCGAATTGCCCGAGGACGCTACACCGCGTGACGTCCTCAGCAGTTGTTACGGATTCGTCGATACCATCAAACGCCGTCAGGCCGAGATCGATGAGATCATGATGCAAGGCGGCGATGTTGATTGGAACGCCCTTGCGGAGGAGAGTGCGGAGTTGGATCGTAAGCTCTCCTCATTCGAATCCGAGATCGATGAGAAGCTGCATGATGTGTTCACTTCCATCAACTTCCCGGTCGAGATATTGGACAGGAGGATGAACACCCTGTCCGGCGGTGAGAGGACCAAGGTGATGATCGCCAAGCTCGCCGTACAGATATCCGATTGCGACCTTCTGATAATGGATGAGCCCACATCGCATTTGGATATCACCACCATAGAATGGATGCAGGAGAAGATCCTGAGTTCCAAGTGTGCCATCCTGGTCGTGAGTCACGACAGATACTTCCTCGATTCCGTGGTCACGAGAGTGATAGAGATAGAGAACGGGAAGACCAGGGAATACAAAGGCAATTATTCCCAATTCGTCGAGAAGAAGAACGAGGCCATCGAGAGAGCGATGGCAGAGTTCGAGAGATACGAGAATCAGAAGAAGAAGCAGGAAGCGATCGCCGAACAGATGTTCCATGACCAACGCAGGTACATGGCATCGTACAAGACGAGTCTGATGCTCATCGATAAGATGGAGAAGAAGGAGAGGCCCGAGGATTCGAAGAAGATCTCCATCAACTTTCAGGCCGCTCAGAAATCAGGTAAGAACGTGGTCATCGCGAACGGGATGTCCGTAAGTTATGACGGGAGGACCATTCTGAGAGATGTGGACCTCGATATCGAGAAAGGGGATAAGGTCGGTGTCTTCGGAGCCAACGGTGCCGGTAAGAGCACTCTCATCAAGGCATTGTTGGGAGAGATCCCCGTATCCGGAGAGCTTTGGGTCGCACCGGGTGCGAAGATCGGTTACTATTCGCAGAACCATGAGGGATTGGATCTGAATCTCACGGCAGAGGAACAGATGCTCATGGTCATCGGCAAGGACAAGAAGGCCGAGGCGAGGAACATGCTGTCGCATTTCCTCCTCACGGATGAGAACGTCACGAACAAGATGTCCTCATTATCCGGTGGGCAGAGGGCGAGGGTCGCATTATGCATGTTGCTGAACGGTGCGACCAATCTATTGATCCTGGACGAGCCTACCAATTACGTGGATATCGAATCGAAGCATATGTTGGAGCAGGCCCTGTCGGAATACGACGGTACGATCATAACGATCACCCATGACAGATACTTCTTGGATAATGTATGTAACAAGGTCATCGAGGTCTCCGGTAACACCGCAAAGATGTACAACGGCAATTATACGGATCTCAAGGGAAAACCGGTCGTCAAGGCACCCAAGCAGAAGGGTGATTCGTACCGTGTGTTAGCACCGTTCACGAATTGGGCTCAAGGTAAGAAGTATGCGAAAGGTGACAAGGTCATCATCACTCCCGATGATATGCCCGGTTTCGAGACGGCCATGAATCAGGGCAAGCTCAGGAAACAGTGATCACGGTACGCCGAGCGATATGCAATATACATATCGTCCGCAGTGGTCTTGGTTGGATTATACATCCAAATTTTGGGTAAAGGATATATTCACAACAGACACATACGAATGTGCTTCTTCGGATTCGTTCCGAGGTGGCAGGGGATGCACTGATCCCTTGCCATTAAACCCCTTACTCCATGGTCGCGTTTATCGCGATCTCGGAGATATCCATAGAATATTCTACGATCCTCTTCACACTGCCGGCGATCAGTTCGTTGGAGACAGCCGTGTTCCTGGCGAGTCCATCGACGTTCTTGGAACGCTTGGCGATGCTTTCTGCGAGTTCCTTCCCTCTTTCGATACAATCGTTCGCAGAAACCATGTCCTTGATCTTCCACGTGTGTATGGAGTCGGAGAACAATGCTATCGCATCGCGACCTGCTTTGACGATATCCTTGTCGATATCACTCGTGGAGGGATCCTCGATGATCGATGCCATGTTCTTGGAAAGGAGTACGGCGTGATCGCCGATCCTTTCGATGATACGGCTGATGGAGCTGCAACGTGTGATCGCAGCGATGCTCATGCCCTGTTTACGGGAGACCGTGGGGTCCCTCTGATTGATACTGACCTGTCTGAGGATCAACCAATGGATCCTGTCGACCTCTTTATCCCTGTCATTCATTCCTGCGAAGAGGGTCATGTCCTTCTTCTCGATGGAATCGATGATGTCATTGAGCATGTTGCGTACAAGTACCTCCATCCTCTCCAGAGACTTCATCGGTCTGATCTGATTCTGATTCATCAGATCCTGGATGATGATGTTGTTGTCATTCTCCTCGATGATCTCCAATCCTATGGCAGTCTGAACGAACGACGATGCGACACCGATATGGATGCTCTTCAATTTGGTGTTGGAAGTGATCTTTATCGTGCTGTGACCTGCGATATATGCGCCGATCAACTGTCTGAAAATGAAATCCCTGTCAGATATGTCAGAAACATCGATGCATTTGGTGGTGGATACTTCCCTCGATTCCATCCCATTGGGGTATACGATCAGTGAGCCATCGCTCTGTACATCCAACGACACGGGATCATTCTTCTTCAATCCAATGGAATCCGCCCAATCCTTGGGAAGTGTGATCATCATAGACGATCCGCCGGTAATCTGTACTTTTCTAATTTCCATACCTGTCGCTATAACCGCTACCAGAATATTGATATAAAAAGTGAATAGATTGTAAATTAATTACTGTTAACAACTGATTATATACTTTTTAAGAATCGCTATTCTTATCTCATTATTGAATGAATTAATTTTGATATTATTTATAGTTTACATTCGAATACTGAGTGCTATATATTGAGCTATATAATAATTCGAGTTGCTATATATAGAATTCCCGGATAGTAGCAATCAAGGTGAAAAAGACTTGAACAACAAGATCATCGCAGTGTTCGCTGTTGTCATCATTGCCGTCGCAGGTATCTCTGCATACGCGATAATGAACAAGAACAACGACAACAACGACACTAAAGCCTACGCAGTATCGTTGAATGGTGTAGAGGCCACCGAGGCCAACGTCAATGACGGATCATATCTCATCAAGAGGAACCTCATCGTCTGTACGATGGGCGAGGCAACAGGGAATGTCGCGGCATTCCTCAATTATGTGACGTCCGAGGATGGACAGAAGATCCTTGGACAGGAATTCATCACGATCGACACGAAGACCGAGTATCAGGCTCCCGACAAGGACGGAAAGACGAGCATCACAATCTCCGGTTCGACAACGATCATCCAGACGATGCAGCTCATCGCCGAGGAATACATGAAGAAATACTCCTACATGAACATCTCAGTCTCCGGAGGAGGATCCGGTCAGGGTGCAAGCAACACGATCAACGGAACATCCGATATCGGTATGTGCTCCAGGGACCTCAAGGTGCAGGTGTCGACAACCTCACGATCGAGCAGGTCGCAAAGATCTACAGCGGAGAGATCACGAACTGGTCGCAGGTCGGCGGAGTCGACAAGGAGATCGCCGTAGTCTGCCGTGAAGATGGTTCAGGAACACGCGAGTGCTTCGAGGAGTCCGTCAAGAAGGCAGTATCCGATTGGACAATGAAGTCCGATGTCAACTCGCTCGCATCCACCGGAGCCGTGATCAGTATGATCAACAGCACCTCGGGATCCATCGGTTACATCAGTATCGGTCAGCTGGTCAATCTCTGAAGGGATCGAACGATGTTCAAAGATCAGCACAGCAGAGGAAGGATCGGTATCGATGTCGATACGACCATGAGGTACATCCTCATAGCTGTCGCATCGACAGCTGTGCTGATCATCTTCCTCATCATCCTGTTCATAGCAGGAAATGGGGTCAAACTATTCTCGGATGTCGATCCCATCCAATTCATTTTCAATACCGAGTGGTCACCCTCCGACGGCCTGTACGGCGCGTTACCGATGATCCTCGGTACCTTATTGGTCACTATCGGTGCGATAGCCTTCGCATTCCCGGTAGGGCTCCTGGCAGCGATATACATCTCGGAGTTCGCAAGTCCGAAGGTGCGCAGTGTGCTGAAGCCTCTGTGCGAGGTCTTCGCCGGTATCCCTTCGGTCGTCTACGGTTTCTTCGGATTGGTCATATTGGTGCCTTTCCTCTCGAAGATATTCAATAACAATCTCCTGTTCGGTTCGTCATGGCTCGCGGCCTCGATCGTACTGGGGATAATGGCATTACCGACGATCATCTCCGTATCCGAGGATGCGATCCGTGCGGTACCCCACTCCTACAGGGAGGCATCCATAGCCATGGGTGCGAACAGGTGGGAGACGACGGCCAAGGTCATCGTACCTGCGGCTGTAATGGGAATATCCGCTGCGGTATCACTCGGTATCGGAAGGGCTATCGGAGAGACGATGGCGGTCATGATGGTATCCGGTAATGCAACGATAATTCCCGATCCGCTCTGGAACATATTCTCGCTCATCAGTACCATAACGGGTACGTTGGCTCTGGAGATGCCTGAATCGGTGGTCGGGGACACACATTACAATGCATTGTTCATGCTTGCAGTAGTTCTCATGGTGATGGTGTTCATTGTGAACATCGTGACGAAGAGGATCACGGAGAACATGAAGCGCAAATTCCACGGAACGGTCAAGGAGAGCCGTTTCTCGAACGGAAGGTTCGCGAACATATCGGAGTTCATGCAGAGGAACAAGAAGACGATCATGATGGCATCACTGTATGTGCTCATCTTCGCTCTGTCATGGATGATACTCTCGTTGATGATGTCGGGGATGACATCGCTGATCGCTTCCATCGTGATAACGTTAGCAGTGTTCGGTGCTCTGAAAGGGGTGTCGAAGCTCAACCCCACGGACAGGGAGGATGTGGCGAAATGCGTACTGATCACGAACATGGGGTTCGTATTGCTCCTGCTTGCGATCATCATCTCGGATATTCTGATCAAAGGTATCCCGGGTCTCTCGATCGACTTCATAACATCCGCACCGTCACAGGGCGGTAGGGCGGGAGGTATCATGCCCGCGATAGTCGGTACGTTGGAATTGATCGCAGGAACGGCCGCGATAGCCTTACCGCTCGGCATATTGACAGGGATATACCTCGCGGAATATGCGAAGGAGAACAGATTCAACAACATCATAAGAGGCGCTATAGATACACTGAACGGAACGCCTTCAGTCGTATTCGGATTGTTCGGACTGTCGTTCTTCGTGATCTACCTCGGAGCGGGTTACTCCCTCGTGGCAGGTTGGGCTGCATTGTCCATGATGATCCTGCCGGTCATAATCAGGACCACGGAGGAATCGATAAGGGCTGTACCGAACGAGTTGCGTGAGGCATCGAGAGCAATGGGTGCGACCAAATGGCAGACCACATACAGGGTCGTGGTCCCCGCGGCGATAGGAGGTACAATAACAGGTGCGATCCTCGCCATCGGACGTGCGGCGGGAGAGACGGCACCCATCATGTTCACAGCAGCGGTGGCATTCCAGCCCACATTGGCGAAGTCGATATTTGACCCCGTCATGGCATTGCCGTACCACCTGTACTATCTCACAGCGGAGGTCCCGGGTACGACCACATATCAATATGCGACAGCGACTATACTTCTTCTGATAGTGCTCTCGATGTTCGTGTTGGCATCAATCGTAAGAAGTCATTACAATAAGAAGATAAGATGGTGAGATCAATGGATCAACAGAATACCACAACGGAGAACGGAGTGGCGATCGATATACAGAACATCAATCTCTGGTATGGAGAGAAGCAGGCACTCTACGATGTGTCGATGAAGGTCAAGGAGAAGGCGATCACGGCCCTCATAGGACCTTCCGGTTGCGGTAAATCCACACTGCTGAGATCGATCAACAGGATCAACGATCTCGTCGACGGATGCAGGATCGAAGGAAGGATGCTGTTCCACGACGAGGATATCCTCTCGAAGGATATCAATGTGAACGAATTGCGCATGAAGATAGGGATGGTCTTCCAGAAACCGAACCCGTTCCCTATGACCATAAGGGAGAATCTCACCTACGGTCCGAAGCTCAAAGGCATCAAGGACAAGAAGGAACTGAACGAGATAGTCGAATCCTGTCTTCAGAAAGCGGCATTGTACGATGAGGTCGCAGACAGATTGGACAAATCCGCATTGGGATTGTCCGGAGGACAGCAACAGAGATTGTGCATTGCCAGGACGTTATCCGTTAACCCCGATGTAATACTCATGGACGAGCCCACATCCGCTCTCGATCCCATAGCTACGGCGAAGATCGAGGATCTGGCGGTACAGCTGAAGAAGGAGTATACCGTGGTGATCGTCACGCATAACATGCAGCAGGCCTCGCGTATCAGCGATAATACAGGATTCATGTATCTCGGCAAGATGATAGAGTTCGGGGAAACGGAATCACTGTTCAACAAACCGAAGGAAGAGATGACCGAGAGGTATCTCACAGGAAGGTTCGGGTGATCAATATGCAGAAAGCGATAGAGGAGATCGATACCGTCATCGAGAACACAGTCAAGATGGCGAAGATGACATCGAGCATGATAGAGAGGTCGATCAAGGCACTTGCGGACAACGATGTGAAGTTGGCCGAGGAGGTCATGGCCGATTTCGAGAAGGTCGACAGATATGACAGGTGCATAGAGGAGAGTGCCCTGAGGGTGCTCTCGCTTTATCAGCCCAGGGCATCGGACATGCGTACGATGGCCACGGTGCTGAAGTGCATCACATACCTCGAGAGGGTGTCGAAATAC
>CAVJRF010000009.1:0-55334 GCA_963651945.1 Eggerthellaceae bacterium | reverse complement strand
GATCGACGGGATGTGTCTTGACGGAGGTCGTGCGAATTAATTATCGAACAGAGTACGATCGCCCCAATGCTTTTTATATGAAGATTTAATAGCCTGACTACCGCAATGTGGGAGTAGCACAGCGGCCATGCAGGGGACTGCAGATCCTCAGATGGGGGTTCAACTCCCTCCTCCCACTCCATACAACTCTATTTCTACGATACCCACTCTTCAAGAGGATACTATCGTCCGATCTTCGGAAACTTATAGGATGTTCGGCAAAAAGGCCAAGGATATAAAAATTAAAGAAGGACGGGGTCGCCCCCATCCGTTATCAAGCTTTGGTCTCCGGGATCTCGTCACGGATCGTCTTGTAAGCGTTGATCGTGTCGGCGATGGGACATGATTTCTTGAATACATCACTCGTCATATCGTCGAAACCGTTCAACTTAGCTGTGAGTGCCCATGCGTCGAAGAGTGCTCCGTTGATGTTCTTCCAACAGACCTCGATGGGTGCACCCTCGAGTGCGTCCCTGATCGTCGCCTCATCCTTGACACTGCTCTTCTCCTGACAGATCTTCACAGCCTCATCCATGTTCTCCGAGATCCACTTGTTCGCTTTGTATGTGGCCTCTACGAACTTCTCCATCTTCTCGGTGTTGGCGTTGTAATTGTCCATCGTCGTACAGAGGATCGAACCGCTGGGCTCTCCGAGGACCTTACAGTCTCCCCAGATGTATGCTCCTTTGACCTTCTCGATCGCATTCGTCGGTATGGGGTTGCTTCCTCCGAGCATATCGATATCGCCTGAACCGAGAGCTGTGATAGCATCTCCGCCGGTCTCGAAGATATTGATTTGGATCTTCGCTGACGTGCTGGGAGCCTGGGCGTAGTCGATGTCGTAGTATGTACACCATTTCATGAATGTGGTGAGTGTCGTGGAACCGTATACGAGTCCCATCCTGAGTGTTCCGTCGTATGCCTTGATGGCGGCCGCCGCAGCATCCGCCTCTTCATCCGTGGCCGACTTGCCCGCGATAGGTGCCAATGTCACAGGGCATGACTCTGTCGTGACCCATTTGTGTCCGGCAGATGCCTTCGTGGTCTCTGCATACATACAGAGTCCTACGAACTTGTCGGATCCCTTACTTGCAAGTGTGTTGACATAGGGCGCATCTCCCGTCGCTGCGACAGTAGCATCACCCGACAGGACAGCGTTGACGGCATCCTGTCCGCTTCCTCCGACGATGACGGGTTCAACCTTGAAACCGAGGTCGTCATAGAATCCCTGGTCGAATGCCACGTGGAACGTATAGTATCCCTTCGCGAGGTATGCCACCTTGAAGGTCTCCTCGCTGCTCTTGTTGTTCTCATTCCAAATGAAGACCCCTGCGATTGCCGCGATAGCTATGACCGCAACTGCAAAGATCGCTCCCATTTTCTTAGAATCCATTTTACCTAATCTCCTGGCCAGAACTGATCTCAGTCAAGGCCGCACTGATTTCCTTTTTAAGTTGTATCATCTCGGGCGATTCGGGATCCCTCGGGTGTTGGATGTCGATATTCCATTCACGGACTATCTTACCCGGGGAATCCGAGAACAGGACGATCCTCGAGGCGATCTGTATCGCCTCCTCTATTATGTGCGTGACGAACACCACCGTCCTGTGCTTCTGTTGCCACAGTTCCACTATCTCGCGGTCCAACATCATACGTGTATCCGCATCCAATGCGGAGAACGGCTCATCCATGAGCATGATGTCGGGATCCAATGCGAGCATCCTTGCGATCGCGACCCTCTGTTTCATCCCGCCCGAAAGGGTGTTGGGGCGCATATCCGCGAACTTATCCATGCGGACGATCCTCAGGAACTCCATCGCCATCTCATCCTGTTCCTTTTCCGGTATACCCTGAGCCTCCAATGCGAGCTTCACATTCGATTTCGCACTGAGCCAGGGTAGAAGACTGTATTCCTGGAACACGACGCCTCTCTCGGGTGACGGTCCCGTGACCTCCTTCCCGTTGCAGTAGATACTGCCCAATGTGGGCCTTTCGAATCCCGCTATGAGATTGAGTACGGTGGTCTTCCCGCAACCGGACGGTCCGATGAGACAGACGAACTCGTTGTCATCTATCTTCATCGACACATCGTCGAGGACTATCCTCGCCTTCGTCTTGTTCCTCTTGACGAAGTATGCTTTGGTGACATCCTTCAATTCGATCATGATCACACATCCTCGTCAAGATTCAGTTTGTGTCTGACGTACTTCTCGATGCTGACGAAGAATATCTTGTCGATCAGGAGTCCGATGACACCGATGATCATTATACATGCGAATGCTCCGACGTAATCCAGGACACCGCGTAGTTCGGAGATGACGAATCCCACACCGACACCGGTACCGATGATCATCTCTGCGGAGATCAACACCCTCCAGGCACTTCCCATACCGAGACGGAGTCCGTTGACGGTATCCAACAATGCGAACGGGATGATCACCTTGAAGAGTTTCATGAAGATGTTCGCACCCATCATATCCGCAGCACGCAGATAGACCTCGGGGATACGACGGATACCTCCGGAAACATTGATCGTTATTATAACAAAAGATATGAGCCAGATGATGAAGACGGCCGGTGCGTTACCGATACCGAAGAGAAGGATCGCCACGGGGATCCATGCCGCACCCGGGATCATCTGTATGATGTTCACGGCCGAGATGACTATCGGATATATCTGCTTCAGACAACCCAATATCAATCCCAGGGATATCCCGCAGACGGCGGATAGTGCGAATGCTTCGAGCCAACGTCCCAGACTCGCCCATACGTGTTGCACCAACGGTACTCCGAATATCAGCTCCTCCTGCGTGAAGTATTTAATCAACCTCTCAAGACATTCGATCGGGTACGGGAATTCCAGAAGGGAACCGTCCACCTCGTTGGTCCACCACGCATACACCTGCCATATCACAAGGATTATAGCCAATCCGGCGAAGAATACGAATACGGATTTCATGAAATCTCCGGGTCTGCTGCTGGGCATCTCGACATATTCGGAATCGCCCTTCCTATTGGACATATATCTTGCGATCCTCGAATCGTGATCCCCCACATACCATTCCCGAAGTCTGTTCATATCGGACCTCTGAATGAGATGTTTGTGTTATAATTGTATCTATTATTTTACTCAAAAATAGATTAAGTTAAATATGCCTATACGATAGATGCAAAAATGTTGCATGGTGATGTGTGACGTCATCCTCCTCACCCCTTGATCTGATACGTCTGGCTATCTGACGATGGATGGATCATCGATGGGGGGAATGATAAGGCATGTCGCCATCAGCAATGACAACGAGGTCATCATGATATGTTAACCGCAGGCAGTAAAGCAGTAGATTTCACACTCGATTCCACCAACGGTGGATTCACGCTATCCGAACGCGTCAAGGATTCTCCCGTACTCCTGTACTTCTTCCCGATGATCAATGGTAAGACCTGCGGGGAATATCTTGCATTGATGATCGAGAGATGTAATGAGTTCAAGGACCTCGGAGTAGAGCTCGTTAACATCAACCATGACACCATGGACAACCACCGTGCATGGATCGAGCATACGGGATCACCGTTCGAGGATGTCTCCGACCCGGATCTCGAGGTATGCAAGGCATACGACGTCATCGTCAGAAGGGCGAAGAGTGATGCACTCATCGGAAAGACCAACAGGGCATTCATGCTCGTCGACAAGGATATGATGATCAGGTATGCATGGTGCGCCGACATCCCGTCCGAGACGGTGCCTATGGAGACGTTGTTCTCCGAACTCAGGAACGCATTGGACGTTCAATGAAAAAGTAAGAGGGTGTGGCCTTCCAACGAAGGCCGCACACCCCATTCATTCCGCTTTATTCTTCTTCTTGAGGACTATTCCCGTAAGAAGGATGTCCGACTTGTAGAGCCTCACCGTGATGTAGATCATCGCGGTAGCGAAGATCAGCAGATACACGAGACCTCCGAGCACCATCATCGTCTCCCCGAACATCAGGTTCTGCATCACGATCATCGGATGTGTGAACGGGATGATGAACAGGAGCACCTGCAATACCGTCGGAAGCTCCCCGTAGGAACTGAACATGGTGATGAACATCGGGATCAATGCCAACACGCTTATGGGAAGCACATATGTCTGTGCCGCCTTGTAGTTCTTGGCGAATGCACCTAATATCATGCACATACCGAGCGCACATATGATGGCGAGGAACATCATCGCAACAATCGCGATCCAATCCAATGCATCGAGCGTAAGACCCAGCGAATCCAACGACACTCCACTGCCGGACGTGATCGTTATACCGCTGATGTAGAAGTACATACCCACCATGTACAGCGCACCCATCAACAATCCTGCGATGGATGCTCCGATGAGCTTTCCGCTGACGATCGTTGTCCTGTTGATCGGCAACGTCAACAGCGTCTCCATGGTCTTGTTCTCCTTCTCGTTACCGATGGATGAGATCACGATGCTTCCGATCATGACTATGACCAACATGATGATGATCGGTATGAACATGGTCTGACTGCTCATAGCGGAATAGATCTGATCCGGCGTCACCCCTTTCTGAAGGGTACCGTTGAAGAATGTGGAACCGGTCATGAGACTCGGAGTCTTGATGATGTCTATCTCCTTCTTATCGAGGGACGGATCCTCCGATACCAATCTGTCACCGATGTATCCGTTCAGCAACGATACGGTCTGACTCGCCAGTAACGTGTTGAGGGAACTGAACACACTCGCGTTCTTCTGTATCCAATATACATCTATGATGCCCTGTTGCAACGAACCTATCTTCTCATTGAAGTCCTTGCCGAAGACCAAGGATGATTCCACGTTCGCCTTCTCCATCGCATCCAACAGCTGATCCTCTACGGCAGTTCCGCTGTCGATGTACTTCGACAGATCGATGATGTACTCATTCGGGTCCAAACCCACGCTCTCGTAGTATTTCTTGAGCTCTCCGATGGAGTATGCGGCATAACCGTCCCCGTCACCGGTCGGATCGTAATAGCCGATAGGTTGGGTACTGGTCTGTCCTTGGATCTCGGAACCCATGAATGTTCCCAACGAACTCAACAATACCACGACGACGATGATCGAGATCAATGATGACGGTGTCAGGAGCTCTCTCAACTCCTTCCTCACGAGATTCCATAGGTGGTTCATTCCGCCACCACCTTCACGAACACCTCTTCGAGATTGTTCGCATCATATCTCTTCTTCAATTCCTCGGGCGTACCTTCGAGGACGACCCTTCCGTCGTTGATCATCGCCACCCTGCTGCAGAGTATCTCCACTTCGAACATATTGTGTGATGATATTATTATGGACACACCGTTCTTCGCGATATTCCTTATGATCTCTCTGATCTCATAGGCGTTCACGACATCCAATCCGGATGTCACTTCGTCCAGGATCGCAAGCTTGGGATTGGGCATTATGGCCCTTGCGATCAGGAGCCTTCTCATCATACCCTTACTGTACGTATCGACCTTGGAATCTATCCTATCGCCGAGATCCGCGATCTCCAGACCTCTTGCGATCATCCTGTCCTTCTCCTCGCCCTTGGCGAAGAAGTTCGCCATGAAATCCAGGTACTGCCTGCCGGTCAGTCCCTTGTAGGCACCGGCATCCTCGGGTAGATAGCTGATCATCCTCCTGACCTCGTTGGACTCGGTCTTCACATCCTTACCGTAGACCTTGATCTCACCGGAGGATATCTTCAGAAGCGTGGAGATCATCCTCAGGGTCGTCGTCTTACCGGCACCGTTGGGTCCGATGAGTCCGAAGATCTCTCCCTCCTTCACCGAGAATGTGACGCCTTTGACGGCCTCCCTGTCCCCGTACATCTTGTGAACATCATTCACACTCAATGCATCCATGTTGCATTCATGATGAATGTTCACTATAACCATTATGATTATATCGAACGGGATGTCGGAATAGAAAAGGTGAATGGGGCTCTCACCCCATTAATCGGTTTATTTCTTCTTGATGACGTTACGGTCCCTGTACATGAAGTGATCGTATTCCGCCGTCAGTTTGAAGGAATTGGGCTTACGATACACTTCGGCGTAATCATCGCTGACGACGTCCCTTATCTGTCCGATGAGGTACTTCATGATGATGAATGTCAGGACTCCACCTATTATGAGTCCAAACAATGCGCCTGTGAGGTAATCGTTGTCCATCCATGCACCGACCAATCCGGTGCATATACCGAATATCACGAGGAACACCGCGGCCCCGATACCGATGGCCTTCGGGTGCGAGATGGGAAGGTTTCCGACGATCTTACCCGTCTGTCCGTTCATCGCGAATGTGAACTTCTTGTCGTCCCAATGGGTGTTCATCAACCAGACGGGATAGAGGGCATAGCTTGCTTTCGTATCGTGTATCCTGACACCTCTGTCCCTCGTGGTGACCTCGTCATAGTGGACCGTCTCCCTGAAGGCTACCTCCGTCTCGTTGGCTATACGCTCGGATGCACGGGGAGATGCCTCCTCCTGCGTGACATCGTACTTATCCGCAAGATATCCCGACAGGTATGCGGTCTTGAAATCCACCGCATCATCGTAGTAGAACGGTTCGATGGACTCCATGAGCTTGTCATCGAGCTTCTTGGATCCGTCCACCGGGACATGTTCGAAACTGATGTTACCGGCACGCTTCACCGAGTAGTAATCCCTTATGATGATATCCTCATCGTTCGTGGATATCCTCCTCTCGTTCACACCGACGAACTTGAATTCCGCATCGACATCCGCATCATAGATCCAGAACGGTGCGTACAATCCTTTGATCTCCTCGAGTTCGTTCTCGTTGACGAATCTCTTGGGTACGAGGATGTTACCCTTGCATTTCTCCTTCAATGCTTCGATGGCATCCTTGTTGGTTCTCTTGAACGGTATGACGATATCCGGTTTCAGGGTACCGCTCAACCTTCCTTTCAGTATGACCGCATTACCGCAGTAGGGACACATCGTAGCCGATGTGTTCTCATCCGAATACACCTCACCGCCGCATGATTCGCAACAGTAGACCTTGAGCGAGTCCTGCTCGTTCGCATCCCACTCGCTTCCCGCGTTGTTGGCGATGTTGATGTCATCCTTCAGCTCGATGTTGGATCCCTCTTCCGCGATCAGGTCAGATACCTCGTACTCCGTGTCACAGTAAGGACACTTCACCTTCTGCGATGTCACATCGAATTGCAGTGAGCCACCGCATTTGAAGCACTTGTGCTCGATCGTATCTCCCACGATATCACCTTAGAACTGGTTTCCGCATTCCGGACAGAACTTCGGCACCTTGGAGGGGTCGGCAGGTTTCCATCCGCATTTGCTGCAAGCCACAGCCTCGGGTCTCTTGGAACCGCAGTTACTGCAGAACTTGCCTGTGTTGACGGCACCGCATGAGCATTTCCAGCCATCGCCGCCCTCGGGCTTCTTCGAACCGCATTCCTGACAGAACTTGCCTGTGGCGACCTTTCCGCACTGGGGACATGTCCATCCGTCCGCGGGTTGTGCCGCCGCCTGCTGCTGCCTCTGCTGTTCGGCCATGTTGTAGTATTGGTTGGCGTTCATGCCCATCATACCGTTGCCCATACCTCCGACCATACCTACGCCCATGAGACCTGTGACGGCACCTGCCTCGTTGGATGCGGCCGCCTTGAGTGCATCCGCCTGTGCGCCGACGAGCGTCGCACCGGCCATACCGGGATCCCTGAGCATTCCAACGCGCTGTGCCTGTTTGATCATCTCGGCATCCTCCGGCGGGAGGGTGACGGATCCTATAGCGACGGTGACGATCTCGAGTCCACGGAGTTCCCTCCATTTGGCGGAGAGCTCCTCGTTCATGGCGTCCTGGAGTTCGGTCGTGTGCGTGACGATCTCGTTCGGACGGAGTCCGAGAGCGGAGAGCTTACCGAAACCGGGCTGGAGCGCACTTATGAACTCGGTCCTCAGCTGCGTGTCGAGCTCGTCCCTCTTGTACGTCTCGGTCACATTACCGCAGACGTTCGCGTAGAACAGCATGGGGTTGGAGATCTTGTATGAGTAGACGCCGAAGCATCTCACGGACACATCGATGTCGAGTCCGATGTTCTTATCAAGGACACGGAATGGGATTGGTTGGGATGTACCGAACTTGTTGTCGACAAGTTCCTTTATGTTGAAGTAGTAGACACGCTGGTCCTTTCCTGTGGCACCGCCGTATGTGAAACGCTTGCCCATGGTGCGGAACATGTCCCCTATACCTTTGGCGAGTCCTCCTGTGAAGAGACTCGGTTCGGTGGACGTATCGTATGTGTACTGTCCCGGTTCGGAACAGATCTCGACGACCTTACCCTGTTCCACGATCATCATGCACTGTCCGTCCGCCACAGCGATACCGGATCCGTTGCTGATGATGTTGTCATTCCCGTGAGTGTTGGTCGAACGTTTCGTCACCTGTTTCTTACCCTTAGTGACGAGGACGTCCTTCGGCAGAGATTCGCAATAGAAGAACTCCTTCCATTGGTCGGCTAATGTGCCACCGACCGATCCCGTAATGGCCTTGATTAATCCCATAGAACATCCATTACTGTTACTATAATTTTAATCTAACCGTCGGACGTGTTGTAACCGACGTACTATCCAGGACACCGTCACAGGTTGCTGGGATATGCTCAATATACTTGCCCGATGGCCGACGGCCCATCTCACACCGCCCCCGGTTACTGGGATATGCTTATAACTTGGTCCCATGATTCTCGGGATATGAAGATCCATGTCGTCGGAGGATTCCTCGGAAGTGGGAAGACAACACTTCTGATCAGGATCGCACAGAGATACGTCGAAGACGGGAAGAAGGTCACCATCCTCGTCAATGAGGCCGGGGAGATCGGTGTCGATGGCGCTACCATCAACAACAACGGACTGAACTCGATACAGTTGCAGGAGGGTTGCATATGCTGTACGCTCTCCGGTACGTTGCAATCGACGATGAGGGATATCGAACGTGAATTCGATCCCGACATACTCATCATCGAACCGACGGGATTGGCATTGCCTCACAAGGTCAGGGAACTGATCCGCGGAACGGTCACGGAGGATGATGTCAATACGATCGGTATCTGTGACGCGATGCGCTTCGATAAGTTGAGGGAGAAGAAGGAGGACTTCCTGAGGATGCAACTCCAGAGGTCCGACGTATTATGGATCAACAAGATCGATGCCGTGGACTTCGACAAGGTGTTCGAAGTGTCGTCATGGCTCAGATCGATCTGTCCCGGCGTACCGATATTCATGGTATCCGGGAAGACGGGAGAGGGACTCGAAGAGGCTTTCTCCAAATCCCTCTTCCTCTGATCCCTATCAGAGCCTCAGTTGGTCGTACTTATAGACCTTCTGAGGACATTTCATCTGACATCTGTAGCATGCGGTACCGAGACAGTTCTTGGTCTTTACGTGGAACGTTCCGTCCTCGTCCATGCTCAATGCATGCTCTGGACATTCCCTGACACAGAGTCCGCATTTGGTACATCCGTCGAACTTGCCGTTGAGGACGGTACCAATATCATCCATGATCGTGAGACCGTACTCTCCGTAATCGGGGATATCACGCTCGACGATCCTGAACACCTTGGGCCTTCCCCTGACAGGGGGCAGAGGCTGGATACCTGCGTGAGCGAGGTTCTCGTTGTACATATCCATCGTCATACCCTCCTCCCAGAGTGCGAGTTCCTGGATGTAGATCTCTTCGAAGATCTTGTCCGTGGCGAACATGATGTGGTTCGCCCTGATCTGGTTGGCTATGTCCTGGAGTTCGTCGAGGAGCTCGGGTTTCATCAGGATATCGGTTGCCATGGACAGTGAGGTGTTACCTATCTGGTAGATCCTCTTACATGACGGCGGGAGCAATCCTACCTCCCTCGCCTTGACAGCATCCACGTATGTTCCCGAGGCACCTGCCATGTACATGATGTCGAGGTCGCTGAATTTGATGCCTGCGTGTTCGAGCAGAGCGAAGTGTCCCGCTCTCATCGCACCTATGGCCTTGCATGCCTCGAGGATATCCTTCGAGTCGATGTAGACACCATCCTGCATGTGCAGCTTTCCGTCGGATGTCGTGAGCTTACCCTTGCTCCAAAGGTTGGAATCCATGGCGGCTGCGACGGCACCGATGACACCGGTACCCGTGATACCCTTGGCCTTACCGTGCATAGGGCCTTCTTCGGTGCACATCTCGAGACCGAAATCGAACTGATCTCCCTGGGCGACGTTCATGTTCTCGTCGAGGACCTTGCATCTCCATCTGAACTCGTACTCGAGGTCGCTGATGGCTCCGGGTGATGCCAACATACCGTATTTGATGGATTGACCTTCCATAGCGGGTCCTGCGGCCGCGGAACCTGTATAGATATCGTCGCCAACCTTCAGGGCCATCTCGGCGTTCGTACCGTAATCGGTGACGAGACAGTTCTCCTTCTGGTCGAGGAATCCGCTCTTGTACATCATGGCCAACGCATCCGCACCGATCTCGTGCCTGATCGCAGGCGGTACGAGGAGTTCGGTACTGTCGGGAACGTCCATACCGACGGCCGCGGCGTTGAAGACCCCTGCGTCCCTCTTCTGTTGCTTTATATTGTTGACCCTGTGCGCATTTTCTCCCGCGAAGGCGAGATCGTCGACGGGTATGTTCTGGAAGAGCGAGAGCTGGATCGGATTACCGCAGATAGCGACCCTCTCCACCTGTTTCAGATCGACGTGGAGATTCCTTATGACCTTGTTGACGGTATCCATGAGGATGTTGTGTGCGATGTCGCTGCCCACATTGATACAGAATGTGAGGTGGTCCATGATGTTGGCACCCGGCAGGGGGTGACAGCTTGTCATTGCCGTTGAGATAATCTTACCGCTGGAGAGATCCACTGCGTGTGCTCTTGTTCCGCTGGTACCGATATCGAGTGATAATCCGTATGTCATGATATCCTCTTCTTGCTGATGTCCCGTATGTGTAACATCGTTAATATATGATGGCTTTAACTTGAACATATTTATAATAATTTTTCAGACCTTACGGAATATCCGATACAATCATGCACGGACCGATGTGTTCGGATCGATTCCGATATGTTATCACATCAGAATCACCCGGATTATCGCCATATCGCGATATGACATATGTATAAAACACAATCACATTTTTATCGTACATCACTCATCAGAATGTATGTCCTCGATAGTATACCTCAAGAACAGATCCACCGGGAAGGTATACGCATATCTGAACGAATCTGTGTGGAATTCCGAACTCAAGAAATGCGAGTGTAAGAGGAAATGTCTTGGACATGTGGATCCCGTTACCGGAGATATCATCCCCAACAGGGGTAACAAGAAGAAGGAATACGCCACGGTGAGATCCATCGGACACATGTTCTTCTTCAACAACGTTGCCGAGAAGATAGGTCTGACGAATGCCATGAGGAAGGCCTTCCCGGACAGTTGGGAACTGCTCCTGTCATGCATCTTCTACAACCTCTCCGAACGTTCGGAGATGTACAGAATGAAGAACTGGTCCATCGATTATGATACACCATACAACAAACCGATAACGGACGAGGCCATATCGGAAGCACTCGGCAACATAACCGAGAACAGTCTGTTCGTGTTCTTCAGGGAATGGAGGGATAGGTTCGATGACGACTTCTACATCATCCACACATCATCCATATCATCATACGATAACAGGAAGGAGACCATCCGTTTCAACGACCTCCCGATCGTCATCGTCAACCCTACGACATATCTCACGCTGACATACAACGTGAAGTCCAACGTACCGATCACGTACGGCCTGTACAGCCGTATGCCCGTCAACATAACCGACATACGCAGAAGGGAACACGAGAAATCGTGGTTGGATATCAATAAGACGTTGGAGGTGTTGGATGCCGATTACTTCTCCGATGACAACCTCAACGATCTGCTCTCGGCCAACCAACGTTTCATAATGAGGGTATCCCCGGAGGCCGAATTCGCAAGGACTGCGATCGGTCGCGTAAAGGATAAGATAATGGATCTGAAGAACTACATGATGGTGGACAACGAACCGTTCTTCGTCATGTCATTCATGCAACATATCAACGGTAAGAGATGTTTCGTACACATCATTTTCAGCTCATCCGATGCGGAACGCGAGTTCTCATTGTTCCTCGGATTGATAGAGGAATGTCACAAGGAGCTCAAAACGGGAGTATATGTTGCAGAGCACAAGGAATTCTACGAGAAGTATTTCATCGTAAGGGATACTCCGCGCGGTAGGATGGTCGAGGAGAACGGTGAGGCCATCATGACGTACAACACGGTCGCAGGCTTCATCGTGATGATAAGCAACACCGTGAAGAATCCCGAGAATGCGTTCAGATACTATCTTCAGAGGGATCGTGTGCAAAGGAACTTCGAGAACCTCAGGAACGAGGGTGACCGTACGAGATTAAAACTCTATACAGAGAACATCTATGAGGGAAGGATATTCGTACAGTTCGCAACCCTTGTACTGTATACCGAGATAAGGGACAGGATGAGGAACAATTCCCTGCTGGCGAACATCTCGTTGGATGAGATGATCCGTCAGATGGAAGCGATCAAGAAGATCACCATCCCCGGTTTCGATACACCTTTCTTCACCAACATCAACAATACGCAGATGAAGATCATGAAGGTCTTCGATATAGACCCGGATAAGATGAAGGATCTTTGAGAATCATTATTATCTCAAATCCGCCTTCTCATGCTCATGGTGAATGAATGTACGGTTACCTGCGATGCAGGCGTATGTAAGATGAAGACGATAATCCACGCCGTCCAACAGGATGATGCCATGGTCAAGATCGATATCGAGAGTGATTGCCACAACATCCTGAAGATGTCCTGGAGGATCAAACCCATCAACCCATATACCGAACTCGAGGCCCCCATGTTGGAGACCGATATCTACAAATGGGCCAGCGAAACGCTTCCGCATGCTGCATGTCCCGTTCCCTGTGCATTGATCAAGGCCGTCGAGGTCGCAAGCGACATGGGCGTCAAGAGGGATGTGGAGATAAAGATCGAATGATCACCCAATGACAGCCTCACGCTGTCACTTTTTCTATTATCTGTATATTCTCAGCACGATCGATGATCGATGCTTTCTAGAAAATGCCATTGGGCCCCAGAGGGGATTTTCGGCATGCGCAGAAATGTGTTTTGAGGAATAGAGGATTACTATGGGCATGCCGATAAGGGGTTTCTATGACCGGCCCCGTAGGGCCGGTCTGGAGGTAGTTTCCAAACCTCTTCAGAAGCCGTATGACTTCGGGTTGAAGGTAGGAACGTCGTTCTGGTACTTCTTCACGCAGTAGTCGTAGAACTTGTCCTCGTCGTCGGGAAGTGCCTCGAGCTCGACAATGATCTTGTCAAGGACATCGAGCTGCTTCTTTGTGAGGATGAGCTCTTTCTTGTCGTATCCGCCACGGACGATCTTTGCTGCTGTGATACCAGCTGCCTTTGCACGGAGATAGTAGTTGTCACCGTTCTCGGCGATTGCCTTACCGATCTGCCATGCGTTGTCGTAGGCGAGGATGTATCCCTCGGGACCCCTCGTCCTGTCTGTGGTCATGTAGAGGTCCCTGAGGACTTTACCCTGGCCTGTTGCGATTGCGGTGTTCATGAGTGATGTCTCGTATCCGAGTGATCCGAGCCAGCACTGGACAGATGAACCACCGAACTCGGGGTGGTACTCGACGGACTCGTTGGACCAAAGGTCACAGCACTGTGCCATGAGGTTACCCTGAAGATCCGCGTGAGCGCACTGACAGTTCTTTCCTTCCTGAGCGCAAGGTGTACCTGTGATCGATTTGATTATGGGCCCCTCGTAACCGCAGTCCTTGTCAGGTCCCATTGCACCTGCCTCGATTGCGACCATTGTCCTTGCTGCGGAGATTGCCCTTGTTACAGCGGAGAATGTCCTCTGAACATCGTTGTCAAGGAGACCTCCTGCCATGAACATCGAAACGTTCGCACCTGAACAGTTGGTGTCTCCTCCGGGGATGACCTTGTTCTTCTTTGCGATGTCGACCATCTCGGTCCAGATGTGTTCCATATCGATGGAACCGAGGTAACCTACTCCGAAGAGGAAAGCAGTGATATCTCCGTGTGTGACAGCGTAATCTGCGAACTCTTTTCCACCGACTGACTCGACGGAAAGGACATCTGCACCGTTCTCACATGCGTTCTCACAGCACTCGATGAACTTCTCGGGGTATCCGAATTTCTTGTCCATTCCCTCTCTGAGTCCGTGCTCTGCCTCACGCTGGTCGGGGATTGTGTGCCTTACAGCGAGGTTGATTCCGTACTCTTTGTGGTATTTCTCTGTGATCGCTTTCTGTCCGGCAACGACTGATGCTGCCATTCCGGGGACTGTTCCCATCTGTGAGACCCACTCTGTCTCGAGCTGGAGGTCAGGGAATCCGAGGGTCAATGCCCTTGTGATTGCGTCCTTGGAGATGTAGTCGACGTACTCTTTCGTGATCCTTTCTACCGATTTCTCGGTTCCTGCCCTGGGAGCGTAGTTGATCTCAGGGATGACCCTTCCTGCACCGACCTTGATTCCAAGACCGTAGGAAACGGGCTTCTTTGCATGTCCGAAAAGCATGTCGTCTGCTTTGTCGTATGCCATCTTAGTGAATTTTGTTGTTGCCATGTTCATTCGCCTCCAACGATCTCGTCCCAGTGTTCTCTGATCTGCTTCCAGTCGTATCCCTCAAGGATCTTGTCTGCGATCGGAGGTGTCTGAGGTGCTTTCTCGGAGTAGATTCCGAGATCGAATGACTCTGCGAAGTCCCTGTTGACTGCTCCACCGGCTGCCATGAAGGGGATGTTGATGCCTTTCTCCTCGAGGATCTTTGCTGCCCTGGGGAATGCGGACATTGTCGTGGTCATGAGTGCTGTTCCTGTTACGAGGAAGGGCTTGACTTCCTCGACCTTTGCGACGAGGTCAACGACTGCGACATCCTTACCCATGTCGACGACGGTGAATCCGGATGATCTCATCATGACAGCTGCGATGTTCTTTCCGATGTCGTGGGGGTCTCCCTCTGCTGCGTGCATGACAACGGTTCCTTTGGTTGTCCTTCCTCCGGGGATCTGCTTCTCTGCGATTGCGATTCCGACTTCCATGACCTTTGCAGCCATCATGATTTCAGGAAGGTAGTAGACGTGCTGTGCGTAGAGAACACCGACGATCTCCATACCAGCAACAAGTCCCTTGTTGATGACATCGAGAGGCGCGACGGTCTTGAGTGCGTTCGTGACGACGGGACCGATCTCTTTGAATTTCATGTACAAGACTGCGCTTGCAACTTCCTTGAGGACGGGGTCCGTGGGAAGCATCTTTGCTGCGACAGCTTCTGGCGTGTTGTCGTTTTCAGCCTCTGCGTCGTAACGCCTGAGGATGAAACTATAGTCCAATTTCGATGTATCGAACATCATGCTATCATTTCCTCCGTGAGATCCTCCTTTCGGGCTCTCTCACATGACGTGAAGTAGATTCCGCTCGAATGAATTTAAACCTCCGAACATCACGGGCATCGGTTGTTATTAAAATGATATTTAAACTTTTCATATTATCAATGTTTGATGGATATATTATCCATCCATCAATTGCATCTTTG
The DNA here is from genome assembly GCA_963651945.1 of Eggerthellaceae bacterium. GTDB lineage: Archaea > Thermoplasmatota > Thermoplasmata > Methanomassiliicoccales > Methanomethylophilaceae > Methanarcanum. Next base: position 39,603 of record CAVJRF010000009.1, on the reverse strand, counting down.
GATCTCTCCGAACGTCCCGCTCTATTATACTATTAATATAGTAATAAGACGGATCGGCATGAAAACACGATCTTTTCAATTCTTTGAGTTTTTTCTCAATCATTTTTTGGACGATTACACTATGTATAATCAATAATATTTTTGTATAATATTGCATTATACAAATCATGACATCCATCGTACTCTTGAAGAACAAGAAGAGCGGGAAGATCTACGCCTATGTCAACGAGAAGGTATACGATACCGAGAAGGGTAAGGATGTCTACAAGAGGAGATGCGTCGGACATCTCGACCCGTTTACGGGAGAGATAATGCCCAATCGCGACAAGAGGGAGAGGCCTCCGTTGAGATTGAGCGACGAGACCGGGTTCGGCATCATGGAAGGTATCGCGGACGAGATAGGTCTGAAGGAATCCCTTCAGGCTTCGTTCCCGGAATCATGGCAGTACATCCTGAGGACGATAACATCATGTCTCTTCGACGGCAGGATACAATCGATTGATGATGTACCCGACGCCCCGGACGTCATGTCGAGGATCGTAAACTCGATGAGACCGGACAGCATCAGATCGTTCTTCAGGATCTGGGCGAGGATAAACTCCGGAGAGGGATATTCGAAGATGTATCTCTCTTCTTATGATGTATATGATAGTAGGAACTATTCCGCCATCGTAGGCGAGAACGAGCTGATGAGACCTATGCTGACCGATTCCGAGGTCATCTTCGCCAATTCGACTAGATTGCCCATATTCTTCAGACGCAACAACGTACCCCATGAGTCCGATGGACTCGATGACGACAGCGAATTGGGCGAATGGGCATCCGATAAGGAGATCCTCCATGTATTCGGTAAATCCGAAGGGGATCAGGTCAATGTGGAAAAAATAAGGTCGATGTTGGTACCGTATGTCATACACATAAGGGAGGGTACCGACCTCTTCGACTCGCTCGTCGACAGATACGGCATAGGACTTCCCGACAGTACCGACGAGAATGGATCGAGGGTGCACCGTACCATCATGCGCAATGTGGACGGAAGGAGGGAGTACGTGCATATCTTCTTCGATCCGATGAAAGCGGAGATGGATGATGCCACGTTCCTCTCGCAAATCGAGAGGTACAGGATGGAGATCATCAACGGGAACAGGGTCAGGGACCACATGTCGTTCTACAGACGCTATTTCCTGATCGGACCGGATTCGGTGGAATTGAACAGCGAGGCCATCATGAAGAAGACATCGAACTCCGGATTCGATATCGTCCTCTCGAACAGGGAGAAGAATGCCGAGAACGTCTCCGGGTTGTTGGCGGTCAGGAAGGTGTCGGAGAATAACTTCGACGACATATTCAACGACGAGGACCGTATCCGTCTGAGATTATATCTGGAAAGGAACATCAAATACCGTTATTTCATCCAGTTCCTCGTACTCGTATTGAAGACGGCCGTATACAACAGGACACGTGATTCGGGCATGTCCGTGAGAGATGTGCTTACGGCGGTGAAAGAGATAAGGGACATCAAGGACCCCTGGAAGAAGAACAAGGGCAATGTCCAACTCACCGATGTCCAGAGCAAGGTCCTGGACCTCCTCCGCAGGTGATCAGCGTCTGATACCTATGACGATGTAATAATCATCATCGTCACGGGTGAATATGACATCGAGATCGTTGGCGGAGAACATCTCCTCCATGACATCGAGATCTGGAAGGTAATCGTTGCATATCTCCTCCCCTCCCGTGTTATGTACATAATTGATATGTTCCTTCGATGACGAGTGCGCTATCGTAAGTGTACCGCCTCTCACCAATGCATGCGACAGTATGTGTATCGCTTCCATCGGATCCGGGAAATGGGGGAAGCATGAGTAGCATACGATACGATCATACCTATCCCTGTCCCTCATGGCATAGATGTCCTTGACCTCGTACGAGAGCACATCCGATTCGGGATTCTTGGAGCGTGCGACGGATATCATGTTCTCGGAATAATCCACGGCAACGACATGTCCCGTCCTTACGATGTTCAGATAACCGGGGATCATGACGCCGGTACCGGTGCCGACATCCAACACCTCGCTGTCCTCTTCGATATCGAGGAGTCCGGTGATGTATCTCACCTTGTCCATGTCATGTATCGATATGTAATCCCAATCCTCCGCCCTCTCGTTGAAGAATCCCATCTGCTTCGGATTCCTCCTCCTTCTGGCGAGGAAATCCTTCACTCTGGGCGATAACAGGTGCGGAAGCTCATTCGGCACCACCACTTTGTATCCGTTGACCTCGCCGACGGTGACGTCTATGCCGTAGACCTGACGGATGTTCTCCGATGTTATTATCTCGTTACCGCCTGCGGCGAATATCTTCCCGTCCTTCATCAATATGAAACGGTTACTGAACCTGAGCGCGAGATTGAGGTCATGATTGGTCATCACCGCACAGATGCCATTCTCCTTGATGATGTGGAAGAGTCTGTGCATCACCTCGTATTGATTCTTGATGTCGAGATTGCTAGTGGGCTCGTCGAGTAACATCACCTTCGGCTGCTGAGCTACCGCACGTGCGATCTGTACCATCTGATACTCCCCGCCAGATATCTGATTCACGGGCTTATCCGCGATCGGATTGAGTTCCATGATGTCGATGATCCTTCCGACGAGTCTGATGTCACTGTCCTTCACATCCCATGTGATATGCGGCCTGCGACCGATCAATATGGATTCGAACACCGTGTTGCCGGACACGTGCGCCCTCTGTGGTACGTAACCTATCGACCTTGCGATCTCATTACTGGAACTATCCCTTATGTCATCCCCATCGACGAGGATGACACCTTCCTTCGGAGCGTGTATGCGATTGATGCATTTCAGCAGGGTGGTCTTACCCGCACCATTCGGGCCGAGTATGGATACGATGTCTCCCTTGTCGGCATCGAACGATACTCCGGAGAGGACATTGCTCCCCTCACCGTAATCGAACTCTATATCGGATATGCTCAACCTCATCTCCTGTACCTCCTGATCAACATGTAGATGAATGCGGGACCACCGATCAACGATGTAAGCAACCCGACGGGAAGGACCTGCGGAAGTATGATGTTACGTGCGACGATGTTCGCCACCAGCAACAGCAACGCACCGGTCAGCATGGACATGGGTATCAGTGCCCTGTGGTCCTCGCCGACCATCGTACGTGCGATGTGCGGTCCGAGGAGACCTACGAATGAGATTATGCCGAATCTCGAGACGACGAATGCGGTCATGACCGCTGCGATCGCCATCCCTACGACGAGGAACCTGTCTGTATTCACACCCAATCCTCTGGCCACCTCGTCGCCGGAGTTCATGGCATTCATATCCCATCTTCTGGAATAGAAATACAGAGCGGAGACGAGCAGTACCAACGTCAGGACGGAATCCCATCTCCAATCGGACTTCGTCAGCGATCCGAACGTCCATGAGACGATCGAACTCAGCTGTATGGGGTCCGCGATATACTGCATCAGCGTCATACCCGCAGAGAATATGGCACTCACGGCTATACCTGCGAGGACCATGGTCTCGGATGATATCTTGGTGACCTTGGTCAGGAACAGTATCAGCAGTGTCGCAAGGATGGCCATCACGAATGCGGATAGCGTGGTTATGCCCGTGGAACCTGCCGATGTACCCACCAGGAATATGATCGAGAATGCCGCACCGAACGCTGCCGCATTGGATATACCCAGTGTGTACGGCGATGCCAACGGGTTCCTCAGCACGCACTGCATCGCGGCACCCGCCAGGGACAATGCTGCGCCGGAGATGATGGCGGCGACCGCTATCGGAAGATCGATCCTCCAGATGAATCTCCCAATCGTTGATTCCGTGTCGAATGTGAGGATGGCGGATGTGATCTCGGAGAAGGAGAAATCGAGATTGCCGATGTACAGCGACAGCAATGTCACGAGAACGATGGCGAGGAGGATGATGGCGATCCATCTCTTCTTCCTCCTGGAATCCTCCTTGTACGTCGCCTCTGATTCGGCCTCCTCATCATCGAGATCATAGATCCTGTAATCCATCCGCTCTCACCAGTCTAACTTACCGACTCCGGAACCCTGTTTCTCCACGAGGTCGTCCAATGTTATATCGCTCCCGATATAGAATAGCCTGAGGACGGCGCCCATTTTCTCCTTGACATCGTAATCGAATGCCGTGGGATCGAGGAGATTGCCGATGTAATAGGCATTCATCAATTCGGATTCCCAGTTCGTACCATAGTACTTCTCCACATAGAGCGAATAGATGTTACCGTCCTTCACGGCTGTGATGCCTTCCAATATGCTGCGTTCGTTATCGAACGTCTGTTTGGATGTCGAATCGGCGGTCATACTGTCTATGAAGATGTACTCCGGATCGGCCTTGACGAGTTCCTTGTTATCCGTCGTATACGGATTGCCGTTGTTATTGTCAGGCATGACATTGGTCACCCCGACGAGCGTGAAGGGCTCGAAGTTACCGCTGGTCCTGTACAACCCGCCCTCCTTGTAGTAGAACATACCTCCGATGTAACATGTCACATCGCCGAGGGTCTTGGACGAATCCCTCATGCCCTCGATCTCGCTGACCATGGAGGCCACACCGTCGATCAGTTCCCTGGCACGATCCTCTTTACCGAGGACCTTACCCAGGAGTTCGATGTTCTTATTGAAGACCTCTCCGCCTACGGTGTTGGATCCCTCGGCATTGATGCCGATGACGGGTATCCCTGTTTTATCTTGGAGGCTATCCAATGTCTCCTTATCCGTCTTGGACGAGATTATGAGCTGTGCACCCGTCTTGATTATCTCGTTGAAACTGTCCTCGCTCCCGACGTTCGTTATCCCTGTGACATCGTGTGCGATACGGTATGTGGCCTTGTAGTACCTCGCGTTGACACTGCTGTCATCGTTGTCGATACCTACGACCATATCGACAGCACCCATGTACTCCACGAATCTCAATGATCCAGCCGATAGACAGACGACCTTGTCCACATCGTTCGGTACTGTGACAGTCCTGCCGCGCATGTCCGTCACGGTGGTACCGTCCGCGTTCTTGTCGTTGTTGTAGAGTGCGATGACGGCCACCGATGCGATAACGATGATCGCTACGATGAACATCGTAATGACCTTGTTGTTCTGAACTGCCATATCCTCAATAACACGGATTGATTATTAAAAATGAGCATTATCGAGTCAGGTAATGGGGGTCATGGTATTATATAACACATTTTTATGAAGACCCATGGAGAGTCGCTCGACAGCGATCAAGGAAATCATCGTCGGTGCCATAGTGGGTATCGCCGGTATGTTACCCGGTATCAGCGGTGCCGTTCTATGTGTCTGTTTTGGTATCTACGAGAGATTGGTGCGTGACATCGCCAAGTTGCGCATCTATATCAAGAAGGATTTCTGGTTCATCTTCTTCCTTGGTGTGGGTGCCGTCATAGGTACCGTATTCTCGGCCAAGGTGCTGTCGATAGCGATGGATGCATACCCGACGGAATCGTTATTCCTCTTCGTAGGACTGATCGCAGGTCAGATCCCTTCGGTCTACCGTCTCACGACGAAGGATGGGGATGCAAAGCCGACGACATACAACATCATCGCCCTCGTGATAGGATTCGTCATAATGGGTTCGATGCTCGCCGTGGAACTGCTCGGTAACGGAACGGAAGTGACCGTGGACAGGGACCTCATGGGTATGCTGACGATGTTCGGTATCGGTATCATCGTTGCGGTATCCTCGCTCATCCCGGGTATAAGCCACTCCACATTCCTCATCGTCTTCGGATTGTTCACAGTGTTCACGAACACCATAGGGAACCTCGATATCCCGTTGCTCATACCGTTGGGATTGGGTGCGATATTCGGATTCCTCGGATTCTCCAAGGTCGTGCACTACGCATTGGAGCATCACCACCGCACCACCTCTTTCCTCATATTGGGTCTGACGATCGGTTCGATCATAACATTGGCCATCTCGTCAGGAATGAATGTCGATGGTGTCGCCCATGCGATCGGTGGTCTCGTGACATTCGTCATAGGGATGGCAGTCAGTCTCTGGTTCGTGAAGAAGAGCGAGATGCAGCAGATGTTCGCAGAAGAGCCCGAGTGAACGCTGGCAGAACTATTCCTGAATGAATAAAACCGAGTGATAATCATACGCACGGTCATGCGTATCTGGTACATGTTTCCGTCAGATTTTCACTCGGATCCCACATATTTCGAATAACATGCAATATTCGTTGAATCCGTATCATATGTTACAAAAGCATACACATTTCGTTATAACTATTCGAATAACGTAGTAAATTCATATACGAATATGTAAGACCATTTCCTTTATATTTATTAATCTAGTTATCTAGTCCCGTTGGTTCACTATGGACATGGAAATATGTTGGCATGGAAGAGGCGGACAAGGAGTTGTCACCGCCAGCGAGATCCTTGCAGAGACCGTTGTAGGAGAGGACAAGTATGTCAAAGCGTTCCCCGAATTCGGACCTGAGAGGATGGGTGCGCCCATCAGAGCGTTCACCAGGATTTCTGAACAGCCAATAAGGATCCACACACAGATCTACGAACCCGATGTCGTCGTAGTACTGGATGGTACACTTATTGGAAAGGTCGATGTGGCCAAAGGTCTCAAGAAAGGAGGCATCATCATCGCGAACTACCCCGGCACACCGGAGGAGTTGCAGAAGGCCATAGGAACCGATGCGGAATGTCACACCGTAAATGCGACCAAGATCTCCATGGAGGAGATCGGAAGGCCTGTTGCTAACACGGCCATGCTGGGAGCACTCATCAAGTACAGAGGTGTCGTATCATACGAGGCACTCGAATATCAGATCGTGCAGAAATTCACAGGTAAGCTCAACGAGAAGGCAATAAAAGCGAACCTTGCTGCACTGAACAGAGCATTCAGAGAGGTGATTTGATGGACCACAACGATATGATCATAGGCTCACGCGTACACGGCGGAGGAGCCGAGAAGTTCGAGACGGGAGACTGGAGATCGTTGACGCCTGTCGTGGACATGGCGACATGCATCGACTGCATGACATGTTGGATCTACTGCCCCGACAGCTGTATCATCGTAGAGAACAACGAGATGGTCGGCATCAAGCTCACACACTGCAAGGGTTGCGGAATATGTGCGAAGATGTGCCCCAAGGATGCCATCGTCATGAAGGAGGTCTGAAAATGGGAAAGGATTTAGCAATCAACGGTGACAGCGCGGTCGCATTGGCATGGAAACAGATCGACCCCGATGTGTGCGCGGCATACCCCATCACACCTCAGACCATCATAGTCGAGAGGTTCTCGGATTACGTCGCAGATGGCGACGTGAAGACGGAATTCGTCTGTGTCGAGTCGGAGCACTCCGCATTGACCGTCTGTACGGCATCCGCATCCGCAGGAGCAAGGACATTCACGGCGACATCGTCACAGGGTCTCGCATACATGTGGGAGATGCTGCCCATCACATCCGCTATGAGGGTACCCCTCGTCATGGCTGTCGCCAACAGGGCCATCAGCGGACCCATCAACATCCACAACGATCACGGAGACGTCATGTCCGCAAGGGACACGGGATGGATCCAGATCTTCGCAGAGAACGTTCAGGAGGCATACGACAACGCCATCATGGCACCCAGGATCGCTGAGCACCCCGATGTGCAGTTGCCCATCATGACTAACCTCGACGGTTTCATCCTCACGCACGCCATCGAGAGGATGTCCCCGTTGGATGATGCGATCGTCAAGGAATTCGTCGGCGAGCACGAGCCGTTGCTCCCGCTCCTCGATTACAAGAATCCCATCTCACACGGACTCATGGACAGCCCCGAGTTCTACTACGAGCACAAATACCAGCTCGTGGAGGCTATGGAGAGGTCCGTCAAGGTCATCGAGGACGTGTTCAAGGAGTTCGCCAAGATCTCCGGAAGGAAGTACAAGCTCGTCGAGGACTACAGGTGCGACGATGCGGAATACGTTGCCGTCATCCTCGGTTCATCCTACGGTACGATGAAGGAGGCCGTCGACAGGCTCAGGGACAAGGGACTCAAGGTCGGAGCATGCATGCCCCGTATCTTCAGGCCATGGCCCGTATCATACCTGAAGAAGATCTTCGAAGGAAAGAAGGGGATCATCGTCATGGACAAGCACCTCTCCGTAGGAGCATACGGTCCGATGTACCCCGAGGTCACATCGGTCATCCTCGAGTGCAAGAAGATGCCCAAGGCATACAACTTCATCTACGGACTCGGAGGAAAGGACGTCAGCGTCAACGAGTTCATGTCGGTGTTCGAGACGGTGAAGGACGGAAAGGCCAAGACCGTCAACTACCTGGGGGTGAAAGAATGAGTTCAAAACCGATCAAGGATCTTACGAAGCTCCCCGAGAGGCTCACATCCGGACACAGGCTCTGTGCGGGATGTGCCGAGAGCATCATCGCAAGGCAGGTCCTCATGTCCACGGACAAACCCGTGTTCGCAGCAAGTGCGACGGGTTGTTTCGAGGTCTCCACAACGATCTTCCCGTATTCGTCATGGAACATCCCGTGGATCCACACGGCATTCGCCAACGGAGCCGCGACAGGTGCGGGTCTCGAGGCCGCGTACCAGGGACTCAAGAAGAAGGGAAAGATCAAGGAGGAGATGAGATTCGTAGCCTTCGGAGGAGACGGAGGAACGTACGATATCGGATTCCAGGCACTCTCGGGTATGCTCGAGAGAGGTCAGCAGCTGATGTACGTCTGTCTTAACAACGAGGCATACATGAACACGGGTATCCAGAGGTCTGGTGCGACCGGATTCGGTGCATCCACCACGACATCCCCTGCAGGAAAGGAACAGCAGGGTAAGACCGAGTACCCCAAGGACCTCACGATGATCGTCGCAGCGCACGATATCCCGTACGCGGCACAGGTGTCACCCCACAACTGGAGGGATCTCATCTCGAAATGCGAGAAGGGATTCGAGTGCGGAGGCCCGTCGTTCATCAACGCCGTGTCCCCCTGTCCGAGAGGATGGAGGTTCGCATCCGAGGATACGATCAACATGGCGAAACTGTCCGTCGAGACATGCGTATGGCCTCTCTACGAGTGCGAGAACGGTGTCTTCAGGCTCACAGCGGAATCCAAGAGGATCGCGGACGGTGTTCAGGAGAAGAAGCCCATCACAGAGTGGTTCAAGGCACAGGGCAGGTACAAGCACATGCTCAAGCCCGAGAACGCGAAACTCCTCGAACAGGTCCAGGGCGAGATCGACCGCAAGTGGGAAAGACTCATCAAACTCACAAAACTCTAAACGGGTGTCCGTCGGACCCTGTCATGTATATGGCAGGGTCCGAAGACCTCCCAAGATCCATCATAATGGATTCGATATTCTTCTACAATCTGCAACCCTATTCTGAAGGAAAACGGCAGTCTTACCTCATCTCCACCTTGGGTGGATCGCGGGGCACCGTCCTCCTGTACCTGATCCTCGGGTGTCCTATGACGAAGGCCCCTCCCAAGCGGTAATCCGAAGGGATCTGCGGAAAGAATTCCATGAACCTTCCGTGATCCTGATCGTCCGCCATCTGTATCCAGTGGGAATAGAATCCTCCCAATCCCATGGCATAGGCCATCATCTCCAAACGGCCCAATGCAATGACGGAATCCTCCGGATGTCCAGAGAATGCCAATATGATCTGAGAACCCTCCCAGATGAGTGGATTGTTCCCCATAGGGAACGGATCGTTCAGATAATCGATGAGCTGGGCGAACCGCTTCAGCTCCCCTGCACGTGGGACCATGATGTCCGCTATGTTCCGCATGAACGGCCCCATATCGCGATCGATGACCACATACATCGTATCCTGGGAGTTCTCCACAGTTGGAGAACTGCTAGCGGCTTCGAAGAGCATCGAGAACTCCTCTTCGGAGACCTTCTCATTCGTGAACCATCTCAGGCTCCGTCTGCGACGGAACATATCCATCATTGTCTCCGATCCAACAGGGATCTCGTCACGGTCGTATTCCACGGGTTGGAAATCGGGATAGCGTGCCAGCTTTATCGCACCCTTCGGACATACCGCCATACAATGACCGCAATCGAAGCATCCCATGCCCTCACCGGTCTCGACGGGATGGCCCATGTCCATGGTCAGATTACCGCGGATGCAGACGGATGTACAAGCGGAGCATCCGATGCACGACTCCAGATCTATGATGAGATGAGGTTCCATGATTGTGGATGCACCTGACCACTCATATCGATTTCTTATGACGCGAGTGATCTGACGTATCCTATATCAGAGGATCTCGACGGAAATGAAGGGATGATGTCGGGCACGATGGCCCAACATCATTCAAGCGGCCTGTTCATCCTTCCTGCCGCTGAAGAAGAATATGTAGATCAGCGTGACAGCCAACAGGATGAATGGATAGAACAGATTCGGCATTATGTCGAATGCGGAGATGGAAAGACCTGCCGCTGTCGCCAATGATACTGCGACGAGCATCTGTGCGCCATATGGGATCACTCCCTGGAAGACACATGAGAAGATATCCAAAAGTGATGCGGTCCTCTTCGGCGATATCCCGTAATCATCGGCGATCTCCTTCGCGATCGGATTGGCCATGATGATCGCAACCGTATTGTTGGCGGTGGAGATGTCCAATGCCCCGACGAGCAATCCGATACCGAGCATACCGCCCTTCTTGCTCTTGAACCTCCTTCTGATCCAGGAGAGCACGACCTTGAATCCGCCGTTGTACGTTATCAAAGCACATATCGCCGCTACGAGTATGGCGACCATGGAGGTCTCGAACATCCCGTTGATGCTGTCCCCCATACTGATGATCATATCCGTGAATTCGACGGCCCCCGTGCCGAGCATTATGAACGCTCCAGTCAATATTCCCAGGATCAATACCACGAACACGTTGATGCCGATTATACCGCCGATAAGGACGACGAGATATGGGACGATCTTGATGATGTCGAAGTCCTTGACCTCGACGGAACCGATACCCGATGATATACTCAGGACGGTTATTATCACACAAGTCAGAATAGCAGCGGGAAGGGCGATCCAAAGATTCTCCTTGAACTTGTCCTTCATATCGCACCCCTGACCGTTACAGGCCGCGATGGTGGTATCGGAGATGAATGACAGATTATCTCCGAACATCGCACCTCCTACGGTCGATGCGATGCATAATGCCGGATCGAAACCGGTGGTGAGTGCGATCGATGCCGAGATAGGGGTGAGCATGGTGATGGTCCCGACGGAGGTTCCCATCGCAAGGGAGACGAACATGCTGACGATGAATATGACGAGAACAGCCAATTCCGGAGGGATGAATGTGAGGAAACAATATGCTACAGCCTCGGCACCATCGCGACCGACCACACCTACGAAGGCACCTGCGGTCAGGAATATGACAAGCATCATCAGGATATTCGGATCACCGACACCTCTGCCCATGATGCTGAATTTCTCGTTGATGGTCAGACCTTTGGTCTGATATATCGCCACGAACAATGCTACAAGGAACACCATGACGACGGATACCTTGTAGAATCCCATCTCTACGCCAAGGACATACTCGAACAGTATGCCCAGACCTAGATACAGCGTCACGAACACTGCGATTGGGATGAGTGATCTTGCGCTCCCCTCTTTCTCCATTGTATTTCAACATAACGCCATCCTATAAAAACTGACGATAGCGAATCGACCGTCATCCAGAGGGTATCTGTGACATCCAGACGATGATATCATGATATAATCGACACAGCATCCATGTTATCATGTCCGAGGTAATCACCCAGATTGTCACGATCCTCTATGGATTGAACCTAATATTCCTGTTGACCATGTTATTCTCGGAGAGGTCGAACCCGAGTAAGGTCATACCATGGGCGATCATATTCATCGTACTGCCTGTCATCGGTTTCATCGCATACATGCTGATAGGTCAAACATTCTACGCCGAACACACATTCAAACTGAAGGGTCTGAAGGACGAGGAGATCAAGAAAACGATCGATCTCCAGGAACTGATCATATCAAAGGACGAATCCAAGAACATGGAGGATGCATCGATCGGAAGGACGATGCTGAAATGCGGCGGTGAAGCATACACGGTGAACAATAAGGTGGAACTCTTCACAACTGGTGAGGAGAACTTCAGGGCGTTGTTCGATGACCTAAGGAACGCCAGGACATACATCTTCATGGAATACTTCATCGTCAAGAACGACACACTCGGCAATGAGCTGATGGACATACTCATCGAGAAGGCGAATGAAGGCCTTGAGGTGAAACTGCTCTCGGACGATCTCGGATTCTCGGGCGGATTGAACAAGAAGATGAGGGAATTCAAGAAGGCCGGAGGCAGTTTATCTAAATTCCACGCGATCCTGACGTACATATTCAGTCCTAAGAAGAACAACCGTAACCATAGGAAGATCGCGATCATCGATGGCGAGATCGGTTATTGCGGCGGATTCAATATCGGTGACGAATATCTGGGAAAGGGAAAGCTCGGCAATTGGAGGGATTCCGCCGTACGTATCCGCGGCGGTGCATGCGTCGGACTGTTGATGAGATTCATCAGGGATTGGAAATACGCTTCGAAGGTCGATTTCGACCAGGAGCTGATCAAATACGTGTCGGAGGATACCGGTAAGGATCATGGGACGGATAAGACGGAGATCATCTCCGGTGGCCCTGATGTGGCGAACGTGAACCCCGTGAGGATGGAATATCTGCAATTGATCAAATCCGCCAAGAAATCGGTGTACATCCACTCGCCCTACTTCATGCCGGACGATTCCATAAAGGATGCCCTGGCACTGGCTGCCGCATCGGGTGTCGATGTGCGTGTGATAATGCCGGATAAACCCGATCACATGTTCGTCTTCTGGAACAACGTCTATTCTGCGAACAAGGTCATGGAACGCGGTGTGAAGGTCTACATGTACAATGACGGTTTCGTCCATTCCAAGACCATGGTCATCGATGGGAAGTACTGTTCCGTCGGTTCCGCCAACATGGACGATCGTTCGTTGGTATTGAACTTCGAAACGAACGTGATGATATTGTCCGAGGACATCGGTAAGAAGATGGATGAGGCGTTCATGAAGGATCTCGAGGTCTCCACGGAATACTCATGCGAGGAATTCCGCAAGATCAGTGGGTTCAAGAAATTGAGACTCGCAGTGTCCAAACTGTTCATCAATCTTACTTGATGAATAAAGATAGTATTGAGAGGGGTTCGACCCCTCTCTGATGTTTCTCACTCGAGTGTGACGAGTGCATCGACCGCCCAGCAGCCTTTGCCCTCTTCGCCGACGATGATCGGGTTGATCTCGATCTCCCTGATCTCGGGGTTCTCCTCTGCGATGAGCACGAGCTTCCTCATTGCATCCTTCATCGCCTCGATATCGGATTTCGCGGTTCCACGGGCTCCGTTGAGGAGTTTGAAGGCCTTGGTGCTCTTGATCATCTCATCGAGCTGTTCCTCCGAGAGCGGTACGTGTGCCTGTGAGATCTCTCTGAGGATCTCGACGAATATACCACCGAGACCGAAGGAGAGGACGGGTCCGAACTGCACATCCCTCATGATGGAGACGATGACCTCCCTTCCGGAGACCATCTGCTGTATCGACACACCGTCAAGCCTTGCGTTGGGCTTGTTCTTCTTACAGGAGTCCATGATCTTCTTGTACGCTGCCCTTGCGGCCTCCTCGTCCTTCACTCCGACGACGACACCGCCGACATCGGTCTTGTGTGCAATGTCGGGTGAGATGATCTTCATGACCACGGGATATCCGATCTTGTTGCATGCCTTGGCCGCCTCATCCTCGGATGTGACCGATGCCTCTCCGGGTGTGGGAAGACCGTATGCCGCGAAGATCGCTTTACCCTCTGCCTCGGTGAGACTCTTACGTCCCTCGGTCTCTGCGGCTCCGAGGATCGTCTTGACGACATCCCTCCCTCCGCATGTCTTGGGGAGGATCATGGGTGTGTTGGGGCGCTCCGCACGGAGTGTGTACCTCCTGAGGAGATCCAATGCATGTACTGCTCTGTCGGGCGTGGTGTATGTCGGGAGTCCGCCGGCCCTTGTGATGGCCGCTGCCCTCGCACATTTCGTTCCTCCGGCCCAACAGATGGCCATCGGGACCTTGATCTCATCCTTTATCCTGACGAGATTCTCTGCGACAGCTTCGAGATCGGCCGTATCGAGCGGTGAACCCATGATGACCAATCCGCCGACCAAGGGGTCGTCCTGAACGATCTTGATGGTCTTCTCGAAGTACTCTGCCTTCGCATCCCCTCTCACGTCGATGGGGTTCGTGACACCTGCGACCGTGGGGACATCCTCCCTTATTCTCTTGATCGTCTCTTCGGACAGTTTCGCCGCACCGATGTACTGTGCGTTGTATGCCGCATCCGCCGACATGACACCGAGTCCGCCGGCGTTCGTTATGATACCGATTCCGTCCTTGTCCATGCGGTCGTATGTGTGGAACATACCGAATGCATCGAACAGTTCCTCGAGGTCCTTCGCCCTTGTGATGTTGAGCTTCTTGAACACGACATCGTTGACCGCATCCGATCCTGCGATGGATCCCGTGTGCGATGATGCCGCGGCACCTCCTGCGGCCGTGGATCCGGCCTTGAAGACTATGATCGGTTTCTTGTTCTTCATGTGGGTGACGCTGTTGATGAACTTCTGACCGTTGGAGATACCCTCACAGTACATTCCGATGACCTTCGTGTCATCATCCTCCGAGAGTGCCTCGAAGAAATCGGCCTCATCCACATCCGATTTGTTACCGAATGTGATGAACTTGGCGATACCTACGCCCGTCTCGTATGCCCAGTCGAGCATCGACGATCCCACAGCACCGGACTGTGACAGGATCGAGAGGTTACCTGCCTTGGGCATGAGCTTTGCGAACGTCACATTGACGTTGTGCTTCGGATCCATGTTACCAAAACAGTTGGGTCCGAGGATCCTGATGCCGTACTCCTTCGCCTTTGCGACGAGCTGCCTCTCGAGCTCCGCACCCTCTTCACTGTCCTCCTTGAATCCGGCGGTGAGGATGGTCGCGTTCTTTATTCCGGCATCCCTAAGATTGTCCATCTCCGGGATGATGAATTTGCTCTTGATACTGATCACAGCAAGGTCGACGGGTTTTCCGATCTCCTTGACATTGGTGTATGTCTTGAGACCTTGGATGTCCTCGCCTTTAGGATTCACGGGGTAAATCCTATCCTTGTCAAAACCAGCATTGATCAGATTCAATACCAATATTCCGCCGATCTTCGTCGTGTCGTTGGACGCACCGATGATCGCGATTGATTCGGGGTTGACAAATCCTTTCATGAGTGCGGTATTAGGGTGTTCCAATATAAGGATTAGTTAGTCAATCGTCGAAATTATATACCGTCCTTTTGTCTGAATGTGTCGAATACATCAAACATGCCGTATCCCCGTCCAGCATGTATCGCCGGCCCCTGTACCTAATTTGAATCTATGGATATCGCAGGGATTCATTCGGATTGCAGCTCTTCCTTGGGGATCAGTGTGCACTCGTCACGTATGAATGCGAACGTCCTCCTCATGGAATCGACGGCATATGTCAATGCCTTATCCTTGTCACCGCATCTCGAGCAGATCGCCGCCAGCATGTAGACGATCATGTTGCTCACCTCGACATAGGCCTCGTTGCGTCCGTCGTCGGTGTCCTCGAACAGCTCCAGATGATCCTTTATCATATCCTCTAGGAATCCCTGTGCGTCCATGAACAGGTCCAACCTGTCATCATCCTCGGGTTCGGGCCTCGGTTCCATGACGATATCCTTCCAACCCCAGTTCTTTATCTTGGGTGTGACCTCATCTGTCACGTTCCTCAGCACATCGATATCCGATTCCAACGCCTCATCGGGCCTCTCGGCATCGGAACAGTCCAATGCCGCACACATCGACAGATACAGGATGACGTTCATGACCGACGGTTCGTAACCGATCAGTGTATCCACATTCTCGTTCGCGACCCTCATCCTATCATCGAATTCATCATCCTTCATACGAACACCGTTCCGATATCGGACCCTATACAACGGTCCGCGGATATGGTGATGAGGTGACCGTCATAAATACATCTGTATGCATGAGAGTATCATGTCCAATCAATCCCCATCGGATAATTTCGAACTCGGCGTGAGATATGAATTAGGTCACGGCGTCGAGAAGGATCCCTCGAAGGCCGCAGAATACTACGCGCTTGCCGTCGAGGAAGGCAATCCGGCAGCGGAATGTGCCCTCGGGGAGATGTACATGGGCGGTATCGGGGTACCAAAGGACCATGTGAAGGGTATCGAACTCTTCACCAGTTCGGCATCCAAAGGATTCCCCAAGGCCATGTTCAACATGGGCATGGTGTTCTGGGCTGGTGCGGGAGTGCCACGTGATCCCATCGAAGCGAAGAAGTGGTTCCTGAGGGCGGCCGAATCGGATGAATTGGGTGCCATCGTGGAGCTCGGGATGCTCTACATAAACGGGGATGGTGTGGAACAGGATTTCGTCGAGGCGAGCAGATGGTTATCCAGGGCCGCCGAGATGGGTGATGCGTTATCACAATACAAGATCGCATACATGTATGAAGAAGGGATAGGCCTCGGGAAGGATCGTGAGAAGGCATTCGATTGGTACAAGAGAGCGGCCGAACAGGACATACCGGACGCACAGTTCAAGGTCGCATCCATGCTGATGGAGGATTCACTGCAGAACGAGGACGAAGCGATCGAGTGGTACACGAAGGCCGCCAACCTCGGTCTGATCCCTGCGATCGTGAACCTCGGGATAATACGTTACACCCGTGCGGAATATCCCGAAGCACTCAAGTGGTTCCAGAATGCGGCATTCAAGAACGACCCGGACGCACAGTTCTATCTCGGTCGCCTCTATATCGAGGGGAAGGGTGTGGACAAGGACATCGACAAGGGCGTCACTTGGCTCAGGGTAGCTGCCGATAACGGTAACAAGGCCGCGAAGGACATAATTGCCCGTGTAGAAGGTCAGAACTGATCCTTCAGTTCCTTCACGACCCTGATCACTTCCTCATATACGGCGGAGATATGTTCCGGCCTCTTCCCGTACTTCTCCGCCATGCACTCCATGAACAGGAGCAACGTATCGCTGACGGTCGAAAGGACCTCACGCTCCTTTTCCACATCCTCGTCCATCGTTCCCCTCGATCTACCTCCTTGTCTTTCTGAGTATATCATGCGTGATGTTACAGTTAATGTGTTAGTATAACCACAATAACGTTAATAACAGATATAACATTAATAACATTACTAATACTAAATACATTCAAGTGTTTCCAAGTGAATGGGTAAGTTGTATGGGGCTAGACACATCCACGATGTCATACGAGCAGAAGATGAGGTTCAACAAGTACCTCGTATTCCACGACGGACAGGACGGTCAGTATGGTGTAAAAGGTATTAATGCCGAAGCACCAAAGGAGATTATAAATGAATTCATCGAATGGTACCGGGAATTGACAAGATACCCGACCGGAAGGTTGCGCCCGGCATCATTGAAGATGTACACCGATCTCATCGTCGAAGTGAAGAGATAAGGCTTATAATCTCATCGTCATCAGAATCATGGTGTATCATGAAGACCGACTTGGAGATAGCATATGATGCAAAGGTTGAGCCTGTAAAAGACATAGCCGCGAAGATCGGAATCCCTGAAGATGATCTCGTTCCCTATGGAAAGTACATCGCGAAGGTCCCGCTCAAGGATCTCGAGAAGTACAAGGACAGGCCAAATGGAAAGCTGATACTCGTCACTGCCATCACCGCCACTCCGGCCGGTGAGGGTAAGACGGTGACGTCCATCGGATTGATCCAAGGACTCAGCAAGATCGGGAAGAATGTGGTAGGTGCGCTCAGAGAGCCGTCACTCGGTCCGACATTCGGTATCAAGGGCGGTGCAACGGGCGGAGGCTATGCACAGGTGTATCCCATGTGGGATATCGACCTCCAATTCACTGGTGACATCCCTGCCGTCGCGGCCGCACATAATCTCCTGTCGGCCATGGTAGAGAACCATATAGCCAAAGGCAACGAGTTGGGCATCGACCCGACACAGATCGTCCTCAAGAAGACCATGGACATGAACTGCCGTGAGCTCAGGAACATCATCGTCGGATTGGGCGGAAAGGGTATGGGCGGGATACCGCACGAGAGCGGATTCCTCATCACATCCGCATCGGAGATATCAGCGATCCTCGCACTCGCATCCGACCTCGATGACCTCAGGGAGAGATTGGGTAACATCATCGTAGCATACACGTACGACGGTGCACCTGTCAAGGCCAAGGATCTGAAATGCATCGGTGCCATGATGATCTGTCTGAAGGATGCGATCAACCCCAACCTCGTACAGACATTGGAAGGGCAACCCGTATTCATCCACGGATTCCCGTTCGCCAATATCGCACACGGTGCGAACTCGGTCATCGCCACACGCTCGGCACTCAAACTCGGCGATTATGTCGTCACCGAGGCAGGTTTCGCCGCGGACCTCGGTGCGGAGAAGTTCATGGACATCGTATGCAGACAGGCCGGATTCTCACCGGATGCGGTCGTCATCGTCGCATCGGTACGTGCGCTCATGATGCACGGAGGAGCGGATCTCAAGGATGAGTCCACCATGAACATGGATTCGCTGAACAAGGGATTCAGCAACCTCGACAAGCACATCGAGAACATGCAGCAGTATGGTGTACCGATAGTCGTCGCAATCAACAGATTCCCCACGGACAAACAGGAACACCTCGACAGGATCGCAGAGCACTGCAAAGAGAAAGGTGCCGAATATGCACCGTCCGAGGTCTTCATGAAGGGCGGCGAAGGAGGAGTGAAACTCGCCGAGAAGGTCGTTGAGACACTCGAGAGCAAGGTCCCCTCATACAAGCCTCTGTATGACCTCGACATCCCTCTCAAGGAGAAGATCGAGACCATCGCCAAGAGGATCTATGGTGCGGACAGAGTAGAATACTCCGCCAAGGCGAACAAGACCCTGAAACAGCTGGAGGAACTCGGTTACGGTAACCTCCCCGTATGTATCGCCAAGACCCAGGCATCCATCACGGATGATTCCAAGAAGAAGGGTGCACCCACAGGTTGGACGCTCACCGTGAGGGAGGTCAACATCTCCGGAGGTGCCGGTTTCGTCGTCCCCGTATGCGGTGAGATGACGTTGATGCCAGGTCTCGCCAAGGTACCGGCGGCCGTCAACATGGATATCGACAAGGACGGACGTATCACAGGTCTCAAATGATCGAGAACGGGGGAGACTCCCCCGTCCTTGACCCTTTTTATCCCTTGGGACTGGAACATCCCCGTAATATCGAACGTTTCTCTGAATAGTTTTAATAATCTGAAACACATCGCCACAAGCGGTGGGATGTCTAGTCAGTACTATGTAGGTATAGATTTAGGAACGGCGAATTCTTGCTTGTCCTATACAGAAGGTGACGGTTCAGTCAAGGTCCTACAGATAGGTGACCACCGGAATATGCCTTCCACCGTCGCATTCACCAAGAAAGGCATATATGTGGGCCAGGATGCGTTGGACCTCAGTGACGAGAACGGCGCCTGGAACACAGTCTCACATTTCAAGAGGGTCATGGGCGAGAAGGTCATAAGGTACTTCAACGACATCCCTTACGACCCGACGGATCTGTCCGCGATAATTCTGAAGAAGCTGAGGATGGAGTTCGAGAAACAGACGGGATTCGATGCGAGGGATGTCGTCATCACGATCCCGGGCGATTATGGTGATGTGGAGAAACAGTCCACGTACAACGCCGCGAAGATCGCCGGATTCGATGACATAACGTTATTGTCGGAATCATCCGCGGCCGCCATATCATACGGTATGACCAAGGGTATCGACAGCGACCGTCTCATGATAATCTACGATCTCGGCGGAGGCACGTTGGATGTGTCCGTCGTGGAGATGTCCAAAGGCAGATTCCGTGTCCTGGCCGATGAGAGTAACAAGGATCTCGGCGGCAGGGATTGGGACCTCCAACTGGCAACGCTCATCCAAAGGAAGGTCCTGGACACCAGAGGCCTGGATGGTTCCGATGTCCTGGGCGACAGTGATTTCAGAAGGCTCCTCCTCTTGGAGGCGGAGAGGATCAAGCTCGAGTTGGAACGGAGACCTAGGGCCACGGGAGAGATAATGCTCCGCGGAGAGGTCACGACATACTCCATAACCAGAGAAGAGTTCGAGGACTCGACCAGATGGCTCATGGATAAGAGTATCGATATGATCGGTTACGCTCTGAGGAATTCGAAGCACACCATGAGCGATGTCAACGAGATCGTGCTCGTAGGTGCCTCATCACTCATGTTACAGGTCCCGAGGAACTTCAGGGAAGCTTTCCCTTCCAAGGACATCATCGTCTACAAACCGGAGTTCGCGATCTCCGACGGTGCCGCATTGTATGCGGAATCGGTGTACGGTCACAACAGGATACAGGTCATACCCGTCATGACCAAGAGCTATGGCATACTGGCGGGTATCGACGGTGTCGAGAAGATATGTAACGTGGTCTTCAAGAACACGAACATCCCCTCCGAGCACATACTCACGTGCAGGCCCAAGAGGGACGATCAGGAATGCATGGACATAAGGATCTACGAATCCATCTCCCGTCAAGGTGAGGATTTCATAGATATAGCCGACGGTAAATTGGTCAAGGAGGTATCCATACCGCTCACCGGCAACATATCCCGCGGCCGTACGAAGATACCGATCAAGATATCCGTCAACGGTCATGGGAAGGTGGAGTTCACCCTCACATGCAACAAGGAATCCAACACATTCTCCTTCGTAGAGGATATCGGCATGACCGATGAGGAGGTTAAGGGATCGGCCCTCAAACTGGAGGGGATCGTTTGACCGAACTCGTGGCAACGGATACCTATCTCAAGGCCAGATCCCTGCTCGATGCAGGAGATTATTCCGGCGTGGATCTCATGAAGGAGGCCGCATTGGCAGGCAATCCCTACGCACAGACCTATTACGGTAGGATACTCGTCGACGGCGATCACGTCAATAAGGATTACAATCTCGCTGCGGATCTGTTCAGGAAGGCCGCGGAACACGGTATCGACGAAGCCCAATACTACGTCGGAATGGGATATTTCCTTGGTATCACCGTGGAGAAGAACCACAAGGAGGCACTGAAATGGTTCAGGATCTCCGCCGAGAAGGGATTCCCCAAAGGACAGTACTGCCTCGGTGTGTTCTATTACAACGGATACTGTGTGTACAAGGACTACGGATTCGCGATCAGGTGGTTCACCATGGCCGCCAATCAGGGATACAGCAAGGCACGTATCGCACTCGCCGATGCGTACATGGATCTGCACAACCCCAATCGTGATATCAAGAAGGCCGCTTCGCTCTATATCTCGGCAGCCGATTCCGGCGATGTCCGTGCGTACTACAAAGCGGGCATGTGCTATTACAAGGGAAAGGCGATCAAGCTCAACTATCACCAGGCTATCGAATACTTCAGACTCGGTTACAAAGCGGGGGATGCCGATTGCGAATACATGTTGGGATACATGTACGAGCACGGACAGGGTGTGGCGCAGGATACGAACATCGCATCGATGATGATATCCCATGCGGCCATCACGGGTTGTGACGAAGCGAAGGCGTACCTTGACAACAAGGTCCCTGTGAGGGCCAAACGTACACCCATGCCCGTTGAGGAGACCATGCTGAACACGCCCGATGTGATCGGCAGGACGAAGGGTGCGGACGAGGAGAAGACGCTGTTCGGTCAGATCTGGAAACGTCTCAAGAAATAATGTACAAAAGTGTACATTGATGTATCTATTTCAACATCATTAATATATGAGTACGTCCATCAGCATGATAGATAACATGATGTCTGATGAACAGTTGGATGCGATCAAACTCGGATTGTCCACGATAAAGGACAGATCACCGTTCTACAGGGAGAAATACAAGGATATCGACCTGAGTGCGATCAAAAGCAAGGATGATTTCGAGAAACTGCCGTTCACTGACAAGTACGAACTCCGCGACGCATACCCGTTGGGACTCCAGGCGGTACCAGACGAGGAGGTCGTAAGGATCCATTCATCATCCGGTACGACCGGTACGCCCGTCGTCATCCCGTACACCAAGAAGGATGTGGAGGACTGGGCCATCATGTTCGAAAGATGTTACAAGATGGCAGGAGTCACGAACCTCGACCGTGTGCACATCACACCCGGGTACGGATTGTGGACCGCCGGTATCGGATTCCAGGCAGGTGCGGAACGCCTCGGTGCCATGTGCATACCCATGGGTCCCGGTAACACCGACAAACAACTGAAGATGATGCAGGACCTTGGTAGCACCGTCCTCACGGCGACATCTTCCTATGCATTGCTCCTCGCCGAGGAGATCGAGAAGAGAGGCATCAGGGACAAGATCAAGCTGAAGAAGGCATTGATCGGTTCCGAGCGCTGGGGAGACAAGATGCGTAACCGTATCGCCAACGAGCTCGGCGTGGAACTCTATGACATCTACGGTCTCACCGAGATCTATGGTCCCGGTGTCGGTATCAGCTGCAAGTATGCCACCGGTATGCACTGTTGGTCCGATTATGTGTACATGGAGATCATCGATCCCAAGACAGGTAAGAACGTACCCGACGGAGAGTACGGAGAATTGGTCATAACCACACTCAAGAAGGAGGGTGCACCGCTCATAAGGTACAGGACGCACGACCTTACACGTATCATCCCGGGAGAATGCCCATGCGGTTCCAAGTTCCCCCGTATCGACATATTGATCGGCCGTACCGATGATATGGTCAAGGTCAAAGGTGTCAACATCTTCCCCGGACAGATCGAGGATTTGCTGAGGGACATACCCGGCGTGTCGAGCGAGTATCAGGTGATGATCGATCACCTTCAGGGTAAGGATTCGCTCACACTCTTCTTCGAGACCGAACTGACCGACAAGGACCGTACGGAATTGGAAAGGACCGTACGTGACGAGTTCAAGAGCAGGATCGGAATAACGATAATCCCCAAGGCAGTGTCCTTGCAGGAACTGCCGAGGAGCGAGAAGAAGAGTCACAGGATCTTCGACAACAGATACTGATCATCTCTTGCTTCCGCCTATCATCACGAGGTATGCCAACAGTGCCTCCAATTGTATGCGCTCGTTGCTGCCTTCGATGATACGGAACTCGATCTCTCCTGTCTTATCCATCAGGACCACCTTCTCACGGTCATCGATGGACAGTTCGAAGAACGAGGAGTGGATCTGTCTGATTATATCCTGACCGGAAAGCCCGAACTCGATCATGATTTCGTCGAGCTTGTCCCTTGCGGCAATGAAGTTACCTTTGAGGGCGGTCTCGATCATATCCTTGACCTCCTCCGGATTGGCTAGGCCTGTCGTTTGATAGATCGTGTCAACATCGATCGTCTTGTCCATAGATGCGGCCACCTGCAACGAGTTGACGGCACGCCTCATATCCCCCCTTGCGACATGCACCAATGCCTCCAGGGCATCGTCATCGATCTTCACACCCTCGTTGGTGACGATCTTCGTGAGGAAACTCCTCACATCCTCCTTGGACAACGGTTTGAATCTGAACACCGCACACCTGGATTGGATAGGGTCTATGATCTTGGACGAATAATTACACGACAGGATGAAACGGCAGATCTTGGAGTACTTCTCCATGGTCCTCCTGAGTGCGGCCTGCGCATCCGATGTGAGGGCATCGGCCTCATCCATGAAGATGATCTTGAACTCGGCGTTACCGAGAGGTGCGGTCCTTGCGAACTCCTTGATCTTACCTCTGACCACATCGATACCTCTCTCATCAGAGGCGTTCAATTCGATGAAGTTACCCTTCCATTCGTCACCGAACATCTCCCTCGCCATGGCAAGGGAACAGGTGGTCTTACCGGTACCTGCGGGCCCGGTCATCAGGAGATGTGGCATGTTCTTGGTCTCGACGTAGGCTTTGAGTCTCTCAGTGACATGTTTCTGTCCGATGACCTCATCAAGATTCTTCGGTCTGTATTTCTCTGTCCATATCTCCTTCATGTCGATCGAAGTGGGTATGACAACCAATCGAAATAAACATTGTTCCGGGACAAGACCTTATCAATGTCTAGACCATTCACCGTGCATATGAAATTGATCGATGTCTACAGACTGGCGATCCAGACCGGTATCGAGCATGATCCTCGCCCGAAGGAGACCATTGACAGGATCCTGAGGGATGAGAAGGCAAGATACGATTCTCTTGATGAGGTCGAGAGATCCTATTTCGACATGGAGAGGCTCTGGAATCCGTACGGTGATTCAAGACTCTCGTATGGTGACGGGGAATCGGATGTTAAGAGACTCATGTGGGGCATCGACATAGAGACTGGAGAGGTCCTCCTCGCCGACAGGTTGAGGGAGAAGGGAGAGAGGATCGACGGTATCGTGGGACACCACCCGTTGGGCTCATCGAAGATACCGTTCCCCGAGGTCATAGATATACAGAACGAGCTCTACCACAGGTACGGTGTACCGTACAATGCGATCGAGGATATGATGAGATCACGCATATCCGAGGTCACAAGAGGCGTACATCCGTCCAACTACAACCAAGCGGTGGATGCAGCCAAGTTACTGAACATACCGATCATGAACATACATGCACCCGCCGACAACTGCGTGGAGGATTTCCTTTCGAAAGGTATCGAGAAGGAATCACCCACATATGTCAAAGATATCGTGGACTACCTGATGTCCATCGATGAGTTCAGGATCGGTGCGAAGTACAATTGCAGACCGTTGATCGCGGTGGGTTCCCCCAAGGACCATTGCGGCAAGGTAGTCATCAAGATGAACGGCGGCACATCGAGCCCCAAGGAGATCTACTCCAAACTGGAGATATCCGGGGTCGGTACCGTCGTAGGGATGCATTTCCCGGAGAGTCATATCGAGGAGGCACGTAAACACAACATCAGACTCGTCGTCTCCGGACATATGCCGTCGGATTCGCTGGGTGTGAACCTGATATGCGATGTGTGGGAGAAGACAGGCGTGGATGTGATACCATGCTCCGGTCTTATCCGTGTGAGTAGGAATTGATCCCGATGTTCGAGCGCGAATCCACCATAATAAAGGAGCCCAGGAAGCTATCCTTCGATTACATCCCGGACAGACTGCCGGGACGCGAGGAGCAGTTGAATCTTCTGGAGATGATATTCCGTCCCGTCATAGAGAGCGGGACATCGGAGTATGCATTCTTCACCGGCAGCGTCGGTACGGGTAAGACCGTCACATCCAAGTTCTTCATCAACGAGATGATGAAGTATTCGGCAAGGCACAACGTACCGATCGACTACATCTTCGTCAACTGCAGACAGAAGGGAACGGAATCCGGTGTGCTGTATCAATGCCTCCATCATTTCGATGAGGGTTATCCTGATAGGGGATTCTCGCCCGAGGAGATGCTCAGGGCGTTGAGGTCGCACATAGAGAGGTCGAAGAAGCGCATCGTCATCGTCATGGATGAGGCCAACATCCTTCTGAAGAAGGGTCCGGTCAACCTCATCTATCAACTTTCGAGGATGAGCGAGGAATCCATCAACATGCAATTATCCGTATCCCTGATACTCATATCCCAGGAGTATGTAATTGACAGATTGGATGAGGCATCGCGTTCCACGTTCAAGAAAGTGAACACCATAAGATTCGACAGGTACTCATTGAACCAATTGAAGGAGATCGTGAGATACCGTGCGGAGGAATCACTGATGGATGGATCCTATGATGACAGCATCATCAACATGATCGCCGAGATCGCTTCCGCGGATGGTGATGCGAGATTCGCGATAGATCTGTTGGACAAGGCCGCACGTACCGCCGAGACCAGACCGGAGGGCAAGATAACACCGGAGGACGTACGTCAGGTCGGAAGTCTCGTATTCTCGGTGGTGAACACGGCCAAGTTGGAGGAGTTGGGACGCAACGAACTGTTCGCTCTGTTGGCTGTATCGAGAGCTATCAAGGACAAGGGATACATCAGGATCAATGATGCCGAGAAGACATATCACGTGGTATGCGAGGAATACGGAGAGGAACCGAGGAAGCATACGCAATTCTACCAATATGTCAGGGATCTCATGAAACAGAACCTCCTGTCCGAGGCGAAGGATGCCGAATCATCGAAATCGATGTGCGTATCATTGCCTGACATCCCGTCGAAGGAACTCTCGAAGAGGATCGAGAAGATACTCGGTGATCCACAATGAAATGCGATCTCTGTCCCCACGATGCGGTAACGTTCATCAGATACAACGGGGCACACCTCTGTGCGCAGCACTTCATGTCGTACATCGAGAAGAAGGTGAAACGCGAGATACGCAAACAGATCAACCTCCATCCCGGAGATAGGATCGCCGTCGCGGTATCGGGCGGTAAGGACTCGATGGTGACGCTGAAGCTCATACATGATGTCTTCAAGGATAGACGCGACATAGAGATACATTGTATCACGATCGATGAGGGTATCGAAGGATACAGACCATCGAGCATAGGCATCGTCAAGGAATTCTGCAAGGAGAATGATATCATATTCCATCTGATCTCCTTCTCCGACACGTTCGGACTGACGATGGATGATGTCGCACCGCTCAGCGGCGAGAACAGCCCGTGTACGTATTGCGGAGTGTTCAGAAGGAGATGCATGAACACCGTGGCGAAGGAGATCGGTGCTACATATCTCGCCACAGGCCATAATCTGGATGATATGAGCCAGTCCATCATGATGAACTTCGTCAGAGGGGATGTGGAGAGGTTGGCAAGATTGGGTCCGCACAAGAAGGTACAACCAGGATTGATACCGAGGTTCATACCGCTGAGGATGGTGTCCGAGAAGGAATCGTTGCTATATGCGATCGTGTCCGGTCTCAAGTTCCATGATCAGACGTGCCCGTATTGGAAGGAAGCACTCAGGAACCAATACCGCGGCATAGTGGATGAACTCGAATCAAGATCCCCGGGATCGAAATTCAGTATACTGTCGTCATACGATCAATTGTATCCCATGCTGACCGAGAACTTCAAGGCCGCCGAACTGCACGAATGCGAATGCGGCGAACCCACAATGGGAAAGAGATGCAAAGCATGCGAACTCTCCGACCAGATGATCCGCAGGATCAGAGATCAACGAACGGGACGATATCGCAACAGGTGCATCTGAAGCACATGGTCTGGAACGTCCTGGGCGACAGACCGTATCTCTCGAACACCGCCTTCTGTCTCTTGGCCAAAGCTACAAGCCTCTCGGGGGTGTTCGGCTCTATCTCGCCCATCTTCTCTACGAACTGTCCCTTAACGAATCCGTTGAGCTTCAACGGTCTCAATCCCGCCGTTATACCCAGACCGGCCATACTCTCGACCATGGCGATTACTTCTTCATCGGATTCCCCGAGACCTACGATGATGTTCGTGGCCACCTTTCCCTTACCGAAGACACCGACGGCATAGGTCAGCATATCGATGATGTTGTTCTGATCCAACTCCGGACAGACCTTATCGAATATGTCCTTCCTCGCCGCCTCGCAGTTGATCTTGATCTCCGAGGCACCCGCCTCCCTGAGAGCATCTATCTGTTCATAAGTATCGACATACGGTTCGACACCGATCGGGAGTTCCGGGAACTCGTTGTGAAGATGTCTTACGCATCCGACCATGCGATCGATTGTTGCCTGTACACTGTCGTAGACACCGCTGGTTATGGCGATGGCCTTCACGTTGCTGTTGGCCCTCACCATCTCCGCCATCCTCTCCGCTGTCAATGATTTAGCCTTGGAATGGTCCAACAGCGGTGATGCACAGTAGATGCAATGATACATGCATCTCTCGTCAAGATTGAAGAATGCCTGATCCGGACAGTGATAACACACCGGTTCTATGCCCACATCCAGGAAATCCTTCCCGTCCACGGTGACCTTGTCGAAATCACCGGACATTTTGAATGGGGATTCCTTGGTCGATATGCCCTTCTTCACACGCATACCGTTGAATGATATCGCGATGGAGGCACTACCCGCACCGGGTCCCGCCGTGGAGTTGGATACACGCACCGGAGGTACGGCACCCTCCGGTATCTGCACCGAATCCGCCAGGATGAATCTCGCTTTCTTGAGCGTCAGATCTTCTTCCATTTCATGCCTTCCGAGGAATCCTCCAATTGGATACCTGCATCAGTTAGCCTGTCCCTTATCATATCCGCGAGGTCGTATGCCTTGCGTTTCCTGAGTTCGGTACGGACATCCATGAGGATCTGCATCACGGAATCCATGCTGTCGTCGGATGCCTCGTCATCGGGGAGGATGCCGAACACCTTGTCGAATCCCTTCAGCATGTCCATTATGCCCTCCGCACCCTTCTTCGATAACGTTCTGTCGGCGATCATCTTGTTACTCGCCGTGGCCACGTTGAAGAACACCTTTATCGCATCGGGTGTGTTGAAATCGTCATCCATCGCAGCGGTGAAATCATCCTTGGATGATGTTATGAGATCGATAGCATCATCCTTACCGTCGCAGTCCCTCGCATAGGCCTGCAGCTCGCGGTAGTTGTTCCATATCCTCTTCAGAGAGGATGATGCCAACTCGAATCCCTCCTCGCCATAGACCAACGGACTCATGTAATGCGTACCGAGGAAGTAGAACCTGATAGTCTGTCTATTGTACCTCTCGGCCACGTCGCAGACTCTAAAGAAGTTACCCAATGACTTGGACATCTTCTCCTCCTTCGTCATACCCTTGCCTTTGACCTGGAGCATACCGTTGTGCATCCAATAGTTGGCCAACGGTTCGCCTGTCACCGCTTCGGTCTGGAGGATCTCGTTCTCATGGTGGGGGAATATGAGATCGTTCCCTCCTCCATGTATGTCTATCCTGTCACCGAGGTAATGCCTGATCATCGCGGAACACTCGATATGCCATCCGGGCCTTCCCTTGCCCCATGGGGAGTCCCATGAGATCTCACCGGGTTTGGCGGCCTTCCATACCGCGAAATCCAACGGATTCCTCTTCTGCTCGTCATTGGCTATACGGCCGGTGGACATCATGTCGTCCAGGGTCTTGTTGGTGAGACATCCGAAGCTCTTCGCCTTCTCCACCGAGAAGTACACGCTGCCGTCGGGTGTGACGTATCCGTAACCGTTATCGATGATCTCCTTGCACATGCCGATGATGTCATCCATGCTCTCGCTGGCTTTGGGATATATGTCCGCCCTGCCGATACCGAGCTTCTCGATCTCCTGGAAGTACTTGTCTATGTACATCCTGGACAGTTCCAAGGGCTCCATGCCCCTCTCGGCGGCCCTGATTATGATCTTGTCATCCACATCCGTGAAATTGGTCACGTGCGTGACCTCGTACCCTTTGTACCTGAGATACTTCGCGACCATGTCGAAGACTATCATGCTCCTGGCATGACCCATGTGGATGTCGTCGTAGACGGTGACGCCACAGACGTACATCTTGACCTTTCCCTTCTCGATCGGTACGAATTCCTCTTTCTTGTTCGTAAGTGTGTTGTGGATGACCAAGGACATGATTCCATGTAATGTCGGACTTGTTATAATAATATCGAGAAGATGATGCAAAATGATTGAAAGGGAGGGGATTGCCCCCTCGTTTCATTCAGCCTTTCCTCTTGATGGCAACGAAGGCTATGACGGCTATCGCGGTGATCACAGCAACGACGATACCTGCTATGACACCTACGCCCATACCGTTGTCATCCCCTCCGTCGGCCGACTCTATGTGCTGTGCCTTGACGACATAGTCGGAGAAGTGGGTGAGCTCCATCGTGACCTCTGCCTTATCATCTCCGATCTCCGTTGCGACGAAGTCCACGGCCTCAGTCGTTCCGTCCTCACCGTAGTAGAAGACGTTCAGATCGAATATGTCCTCTCCGTTGAGATCGTAGATGACCGTCACCGTGACGACGCCTCCGAGATCGTGCACGCTCTCGGTACCGTTGGTGAGATCGATGCTGTACAAAGCACCGTTCCCTACGACATACGTCATCTTGTCATCGAGCACGGTCTTGTCCGCCTGTTTGACGGTGGCGGAGAATCCGCTCTCGGTGAAATCGGCGAGTGTCTTCGCTGTCGTTGCGTCGAATGTTATCTTCGACGTTCCGGTCTTGATCTCGAGATTGTCCATCGTCTTCGCTTCGAGCTTTCTGATGGCATCCTTTATATCGTCACCGTTGACGCTGATGAGGTCCGAGTCACCGAAGATCGTTATGGTCTTGTCTGCCTCGGTCTTCTGAGCCGTCTCGGTCCAGAGAGCGGTGATCGTGACATCCTTTGCGGGCATCATGAAGTAGGATCCTGCGCTATACGTTTTGTATCCGTCGGTCCACTTGTAGAATGTGTAACCATCCTTGGCCTCTGGAGCCTCCGGGAGCTGTACGATACTCAGGTACTTCTCCTGTGTCGTCTTACCGTCGATTGTGAGATTGTATGACTTCATCTCTCCTGCGGCGACGAGCGTACCTTTCAGAGGAGTGTTCATGAATTCACCGTAGCCGTCCTCACGGAGAGTGTACTCCAATCCCTGCTTCTGCTGGATGAGATCGAAACCTGTCAGAGGCTTGACCAGGAATATGTGGGCTCCGGGATCCATAGCGACGGAGAAGATACCGAGACTTTCCTTACTGACAAGTACACTGTTCTCTCCGCACTCGTACTCACTGCCGGGGTAGAACAGGAACGTTCCGTCGATATCTCCGTTGTCCCATGCGATGTATACGGTCGAATCGCGGATCTCGACGGTATCGACATCTACCTTGGCATCCTTCTGAATCTGGATATCGGTTCCGCTGAGGGTCGCATCACCATCGATCTTGTATGTACCGTTGACGAGTCTGATCATGTCATCATTGATTATCTTGAAATCCTCGGCAGAGACAGCGAATTCGGCGGACGAGATGGGTGTAGCCTTCATAGAGAGACTGCTTCCTTCGATCGTTGTCGTGTACTCGTAATCCTCATCGACTGCTTGGGCGGTGATCGTGAGATCGCTGGCGGTGACGGCGAGCGTCTGTAACCTGGATTCGTAGAAGCGGATATCCGTCTTTCCGATGTCCGCGATGAGCTTCGGCTCATCCGATGACTTGTCCAACCTCAAGGACACATCCGACACATCGATGGTGAATGTTCCTGTGCCTGCGTACTTGAACTTCTCCACACTCGCATAGAACGAGGTGAGTATGTCCTTAAGGTCTCCATCCTTCATCTGTTCCTCGGTACCTTTGAGTTCAAGATCCAACTTGACACCTTTGGCCTCCATCGTGGGTATCGTGTAGTCATCGATGCTCGCGCTGATCTTCGCGGTTATCAGATCGTCTGTCTTAGATGCGTCGATGGCGCATGTTCCGGAGATCGTCGCATCGATATCCTCGCTCTTGATCTCTGTGTTGAGTCCTATGTTCGCCTTCAGCGATCCGTTACCGGTACCCTTATCGTATGTCGCCGAACCACCGATGGTGACGCTCTCGACGATGTAACTCTGGTCGGGTGCGATGAGTGTTGCGCCCGCACTCAGATCGAAGCTTATGCCCTTGGCGTTGCTTATGCTTGCCGAGGCCTTCATGCTGACATCCTTGATCTGGACCTTTCCGCTAGCATTCGTCATCTCGATCGAAGCGATGTTGACCGAGACTCCCCCGCTGCCTTCGATGGAACCTGTCTCTTTGTCGGTCTTGTAATCGATGTCGAGAGTGAAATCCTTGTCACTACCGCCGGTGACGGTGATTGCTCCGAAGCTGACGGTACCGTCAAGGTCGCAGTACATGTTGGCCTTGACCTTCGTCGGGAACAACTGCGAGAGATCGTTCAAAGCCGTCTCATCCGATCCGCGGTCGATGGAGTAGTATGACTCATACTTACCGTTCAGGTCGATACTCATGTCATAAGGTACCTCATAGCCTTTCGCATAATTTACGAACTTGATCAACGAACCCTCTTTCAACTCGATGATCGTACCGGCACCCTCGAGCTTGAACATAGGTCCAAGCACGATCGAACCTCCCTCCTCAATGACATACTTGCCTTCGCCCTCGAATTTGAGATTGGCGAACTTGCCTGTCTCATCGTTGAGATAGACGGACTGGCCGTCTGCGATCGTTTCCACGGTGTTGATGATCTTGACATCATCGAACACATTCTCGGTCTCGATAGGTATCATAAGTTTGTAGATGAGAGTCTTCAGACCGCTGTCATTGATGAATTTCTTTATGTCATCGCTGATCTCATCCTTATCGAGATCGAACGTTCCGATGTTCTCTTTCGTGATGTCCATCGAGCTTATCTTTCCCAAGATGTCCTCGATGGACGTAAAATCGATGTCCGTCGATTCGGACGTATCGGCCGATACGCCCTCATCCGCGGACAACATCGGCACTGTCGCAACGCACAGCATCATCAACGATGCGACGACTGCGAACAGAACCTTGCTCTTCTCAAAACCCATGTTATTCCTCCTTAACGGGTGTTAAACTGGGTATACAATGATTAGAGTAGGCTTTAAGGTTTATCGACATCCCTTACTTCTTCAATTCGGAAATCTGCCTTTTAAGTTCCGATATCTCCTCTCTCAATGATTCGATCTCGTCCTTTACCGGATCAGGAAGATCGCTGTGATCGAGCTCGTTCCTGAGACTGACACCTTTGTGCTTCACGACCTCTCCGGGTACTCCGACCACGGTACAGTCGTCGGGTATATCCTTCAACACGACAGAACCGGCACCTATACGAACATTGTTGCCTATGGTGATGTTCCCGAGGACGATCGCACCCGAACCTATGACCACGTTGTTGCCGATGGTGGGGTGTCTCTTTCCCTTGCTCGTGGACACACCGCCGAGTGTGACTCCCTGATAGATCATGACATGATCGCCGATGACGGTGGTCTCGCCTATGACGATACCCGTCGCATGGTCTATGAAGAGGCTCTTACCGATGGTCGCACCGGGGTGGATGTCGGCACCGCACTTGCTGTGGCACTCGTAGTTGATCCTCATGGCCTCCTTCTTCTTACCCTGCATCCACAATTCATGGGATTCCCTGTACATCGACACGACATGCAGGCCCATGTGGAACTCTATGGCCTCCTCCTCGTCTGTGATCGATGGATCGCATTCCATCACCGCGGCAAGATCGTCGTCACGTATCTTCATATCAATCAACTCAGTCAAATATGCCTGTGCTTAAATACCTGTCACCCACGTCAGGCAGGATCGCTACGATCTTCTTGCCCTTCTCCTTGGAAGCTATCGCCAAAGCGGCGAAGACCGCCGCACCGGAGGATATTCCTGCCAGGATACCCTCTTCCCTCGCCAATCTCCTCGTGGTCTCTATCGAATCGTCACCCTTGACGGTGACGACCTCGTCGATGTATTCCTTGACGTAGTTACCGGGTATGAAGTTGGCACCGATACCCTGGATCTTGTGTGCCCCTGCCCTACCCTCGGTGATCAGGGGACTCTCTGCGGGTTCCACACCGATGACCTTGGCCTTGGATGAGTATAACCTGAAACCCTGTCCGATACCCGTGGCGGTACCTCCGGTACCTATCCCTGCCACGACATAATCCACATCCGGTATGTCCGCAAGTATCTCCTTGGCCGTACCGACCACGTGAGCCTTCGGGTTCGCAGGATTGTCGAACTGTCCCGCTATGATCCCACCCCTCTCCTCGGCTATCCTCTCGGCCTCTGAGACAGCCCCGGCCATACCTTCCTTCCCGGGTGTGAGTATGACCTCGGCACCGTATGCCTTCATGAGCGAGATCCTCTCCTTGCTCATGGTGTCAGGCATTATTATGACCGCTTTGTAACCGCGGACGGCACACACCATGCACAATCCGATACCTGTGTTCCCGGATGTTGGTTCGATGACCGTGCCTCCTTCCTTCAGGGCACCTCTTGCGACAGCATCATCAATCATCGACAAGGCCGCCCTGTCCTTGATCGACCCGGCGGGATTCTTACCCTCGAACTTGACATAGACCTGTGAGTCCATACCCTTGGTCAATCTGTTCAGTCTTATCATCGGCGTATCACCGATGGAACCCAGGACGTCATCGAATAACATGACCAAGCTATCGATGAACGTATATTAATAGGATAATAGAAGGAATGGGTTTTGTTTGAAGAGGTTTGGGAGATGTGCTTACGACATCAGACTTGCGGATCTGAGTTCTGCAGCAATCTTCTGCACTGCGCGCACGACGTCCTCGGGGACCTTCGCGCCTGTACAGACCATCTTGCCTGATCCGAACAGAAGGACGACCACTTTGGGTGAGTCAAGCCTGTATACCAATCCGGGGAACTGCTCGGGTTCGTACTCGACCTTCTCCAATCCAAGTGTGATGGCAACCGTGTTGAGATTAATCTCCTGTTCAAGGTCAGAGGAGGCAACTATGTTCTGGACCTCAATCTTGGGATCGATGGCGATCTCGATCTTGGCCTTCTTTAGGTCTTCTTTCACCTTTCCGATAGCTACCTTGACGTCGTCCAAGCTCTTAGCGCCTGTACAGACGACCTTTCCGCTCCTAAAGAGAAGTGTTGCAGTCTTGGGTTCTTTGAGCCTGTAAACAAGTCCAGGGAACTGCTGGGGATTGTATTCTGCCCCATCAAGTGCATCCTCAATTGCATTCAGGTCCAATTCCTGTCCAAGCGATGTGGATGCTACAACATTCTCGATGTTCATTTTAGCCATCAATTCACCTTGGCCCCTCTATATATAGGGTATTTAAAACACTTTCCATTGTCGCCGTATTTTTGTGATTTGCGAGGGCGTAACTGGCCGACATCATCCGACGATGATAGGTCGCTGATTTTCCCTAATCGATTAGGGAAAATTGTCAGTCGATAAAATCACCGACAATATTAGAGCCAGGCATTCACATCTATGGCATCCGTAACGAGAATGCATCATTCGTTCGGTAACCCCTATTCCCCAATATCGCCTTACGGCCGATAGGAATGCCCTGTCGAGTGGGATTGCATCCCTCTTATTCCGGGTCTGATCTTAATGGAATGGATTGAACTCTCCATTCCAACGCGCAAGGTATGGGGATGATACCATTATGAGATGAGTGGCCAATATGACATTATGAAGAGCGATTTTGAATTCAAGTCGGATTGGCAGCTGTTCAGACAACGTATTGCAGGATGGCAGGAAAGATACATGGAACGCCTCCTGCAAGGATATGCCGGGATCATCGCCGAGGACGGATCATCTTCCGATAGATTCTGGGAACTCGAGAAGAGGATCAGAGAGGACAAGAGACATATAGGGGTCGCCATGGAAATGAGAAGGACATTCATGATCAGGGACATCACCAGACTCATCGATGAGGACGTCATCGGATATGATGATCTGGAAGGTTTCAGCGACAAGTTCCTTGACCGCATAAAACACTATCGCGATGTGCTAAACGAAGGGTGATAAGGAGATGGGAATCATCCCCAACCAATCATCACAACACGACCCATTTGCTCCTTCTGTTCGTGCCTTTATTCTCTATCATGTTACGTGATTTCAACGAGACGATCAGCTTCTTCGTCTTCGACAATGATATCCCGATGGAATCGGCGATATCCGAGATCTTCGCTTCGTCGTCGACCTCCATGTACTCGATGATCATCCTCTCCTCGACGTTCAATGTCCCTCTGATCTGATAGTTGGATCTCCTCGCGAAGACGCAACGGGGCGTGAATCTGAATGGTATGGTCACCTTCAATCCGCTGTCGGTTATGTGGAATGCTTCCCTTCCATAGGAGCTCACGATCCTCGGTACGCCATGTCCGCTCTGTTCGATCTTATTCAGCTTCGCGAAGATGCTGAACAATCCTGAGTTGACCGGACGGCTGTCTCCGGTGAAGAAGTCCTCCATCGAAACGGGGAAAGGGATCCTTCCGTACGAGATTATCTCCACCCTGTCATCGAAGATCAACACCGAGGGTGGCGTATACGTCCTCCATGCGTTATGCACACATGCGTTCACCCATGCCTCTCTGAATGCTCCGATATCGAAGAGACTCGTCTCCTGTCTCTCGATGCTATCGGTGTTCACCCTCGTCTCCATCATACTGTATATGTGATCGGAGATCAGATCCATGGACTTAATCAGACAGCAATTCCCAAAATCGACCCTGTCGCTCATAACCGATCTGTCAGTACCTCTAAACTGTATCACCTGCATCGGAAAACTGTTCTGATCGGATAGGAGATAGGCATTCAGATTGAATCTGCCGCGATCGTCCAACAGGCCGATGTCCTTGAAATAATCCTGATCGTTGCGTGGATGATACCCGTGGGATACCAATGATATGAACAGATGTTCGAAGGTCAGATCCTGCAGATCCGATGCCATGTCCTTGAGCGGATCCATCCCTCTTGATAGAACTATCTGTGACACGATGTCGGGTCCTGCGCTTTCATTGGATGTAACGTTACGGATGTAGTACCTTCCTTTCCATGAATATGGGACATCATGGCCTGTGACACTCACCGAGACGTATCTCTTGCAATCGTCCGTTTCCATCACATCGATCCTCGGGATCACCTGCGGAACGATATCGACACGTATCGCATTACGGAATTTCTCCAATGTCGAATCCCCTACATCCATCCCGATGACGTCACCGGAATCATTGACTCCGAAGAATACGGTCCCATGATGGTGTCTGTTCAACATGGCAGATAATGCCTTGACACCTTTGTCCAACTGACCGATCCCCTCTTTGAATTCTACGGTCTCCGTCTCTCTGCCGATGTTGGTCATGGAACTTACATATGCTCATCACATAACAGATATTAATTAGTTCCGAACTAGTTCGGAACTGGTTCAGAACCAATGATGACAACAGTGACAATGAATTGAAGGAACAAGGACTCAGAACAGGGTGACGATACCAGCACTCAGTATGGCGACCGCTATGAAGAGGGGGACACCACGGAAGAATGATTCGATGTGCTTCGTCGGATCCCGATAATGATCCCTCTCGGGAAGGAATGAGAAACGTATACGTTCCGTATTGCGCCACCAGAGCAGGTCGATGACGATCAGATCGAACAATCCCAATCCCTCACCTAACAGGAGGAAGTAACAGAATGCTGATGCGATGCCGTCGAATGCGAGGATGTCCTTGAACACCAACCCGATAACGGAGAACAGGACTGTGAAGAGGGCGAGATTGCTCAATAGGATGGTGAACTTGGACCTTGCCTTCGGAACATCATCCCCGAGTTGCTCCATGACGCGGTATTGTACCTCATCGGGATAGGAACGCAGACCGGCGAGATTCTTCCTATCCGTTCCCGTATTGATGTAACACATCCCCCAGTAGAATAGGTAGAATGCGGGTATGATCAGCCACTTCACAATCATATGTCCTCTTTCTGATTCGCTTCTTTTGTTCTATGAACTCTATCCCTCATACTATGGGTCGATCGTTACAACGGATATTCTGTTCGAACATTCTTATTTCAAACATTGAATATGATTTTTAGTAATGCCTAAATTTACTGGCCGCATTTATCGTTTGCGGTGGGTTCGATTGATTGAGATGAAATCGCTCCACCCATACCAATTATAATATATCGCAAAAGTGTTCGGTGAAATACCACAAAATAGTTCTGCAGAATACCGCAAAAGTGTTCGGTCGACAGCTTAAACAAAGAGTAGGTGAGACGTTTGGAATATAGGCCCAGAATTGCAGATGCATTGTTGGAATCAAAATTACAGTGTTTTGGTGCTACGCAGATAGTTGGGCCGAAAGGATGTGGCAAGACAACGACCGCCAAGATGAAGGCAAGGAGCGTCGTCGAATTCCAGGATGAGGATAAGCGTGATCAGTATCTCTCCGTAGCGGACACCATGCCCTCCAAACTATTGATCGGAGACAGGCCCAGATTGTTCGATGAGTGGCAGGATGCTCCGAAACTGTGGGGTGCGATAAGAAAATCCGTCGATGACGAGCAATTGTGCGGAGCCTATATACTAACGGGATCCACCTCTAAGAAGGTCAAGACGCCGCATACCGGAACGTTGAGGATCTCCACTCTGAGGATGTATCCCATGAGTCTCTTCGAGAGCGGTGAATCCAACGGCACGGTATCGTTGAAGGGCCTGTTCACGGATCCGAACGGTTTCGAAGGATGCAAATCCGAACTCTCGATGGATGATCTCATCTATGCGATATGTCGCGGGGGATGGCCTGCGGCAGTTATCAAGAAGTCCAAAGATGCATCGTTGGAGATTGCGAAGGACCTGTATCAACAGACATGTAGCAGAGATGCATCGTCCATCGATGGCGTAGAACGCAATCCAAGGTGGGTGGATGCCATACTCAAGTCCTATGCAAGGAATATGTGCACGCTCTCCAAAGAAGGTACGGTGTTCAGTGACGCCTCATCCAACTGGGACATAAGCAAGACCACATTCTACGATTATGTCGGTGCCCTAGAGGGATTGTATATCGTAGAGGATGTTGATGCATGGTCCCCACCCATCCGTTCGAAGACGGCCATACGTTCATCGAAGAAGAGGAATCTCATCGATCCTTCACTGGCCGTTGCAGCGTTGGGTATCGATCCCGATTATTTCAATATGGATTTCAAGACCCTTGGATTCCTGTTCGAATCGCTATGCATACGTGACCTGAGAATCTACTCGATGGCACAGCATGGTACAGTCTCCTATTATCATGACAGATATGATCTGGAGGCCGATGCCGTACTTCACCTCGGTAATGGTAGATATGCACTCATCGAGATGAAGCTGGGGGGTAGCGAGATCGAGAAGGGTGCCAAACACCTATGTGAGATCGAGGAGCTCATCAAGAAACATAATGAGAAAGAGGAACAGGTGCCGATAAGACCGCCAGATCTGAAGATCGTCCTTACCGCAACGGAATACGGATATCGCAGAGATGATGGGGTGCTTGTGATACCGATAGGATGTCTGAGAGACTGATGGGGCAGTCGATATGTCTCGACGGCCTAGAATGAAGGGCCATCGATTAGCAAAGAGAGCAGTGGTGTGCCCATTAGCGTTTGGACCCAACATCCGGACATCCACCATCACTACCCAGACATCACATCATATTTCGGGTCAAAAACGGTTCGACCAAAACATATTTATTATACATGTATCTATCCAGCCTTACCAAGTGGTCCCATAGCTTAGCTTGGTTCGAGCGTCCGGCTGATAACCGGAAGGTCTTGTGTTCAAATCACAATGGGACCACCAATCTCTTCTGACAGTTTTTAAGTGATCTTTGCCTTGTGATATGCAGTGTATAATTAAAGCCTACGTCGAACACGAGTATAGCACTACACTCATAACATGGTCTCGGCGATGAACCTCTTCAGGGGGAACTGGTTGGGGAGCTTGATCCC
>CAVJRF010000008.1:0-55564 GCA_963651945.1 Eggerthellaceae bacterium | reverse complement strand
AAGGATCAAGGGGCACGAGATCAAAAACGGCTCAGAGAATTACCGAACACAGTTGGAGGTGTGTAAAGGGTTTGTCGATATGTATCGGATGATTATGTCAATCCCTTTCGGGGGGATCCCCGATGGCCCTGGATATTACTTCCACATAGTTCACGGTACCCGACAGGCCCTCATCGGTGTAGTCCCCGATACCCCCTTCGGATGCCATGTAGGTCTTTATCTTCGACGATGTGACGATGTTCTTCGCACCCGCTGCCTTCAATTTATTCTCAAGATAAGATTCGAGACTGCGTTGGGCGGATGAAATGGCGGAACCGATGTGCACGTGATATGACGAACCGATGAACGGCACCGTCGTCAGGTATCTGTAGTCGGGTGTGGGGATCACGTTACCCGAGAGTGATTCGCTTATCTTACTGCATACGGCACCCACGGCGTTACCGACATCGTTATTATCGGGGAATATCACCTCGGCGCCCAACCTCTTGTCGAGATCCGCCATCATGTACCTGGACGGTGCACCGACACCGACCACGGGTATCTCGAAACTGGGCTTCATGTTCATCAGCGAACCGCTGTGGTGCAGCGTGAGCATCCTCCTGAGCATGAGCTCGGAACCATTATCCCTCCAGTCGAACATCTGATCGTCGAGCATCTTACTCATGACGGCCTCCGCCACCTTCTCCTTAACCTCGTCGAACACGTAACGCGAGACCTGCCTCTCGGTCATGCCCAACTTCTCTCCTA
This sequence comes from Eggerthellaceae bacterium, assembly GCA_963651945.1. GTDB lineage: Archaea > Thermoplasmatota > Thermoplasmata > Methanomassiliicoccales > Methanomethylophilaceae > Methanarcanum. Next base: position 54,817 of record CAVJRF010000008.1, on the reverse strand, counting down.
CGGCGTGGATACCTGCCCTGGACCCTTCCTTGTTACCCAATTTGAACGATCCGTCGTTGACCATGATGTCCGTCGGGGTCAGTGACGACAATACCAATGCACCCTTGGTGACCAACGAACGGAGCTCGTCGTCTATCGCCCACAATCCTTCGACCTCGTTCTTGACCTCCATCTCGGAGAGCGGACCCTTACCGACGATGGAGTCATGGATCCTCTTCTCCTTCTCGGTCAGCACCTGAAGATCGTAATCGTCCACGGCCTCGTAATAATCGTACACATCGGTATGCATTATCTTCCCGACGACCTCCGTATGCTTCTCGGAGAGTCTGCACAGGGGTTGTACCCTCTCGGGACCTATCAACACCTTGTTACCGTCGAGCCTTATCCTGGAGTCCCCGCCCAATGCCACCGTGTACATGTCCACGGCCTTCACGCGCGTCCTCCATCTGCCGACGGATGCTCCGTTGAACTGTATCTGAGGGAAACCTCCCTCCATTATCGCGATGTCCGTGGATGTTCCTCCGATATCGACTATGACGCAATCCTCGCAACCGGAGAGGATCTTACCGCCCATGGAACTCGCCGCAGGACCGGAGAGGATCGTCTCCACGGGGTACAATCTTGCCTGCTCCAATGTCATCACAGATCCGTCACCCTTGTAGGCCATGATCGGTGCGTCTATGCCCTTCTTCCTGAATGTGGTCTCCACATCATCGAAGAACTTCCTGACCGCAGGGATCAACTTAGCATTCAGGACGGCGGTCTCCGCCCTGGTGTCGATACCGAGTACCGCGGACAGCTCGTGTCCCGCGACCGTCGGCAATCCCGTATAGGATGACGCCAATTCTTTGACCTTCTTCTCCTGCGACGGATTCATATTGGCGAACAGACCCGATATGGCGATCGCATCCACCTCGCCCTTCATGCTGTCCAATGCCGCCAACACCTCGTCCTTGCTCATGGCGGCTATCTGTCTGCCCTTGCTGTCGCATCCACCCTTGATGATGACCTGCTTCTTCTCGCCGAAGTTGACGGGTTCCATAGGATTCCATCCTATGAGTATCAATCCGACCTCTCCGCCACTCCCTTCAAGGATGGAGTTGGTGGCCAATGTCGTGGAGATACCGACCAACGATATGTCCGACGGTCTGATGTCCGTGGACCTGAAGACGGCATCCACAGAATTGTACAGTCCTATCGAAAGATCCTGATGCGTGGTGGGGGATTTCTTCTTGGCGACCACCGAATAATCGTCGAGATCGACGATCACGGCATCGGTGAACGTACCTCCGGTATCGATACCGAGACCGTATCTTGCGACGGATGCCTTCTCGTCATCCTCGGAATATGTGTCGGGTTCGATCAGACCCTCGCCTTCCACGAGCTTTCCGAGGTATCCGGATACCTTCTCCCTCTTCTTCGTCTCGGCGTTGTATCTCGTCGATTGGAAATAGACATAGTAATTGTTACCGGATTTCTTCACTTCGAAGCATTTCCTGCCTGCTTCCTTCTCCCTCTTGATCCAATCCTGGACCCATTGATCGAATTCCGACTGTTTCATGTAAGGTGTATCGACTCATACCGTATAATATCGAATCGGTATCTCGAAACATACCGTATAACATCCCTTCGATGAGATATGAGTATCGAGAAGTATGCAGAAGAAACCCCAAAGGGGAGTAAAAGGTTTGAGGGAAAAGTGGTTGTGACTTTGTTGCGAACTCAGATTCCGAGGAATGCTGCTGCAACGTGTGATGCCTCGACTGCGTCGTAGGACCATCCGTCCGCACCGATCTGGTCAGCGAACTCTTTCGAGGTTGCTCCGCCTCCGATCATTGTCTTGATCTTTCCTTTGAGTCCCTCTTCTGCGAGCATCCTCTCGCACTCTTTCATACCTGCAAGTGTAGGTGTCATGAGTGTGGACTCTGCGATGATCTGTGCTCCCTCTGCCTTTGCCTTCTCGACCATGTCCTTGATCGGGATATCTTTGCCCAAGTCGTAGATCGTGAGTCCGAGACCTGTCAGCATAGCCTTCACAATGTTCTTTCCGATGTCGTGGACATCTCCCTCGACGACTGCGAGAACGACCTTACCTTTTGTCTCTCCACCCTCTCCCTGAAGCATAGGGAGAACGAGGTTGAGTCCCATGTAGAGTGTGTTCGCTGCGAGGAGAACCTGGGGAAGGAAGTACTCTTTTGCTGCGTATTTGTCTCCGACGATACCCATTGCCTTCGAGAGTCCGTTGAAGATGATGTCCTTTGCGTCGTGTCCAGCGTCGAGACACTTCTGTGTTGCATCCTTTCCTTCCTTGATCTTACCCTTGACGACAATGTCGATCAGTGCGTCCATTTCTGCGCTCATTTCTATTCCTCCGTCCCGTTTGAGACGATGTATGATGATTCGTCTCAAATGATATAAAGCGTTGGATGGATGGAATATATGTCCACTACCTTTATTACGCGCGTATATTAAGAGCGTATTTAAAACTTTCTCTCTTAAAGGCGTTAACACATCAAATCTCTAGGTCTCCGATATCGCCCAATTTGCCCATCGGCAGGATTCCGAATTCGGTCACCCCATAAACATCGGCATCGGAGACATCCACTGCCTTACAAGCGGGCGACATGAATGTGTCCGCACCCGCAAGGGCGAGATCGGAACCCGATGACAACGGGGAGAACGGAGGTATCACGATGATACCCTCCTTCCTCAGATGGAGGAAGCATTGTACCTTCACGCCGCCGGACATCGCACCAGAGACCTTCACCGACGGATGCTCGTGACCTATAATCACGGGACGCTTCCCGGAATCCACATGTCCGTGCTCCATCCTGAAACCGCACATGTCCACATAATCCACCGCCATCAGGCCGGTGTCCTGCAGGATGTTCTGAAGGAAGTTGTCGTGATTGCCTTTCACGATGATGACATCGGCCGCATGCATCAGGAGGTCCACGACCCTGCGGACCTCCTCCTTGCCCTCGTACCTCGTCCTCTTGAAATCATGCTTGATATCCCCGAGGAGGACGATGCGTCTCGGTTCATATTTACTAATAATAAGATTAAGCTCCTCTCTGATGGACTCGGTATTGATGCGGGGGATGAACATCCCGTCCTCCTCCAACGCCTTCTCATAACCTAGGTGCAGATCCCCGAGGACCACCGTCGGACCGTCATCGAGCAGGAGACATCTCTCCTTGGTTACTCTGACGCCGGGCATGATCTCCATGGAATCCATGTCCGGTGTAACGTGCGACCGATAAAAGATATTTTAGGAAGGCGGTACATCAGGTCGCAATGATAGAGCACACATTCCTAATCGCGAAGGGTATCGGGAAGGGTAAGGAGGACAGGTTATGGTCCTCCGGCATCAGATCCTGGAGCGATTTCATCGATTCCGATGATGTGCCCGGGATCAAGGCATCCAAGAAAGCGGAATGTGATCTCGTTTTCAATGAGGCGTACGAACTCCTCGACGACCGCGATTGCTACGGATTGGGCGAGATGCTCAAACCCGGGGATCAATGGAGATTGTACGGCAGGTTCCGTGACGACGCTGCATATCTCGATATAGAGACTGACGGTCTCGAGAGGGATTCCACAGTCACGGTAGTGACGGTACACAAGAAGGATGACACGGTCACCCTGACGAACGGCAGGGATCTCGATGCGGCATCCCTTTCCGATGCGCTCGACGGCACGAAGATGCTCGTCACTTTCAACGGGAGATGCTTCGATGTACCCGTCCTGAGGAACAGCTTCCCGACGGTCGATCTCGATATGCCGCACTTCGATCTGAGGTTCGGTTGCAGAAAGGCGGGATTCGTGGGCGGTCTCAAGAAGGTGGAAGTGGAACTAGGGCTGAAGAGATCTGACGAGATATCCGGTATCGACGGAGAGGATGCGGTACGCCTTTGGAAGTCCTGGGAGAAGTACGGCGATATCGATTCGTTGCATCTACTGACGGAATACAACCGCGCGGATACCGTCAACCTCGTGAAGGTGGCCGACGAGACATACGGGAGATTGGTGAGTCAACATGGCTTCTGACCCCGTCAGCAGATTGGTCTCCGATGCGGTGCGTGCGGCGAAGAAGATACGTAATGCGAAGGATCTGCTCATAGTCGCACACATCGACGCCGACGGTATCACATCGGCGGCGATAGCATCCAAGACGTGCGAACGTCTGGGAAAGGACTTCGAGGTGCTGTTCGCAAGCAAGATGGACAGCGACACCATACACACGATAAACACCACCGACAGGGACACCGTATGGATAGTGGACCTCGGCAGCGGATATCTGTCGGATTACAGCAGGGACAGGATAGTCGTATCCGATCATCACGTCCCTGATCCCAAATGGCACAGGGGACAGCTGACATTGGACAGTTTCTATGACATCGAACATGTGAACTGTCATACATACGGGATGGACGGTTCCACGGAGGCATGCGGTGCGACCACCACATATCTGATCTCCAGGGCCATAGACGAATCCAACAAGGACCTCGCATACCTGGGAGTGATAGGTGCGTGCGGGGATCTCCAGGATCGTAACGAATCCGGGATGATAGGCGTCAACCGTGTGGTCCTCGAGGATGCCATGATGAACGGGGACATCATCACGGAAAGGGATCTCAGACTCTTCGGGAGGGCGAGCAGACCCCTCATACAGTTCATACAATACAGCAACGACCCCGTCCTCAGCGGATTGACGGACGATCCGCACGGATGTCACGTATTCTTCGAGGAATTGGGGATCCCATCGACGAAGGACGGCGTCAACAGGAGATGGTTGGACCTGTCATCGGATGAGAGGAAGAAGGTCCGCGAGGCACTCAAGACACACATCAGACCGTGCGACGAATGGATCCTCATCGGAGAGACGTACACCTTACCAAGATTCCCGTTGACCGGAGGTCTGAGGGATGCGAAGGAGTTCGCCACATCGCTCAACTCCTGCGGAAGATATGATGATGCTCCGACAGGTGTCAAGATATGCTTCGGCGAACAGTCCGCCATGGCGGATGCGGAGAGGAACCGTGCGGAACACAGGAAGAACATCTCCTCTGCATTACAATATGTGAAGCAGAACAACCTGATAAAGAAGAGACAGTTCATCCAATACTTCGATGCGGGGGACAGCATCAAGGATACCGTGGTCGGCATAGTCGCAGGGATGATCCTCAGTACGGAAGGATTCAACCGCATGATGCCGATAATAGCGTTCGCCAAGGCGGATGACGGGATCAAGGTATCCGCAAGGGCGGATCGCTCGTTGGGCGAGAGAGGATTGAATCTCTCGATAATAATGAACAAGGCCGCCGAACTCGTCGGCGGATTCGGTGGCGGGCACAACGTAGCGGCCGGTGCCACCATTCCGGAAGGTCGGGAGGACCAGTTCCTCGACATAGTCGAGGACATGGTCGCATCCCAACTCATTTGAGAAGTGTCAACAGGATCGCTTTCTGTGCGTGGAGCCTGTTCTCTGCCTCATCGAACACCACACTGTGGGGTCCTTCGATGACATCATCCGTTATCTCCTGTCCGCGGTGGCAGGGGAGACAGTGCATGACGATGCATTCGGGCTTCGCTATATCCAACAGTTCCTGGTTGATCTGATACTTCTTGAAGATCTTCACAGCGACCTCCTCCGACGTACTGTCGCCCATCGAGATCCATGTGTCCGTGTACAGGATATCGGCATCGACACATGCTTCCATGGGTTCGTGCGATGCGAGGATCTTGCTTCCGTTCTGATCCGCGATACGTGCGGCACCGAGCATGATCTCCGCGTTGGGCATCCTGACGGCGGGACAGCAGGCGATCATGTCCACACCCATGATGGCACATGCGTAGAGCAACGAGTTGCACACGTTGTTCCCATCTCCGAGGTAGACGAGTTTCTTGCCCTTGAAGGATCCAAGGTGCTCCTTGATCGTGAGCATGTCGGCGAGTGCCTGACAGGGGTGCTCAAGATTGTCCAATCCGCTGATGACAGGGACTGTAGCGCTGTCGCCCAACCTGTCCATCATCTTGTAGTCGAAGGCACGGTACATGATACCGTGGACGAAACGGCTCATCACCCTTGCGGTATCCTCGACGGTCTCGCCGTGATCGAGCTGCATATCCCTTGCGGAGAGATACAACGGGTGTCCTCCGAGTTCGCTCATTGCGACATCGAATGAGATCTTGGTCCTTGTGCTGGGCTTCTCGAAGATCATCGCGAGGGTCTTGCCCTTCAAAGGCTCGCCGTGGTTACCGCGTTCCTTCTTGAGCTTCTCAGCGAGTTCGACGAGCTGAGGCATATCGTCCTTCATATCAAGGACGGAGATGATGTTGCGTTTTGCCATGATAAGTCGTATCGTTCCCTTGTATTTAATGAAAATAGTACAGGATCGGACAGCATGTCGCATATCGGATCATAGGTGATTATGGCAGTACAACGGGACCGATACGCATCATCGCATATACACGACGATGACACACCGGGCCTGGGTTAAAAAGGTCCTTCGACAACTTTATCTACAACTACACAATGCACGGATTGAAATATGGCCGGGGTAGGGTAGCTTGGTTATCCTAGGGGATTGTGGATCCCTTGACTCGGGTTCAAATCTCGGTCCCGGCCCTTACTTCTAACGATATCATTCGATGAGATGTTACTATGAGCTGGGATGGCAGATTCACAAAGATCGATGACAACAGATGGCAGATCTCCAAAGAACAGATGTCCGGCATGAGGACGGATGCGGTGATCTTCACCAATGAGAACATGTTGGAATCGATCATGAGCGACAATTCCCCGCAACAGGTGGCGAATGTCGCATGTCTCCCCGGGATCGTGGGTAAGTCATTGGCGATGCCCGACATCCACTTCGGATACGGGTTCCCCATAGGCGGTGTGGCCGCCGTGGATGCTGAGTCGGGTTCCATCTCGCCCGGAGGCATAGGATTCGACATCAACTGCGGAGTCCGTACCATAAGGACCAATCTCACATTGGATGACATCAAGGGCAAGAAGGCGGAATTGGTCGATGCCCTGTACAAGAACGTACCGTCCGGTCTCGGATCCAAAGGACTCACGAGGGTCAACATGGACATCATCGACGATATCCTCGCCAACGGTTCCAGATGGGCCGTCGAGAACGGATACGGATGGGAGAGGGACCTGAGCGTCACAGAGGAGTGTGGAACGATGTCCACTGCGGATCCCTCGACCGTGAGCGACAAGGCCAAGAAGAGAGGGATACCCCAACTCGGATCCTTAGGTTCGGGTAACCACTTCCTCGAATTGGATGTCGTGGACGAGATCTTCGACGAGGACGTCGCGAAGGCATTCGGCCTCGAGAAGGGACAGATCACGGTCACCGTGCATTGCGGTTCCAGAGGATGCGGGCACCAGATAGCCACGGATTACCTCATGGACATGGAGCAATACATCAGGGACAACAACGTATCCCTCCCGGACAGACAGTTGGCATGCGCCCCGCTGAACAGCGAGATAGGCGAGAGATACTTCAAGGCCATGTCCTGCGGAGCGAACTTCGCATGGGCGAACCGTCAGATGATCACACACTGGATCAGGGAATCCTTCGAATCGGTCATGGGATGCTCTGCGGAGAGCATGGGAATCGAGGTATTGTATGATGTGGCGCACAACATAGCCAAGATGGAACGTCATGATGTCGATGGAAGATCCATGGATGTGCTCGTCCACAGGAAGGGTGCGACAAGGGCATTCTCTGCGGGAAGGCCCGAGATCACAATGGAGTACCGTAACATCGGTCAGCCCGTCATCATACCCGGGGACATGTGCACCGGAACGTACATATTGGTCGGTAAGCCCGGTTCCATGAAGGAGACTTTCGGTTCATCCTGTCACGGTGCGGGAAGGGTCATGTCGAGGAAGAAAGCGGTGAGTTCCATAACCGCTGATTCGATAAGATCGCGCATGTCCGACGGCGACATCTATCTCAGGAACGGATCGGACGAAGGATTGGTCGAGGAGGCACCACAGGCATACAAGGATGTCAGTCAGGTCGTCTCCGTCGTATGCGACTCCGGACTTACAGGCAAGGTCGCAAGGATGAGACCGATAGGTGTCATCAAAGGGTGAGATCGTCGATCCCTATGATGTTGCGGGCGGCCTTGGCCACCGCGGCCTCCTTACCGACGGGTGCGGAGACCATCATCGCCCAATCGAAACTGGATCTGCTCTGAAGCGACCTGGCCAGTGCGGAGAATGATGATAGCGACCTTATCCTTCCGCCGTCCAGGATGTTCACATCGGTCTTACCGATCTTCTGCTCATACAAGAGTGATGACTTGGGTGGCATATCCACGATCACATCCGAAACATCCACTCCCGCTCTTGAAGCGATACGGCTCTCCAACTCCCTCCTCGCCTTCGGATCGGAGTATCTCGTGATCTCGTGTATGTCATCATCGTCGAGCATGCTGAGGTACAGTATGTACGATTTCTTGTACAACCTGCGCAGCATGATGTTCCTCGCCATGTCCGATGCCTTCCCTCCGGATACCATCAATCTCTGTATCAGATCGGAATCGGTCATGAGATACATCTCCGACATATCGTTGCCCTGCTCGATCGCCTCATCCACTGCCTTGACCAACATCATCTCGGCCGTACGGATGGTCTTGTGGAAATAGATGGATGAATGCATCAGAAGACGGGACACGACCAATCCCTCGGCTGCGGATATGCCTCCCCTCCTCAGGACCAACTGATCGTTGTATCTCACCATCTGGCTCAGTAATCTTTCCATGTCGATTGTGCCCAGTTTCACACCGGTGTAATGGGCATCCCTGAGAAGGTAATCCATCTGATCGGAATCCACCGGACCGTGTATGATCTGGTGCATGTAATCCCTGGACGAGAAGTACGGCACCTCGTCGTCGATGTTGAACGAACCCAATGCGGATCTCGGATACGCAATCAGATCGCATACCGTCTTCGCCGATATCCCGCTGTCCTCCAGGATCACGGACATCGGTTCCACCCCGTCCAACAGGTCCCCGTCCCTTTCCATGAACGTGGGGACCTTCCCGAATATCAGGTCTCTTGCGAGATCCATGTGGTTCCTTCCGGTTATGGTCTCCATCTCCCTCTCCAACGTATGCGAGAAGGGTGCGTGGCACACATCATGCAGTAATCCTGCCGCCATCAATGCCATGACATCGTCATCGTCCAATCCCAATGCCCTTCCCATCCTCCCGGATAGGTGGTATACACCGAGACAGTGCTCGAACCTGGTATGGTTGGCACCGGGGAACACGAGATTGCCCAATCCCAATTGTTTGACCGAGCGTATCCTCTGCATCTCGTGCCTATCCAATATGTCCAAGAACGGAGGGGCGATGGTTATGCTCCCGTGTATCGGGTCGTGGACGATCTTGCTCCTCACCATATCACCTCAGCGTATGACGAGATTCGTCATCTTGACCTTGGGAGGAGTGAATATGAACGTCATGGGATTGATCAGCTGATATTCGAATCTCGATGTACGGGCCATCGCCTTCATCCTGTCGACGGATTCGTTCGTATCGCCGTCAAAACCTTCCATGTTCACCACCAATGTGCATTCCGATGACAGTATCTTCGGCAGGACATCCACATCCGCTGCATTGCGTATCTTGATGACCTTGATCCTCTGTGCGGTGACGTCTCCCGGGATCTCCTCCTTGGAGAGATCGACGAACACAGCATCGCATCTGATATCGGGATCCTTCTTCCTGCCGATACCCAACATCCTCACTCACCGGACTTCCACAGCTTATCTCCGACGTAATGTATCGTCTTGATCGCTTTGCCCTTCTCCTTCTTCTTGAGTGATGCTGCGTCACGCAGAGCCACACCCACCGCGAGAGGGGCGTTGTTCTTGATGTCCTTTATCCAGACGAGATCGCCTTCGGCTATCCTGTCGTCCGCACCCACGATACCGGGACCCATGACATCCGCACCGTTGGTGACGTACTGCACGGCACCCATGTCCACGGTGACCGCATAGGATTCCGGCTTGTACTTCAGCAACCCTCTGATCGTAAGGAACGGTCTGTCCTGATACACCAATGCGAGGATCGAGTTGTTCACGAAGATGACATCGAACTCCGAGCTCTCGGCCATGTCCACGACATCCTTGTCGCCGAACGTCTCCACGGAGAACAGTGTGTTGAGCTTCTCCCTGAGGGCCTTGGCATCCTTCTCTCTCATCCTCTTCCTCTTACGTATCATTATGTCGGCCATTGATACCCAGATACAACTGAATGATTATAACGATGGCGATTCGGCCCGAAGGAACGGTGATAATGTTATATCATCAACATCCCATATCGTCGGACAGGTGCTTTTGATGGGAATTAACATCGGTGTCTGTGAGATGGAAGCCAAGAACGCGATCTGCCGTGAAGATAAGATGAGTTATACGAAGGTCATCGTGAGCGACCCCTCATCCTTCGGTGATGCGGCGGAGATCGATGAGTTCGTCACATTGGAGGATGCGAAGGCCATCTTCCCCGATTTCGATGACTTCATCAAGAGGAACAGGATCAACGAGGAATCCGATGCCATCTACATCGGCAAGGTGAAGAAGGATGACGATCTCGAGAAGCTCAGACCCAAGGTACAGAAGAAGTACACCGGATGGGTGCTCCTCGATAAGCTCGACGAATCGAAGAGGAAGGAAGCGATCGATTCATCGAGACCGGATGACCGTCTCACCAGATGGGACCTCCTCGACTTCGATCAGATGAACGAGGCCTGTGCCAAGTGCCCGTTATCATGGGACAAGGGAAGAGGATGCATCGGTGCGTTCGGACCCAACAACAGTCTCCTGCCCCAGATAGCCGAGAAGCACGGTTGCGGGATAATCGCATCCGCACTCAAGAGTTCCGAGGAACAGAAGAGATTCACTCCCGAGGATGCCAAGGAACTCCTCAGAGAGGTGGAAGTGCTCAAAGCGGCACTCCCCGAGGAAGGGAAGCTGTACGTCAGGAGATACTCTGGACCGCTCGAGCGTCTCGAAGCGTTGGCCAACGTCTCCGTGAAAGAGGACTGCGGATTCCTGTTCTTCTGAGATTCATCTTCTCTCAAGCTCTGAGATGATGTTCTTCGACACCATCTTCAGGGCCTTCATCCCTTTCTCGTCCTTCTCGTACTCGAAGGGATTCTTGGCGTTTATCACGCACAGAGGGTTGGAGCCTACGACGGTCATCTCGTTACCGAGCATCCAATTCACGAGCTCGGAATACACACCGTAACCGCCCACACGCTCCTGTATGACCAATGCCGCACCCACCTTACCTCTCAGCGGACGCTCCTTATCATATGCACATGCCAATCCGGCACGTTCCAGGAACATCTTCAGCTGTGCCGTGCACGATCCGTAATATGTCGGCGAGGCCAGGATGATACCGTCTGCGGCCTTCATCTTGTCGAGATAGAGGTTCATCTTGTCATCCTCCGCGATGCATCTCCCGTCACCGCGCATCTCGCAGGAGCTGCAGTGGTTGCAGGGATTCATGTGATCCTCGTAGACCTGTATGTACTCGGTCTCGATGCCTTCCTTGTTGAGCTCATCGAGGATTACGTTCAATGCATTGGATGTGTTGCCCAGGAGACGCGGGCTCCCGTTCAGTGCGATGACCTTCATACCCACATATTATGTGCGGTACACTATAAACAAATCGGGTAAGACACACCAATTCGGTAGGATTGGAGACATCTCCCGATATACACGATTTAACGGTGTTATGAATATTTTAATTACAACGATGTGCATGACCCCAATATAGGTGAGAGAATGTTGGACATCATCGATCTTCATGTTGAGGCCGGAGGAAGGGAGATCCTCAAAGGCGTCACGTTGAGTGTTGAGGAGGGAGAGACATGTGTCCTCTTCGGTCCCAACGGTTCAGGGAAATCCACGCTCCTTGCGGCGATTATGGGTTACGGGACATGCAAGGTGACGAGCGGAAAGATCCTGTTCAAAGGGATCGATATCACGGATATGCCTGTCAACGAGCGTGCGAAGCTCGGCATAGGTATGATGATGCAGAGACCACCGAACGTCACCGGTGTGAAACTCGGGGACCTCGTTAAGGCCACGGCCAACGGTAGAGATGTGCCGGATGCATCCGACTTCAGGATGGACAAGTTCCTCTCGAGGGATGTGAACGTCGGTTTCTCCGGAGGGGAGATCAAGAGATCCGAACTCCTCCAGCTTACGGCACAGAAGCCCGAATTCGTACTTCTCGACGAACCCGAATCGGGTGTCGATCTCGAGAGCATCGACCTCATCGGTAAGAAGGTCCACGATCTGCTCTACACATCGAAGGACGGCAAATGCGAGAAATGCGGTTCCAATTCCAAGAGGCATGTCTCGTCATTGGTGATCACGCACACGGGACAGATCCTGGACTACATCGGAGCCGACAAGGCATTCGTCCTGAAGGAAGGATTGATCAGGTGTACCGGACGTCCGATGGACATATTGAAGGACATCAGGGAAAGAGGTTACGGAGAGTGCATATCATGCAGAATGGTAAAGATGGAGTGAAGGAAGCACTTGACAAGAAGGCGACATACGGTCCGGACATCGATATCGGACACTATGAGCTCGGTACCTTCGAACCTCACGAGATAGACGATCTGGAGAAGGCGGATGAGGATACACGTTCCATCATGGAGAACGTAGGTGTCATCGCCGATGAGGAAGGGCGCGACGGTACGATCATGTTCCTCGACAACGCCATGAGCCACTGCTCCAACAAGGCCGAGGAGGGCGTGATCGTCATGTCCACCAGACAGGCGCTCGCCGAATTCGATTGGGTGAAGGATTACTATTGGAATGCGGTGAAACCCGACAAGGACAAGTACACCGCCAAGACGTATCTTGAGGATGGTGACGGATACTTCGTCTACGTCAAACCCGGTTACAAGGTGAAGAACCCTGTTCAGACATGCATGATGATCGACACCAAGAAGTCGGTACAGACACTCCACAACATAATCATAGTCGACAAGGGTGCATCTTTGGAAATAATCACGGGATGCGCCACAGGTAAGCACATCAACGATGCGTTGCACGTCGGTGTTTCGGAGATATATGTCAAGGAGGATGCGTCGATCGTGTTCTCCATGATCCACAACTGGGGTACACAGACCGCTGTACGTCCGAGGACCACATGTATCGTGGAGAAGAACGGAAGGTACGTGAACAACTACGTCCTGCTGAAACCCGTCGGTACGTTGCAGAGCTTCCCCGTCTGTCAGCTCAACGGAGGGGGTGCGACATGCAAGATGAACACCATATGCATCGCGAACGAGGGTTCCGATGTGGATACCGGCGGAAGTGTCATACTCAACGCACCGAACACATCCGCGGAGATCATCTCCAGGAACATCGTCAGCGGAGGTAAGATCAAGGCACGCGGACGCTTGGAAGGTCACGCACCCGGTATCAAGGCACACCTCGAATGCAGGAGCATCATGCTCTCGGACGGAGGTTCCACGGATGCCATTCCCGAATTGGAATCCACCGTCGCCGATGTGGAGATGACGCATGAGGCCGCCGTCGGAAAGATCGCAAGGGATCAGATCGAGTATCTGATGTCACGCGGATTGTCCGAGGATGATGCGGTCAGTATGATCGTCAGAGGATTCCTGGTCGGAGGCATAAACGGACTTCCCGATCACCTCAGGAACGAGATCGACAGCGCCGTATCGAAGGCGAACGTCGGTAACTGAGGAACATATCCCTCCGAAGGATCGGAGGGATATGCTCCATTTCTTTCATCTAACCTTTCTAACGTACTGGATGATGATCATCAAGCACAACGATACGATCGCCGCCAGTATGCACCATATCCACGGAGTATGTTGTATCACATCCTCGTGGACTATCGCATAACCGCCTAGGATACGGATACCGAAATGGATACTGCCATCGGAATAGGTCGCATCCAATCCCTCGTAGGGATCCACATCTATGTGATAGACACGGAGTTCGGATTGCGGATTTTCCAACATATACTCTATAGACACCTGTATCGGTGATGATACGGCATCCGTGATACGTTCACCATTCCTCAGTATGCATATGTCATAGGCGACTGCCTCATCGATACGGGGCACATCTGCAATCATACGGGTGACCACGAATTCCAGATCACTCGCATATCCGATATCACCGAGTGCGATGGTATCGAGCGATAACGTGACCTCACCTATGATCACGGTCAGCGACCCGTTATAGGACACTATCGCCCCCAGCAGATCGGACGGGATCTTGATGGATCCTCCGTCCGTGATGACCATGACCTGCGGATCCATCCCGTTCTCTGAGACCTTCTCCGCATATCCCCTCGCGATCCTCGATTGATCGGATGTCACCGCATTATCGCTTGATCTGATGGTTATGGGATTGATCATCATATCGCCATCATACCCGACGGTGACGGAATCGTCGGACACATCCTCCACCACATTCGGGGTAGGGGCGGGCGTCGGTGCGACCCATCTCACATATGCATATGTTATGGATACGTCATCCGACACCGTCACCCCCGAATCATCCTGCAGATTCTCGCCGTTGACGGACCAACCATTGAACACCGATCCCTGAGGGACGGATGCCGTGAACGATCTCAACGGATATCCCGTACCGTCACTGACGAACGATACCGTTAACGTACTGCCCGATGATGATATGAGAGTGCCATACGGAACATCGAACGATACCTCAGACCCGTTCCCGGGATCCAAGATGGTGATCGTCCCCACACCGCCGACCCGGAGTCCCGATTCCACGATATTGGTACCGGACGAGTCACTCACCCTTACAAGATAATCTCCGTCAGGGAGTATGGGTGTACCGAAGTCCACCCATTGCTGCCCCATGACCTTGAGAGGATAGAGGTGCTTCCGCACCTCACCTCCCATGTCGGATATGGTGATCGCGACGGCTCCCCGGATCCCGGATATGTTCCCATCAGGATCCGTCACGGCGAACCATATCCTACCATCATCGTGGTATCTGACATCCATCCCATAGTCGCCGGATGGGCTGTACGACCAGTATGACATACCGATGACCTCCCCCGTTCCGTCGGCGAGAACATCAGGCGATATGCATAGACAGAGGACCGTTGCCACGAATACCGTGGCAACGATCGTCATCGAACGATTCATACGCACCTCATTTCTTCTTCTTGCTCCTGGTGCACAGGAATACAATGAGCAATACCAACAGGACGAAACCTATGACGGGAATTATCAGGATGATGATGTATGGGAACTTACTCGATCCACCGTCATCCCATTGCGCCACGACACTGACATTGCTATCAACGATGATCTTGTCGCCGGGTTCGTACATCTCACCATCGATGAGCCATCCTTTGAAA
This sequence comes from Eggerthellaceae bacterium, assembly GCA_963651945.1. GTDB lineage: Archaea > Thermoplasmatota > Thermoplasmata > Methanomassiliicoccales > Methanomethylophilaceae > Methanarcanum. The sequence goes on along the minus strand of CAVJRF010000008.1, from coordinate 39,391 downwards.
GTCTTGTCCGTCATGGTGAAGAATGGACAGTCCGGAAGTTCGATCTCCTCACCGTAGGCCACCGTCGACCATCTCGGCATGGCGACGACATCTCCTGAGAGGAATGTGATCGTATAGGTGATATCACTCCACGTCGCGACAAGGTCCATCGATCCATAGATGCTGATCCTCTCGCCGGGAATGAATGTCTCTCCCGTGTTGGTATCGATCCATTCTTCGAACTCCTTCCCCACAGGGGCTGTGAATCTGGGTTCCGGTATGGTATATTCCGAACCCATATCCATTCCGACCGGGGACATTATCCCCGAACCGCCGTTCCCGTTGAAGGTGACCGTAACGGATGATCCTACGATCATCTTACATTCGGCCACATCCGTGCCTGTATCGGACGTCTTCACCATTATGGTGTATTCCTCCTCCGCCAAGGCCCCGACCGTAACGTTGAACCTCTTACTGGCCTGGAGGGGCCCGATACCCTGTGCATCCGATGCGGATATCAAGGAGATGGAGACATCCTCGACAGGAGGATTGCTCATCGTTATGTACAACGTTCCCTCGGTACTCCCAATGTCAGAGGAATAGATCACATCGATCCCGTCCCCATGACCTTGCCCACCGATGATGGCAACCGCATCAGCAGATCCCATCGGGATGAACAGCAGAGCTGCAAGGAGCAGCATCGCCATGATCTTGTTCCTCACCCGATCACCTCAGCTGTCGGATAATGACCAGGGCGTGTAGACGCTACTGTCACCGTTCTTCCATGTTCCCTGGAGGGCGTATATGTAGTACCCGCCGGTGAGTTCCAGGGCCATGTCATAGCTGTCCGCTTCGACCGGAGTGCCAGAGTCATCGTACAGTTTCAGCGTGGTGTTGTTGAGTCTCGAGTCTATGGATGTCACATCGCTTCCGTCCATCTTGACGGATATCGGGTTCGTCTGTCCCCCTCCGAGGGTCTTGTAATTGATCAGCGAACTGTATGTCCTTATCCCGTCATCCGTCGTGGTGTATATCGTACCGTCCATCTTGAGCGTGGAGTCTGCATTCAACACGGTGTTGCTGTGAAGCTCCAATGAAAGATTGGCCGCTCCGCTCGTGCCGTTCTTGATCGAATCGAAGTACAGCGTACCCGCGGTGGACTTTGTGGATTTCACCTCGATGGTGATGTAGAGATCGCTCTTGACCTCCGATATCTTGTAGACGTTCGTCGATATCTGGGTAAGTTTGATACTCTCTGTTGTAAGTGCCTCACCATCCGTCGCTCCGCCACTGGTTATCGCACCGTATGCTTTGATCTCGAATGCGTAATTGTTGGTATTGTTGACATTGTTCTCGAGTTCTATGCTCAGTATTCCGTATCCTATTGATGATACCGTAGATGTGACGGATGCGGTGGCGATCTTCGTCTCCGATGCGCTCGAGCTTGTTGTACCTTTTATCTCGGCATTGGTCGTGACCCAGGAATCGTCTGCATCTCTGGAATGATCCTGTATGTAGACAGAATAGTTAACAGAACCATATACTGCATAGAGAACGATCTCAGTTGTAAGATTGGTCTTGTTCATGTTTTTGATAGCACCAACATCATCTGCCTTGTAGATCAAATCCTCAACAGTCATCGTGCTGGCCTCAATATCTACCGTTCCGTTGACTTTCTTCTTCTCCCCACTCCATCCACTCAGTACAAGTTTACCACTTGGGTCTGATAGTGTGTGATTGCTGTCGGATTCTATACTTGTATCAACAGTCGACGTCATGTCTTGGATTGTTTTCTGCGCCTCGTTCAGACCGAGTTTTATGCCTCTATTCTGTAGAGCAACATCCGAAACTGTAACTCCTGCTGTTACACCGATATTATCTGCATCCCACCCATCATCATTATTCTTGTAGAGAGTCATTGTCATGGCAGAAAGTCCACTGCTCGTCACTTTGTACGTCAGTAGAATCAGACTGCCGACATTTAGTCCAGCTTTGGTTTTGACTTTAACATAAAGATTCGCCGTCTTAGTCGTTCCATCCGATACCGAACTTATCAGATCACTCGTGCCGTCCGTAGACTTACCATCGACGTTTATGACGATCTTTCCACCGACAGCGGCTACAGGCGATACTGTAATCCCTTTGGCCTCGGAATATGTGCTTGCTGTGGATACTTCGACCTTGTACAGATTGTCCTTATCAAGGGTCGCCGCTCCGCTTATGTCAACCATCAGGACCTTGTCCTGATACAGGATCGCTCTCACATTGTCCACTTTGTTATATGCTACAGGGGCCGCCGTCACACCTGTGAAATCGGCATCCGAACCCTGCAACGAGGGTATGGCCACTGCCATTGATGTCAGGATAACGGCCATAGCTGCCGCTATCGCTATCACTTTCTTGTTCATCTTATCATCTCGATTGTAAGAGATTTGGTAAGTTCGCCCTCATCGATCCCATGAGAGAATGAAAAGGGACTGTTTCTCTCATTGATTGAGCATCATAACGACGGATCACACTCCGATGGGATACACCGTCATGGACCGTATCCCGTCCCCTCCGTTCGGGGTGTACACCGCATACACGAGGTGGACGTTCTGTTCGCTCGGAAGCGTGAAGGTCAATTCCGCATACGTCGAACCGTCTGTTATCGACTGATCCTCTACACCGGATATCGGTGCATACGCTCTCAACCCGTCATCCTTCACTACGTAACAGATACCTTCGATGCACACCGTCCCTTCGGACAATCCGTCCGGATCGTCGATGACGGTGATATGCACCGTGACCGTATCCGTCTCGCCGGATAGGTCCGCGGATCCCACCCAGATGTGACAACCGGAAGATGCACCGGAGCATCCTCCGTCGGTGATCTGGAACATCGAGACGATCATCATGATGGAGATCATGAATATCATCAGCATTCTGCTCTCATCCTTCCGCAACCTATCCTCTCCTCAGGCCATCGGCATAGGGCTTCTTTCTTCACCTCATCCCAATCGCCTAATATCATAATAATTAATTCAATATTATAAGTTTGTTATAATTAAGATATTTGAAATGTCCACATGGCGATGATAATCTTTATCCACACGATAGATATCGCGAGGGAACGATGTCCCCGAAGAATTGGCTACCGTTGATAGGTATCACGATAAGCGTGTTCATCTTCAACATGTCAGAGTTCATGCCCATCGGATTGTTGACCGATATCTCGGTCGATCTCGGCATATCCGAATCGAAGGCGGGGACGATAATCTCCATCTACGCATGGGCTGTCGCGATACTATCGCTACCCATCATGTTACTCCTGAGGAAGATGGAGTATCGCAGGATGCTGTTGATGTGCATCGCATTGTTCGCGGGATTCCAGATCCTATCGGGTGTATCCAACAGCTATTGGATGCTGGTCGTGGCCCGTCTCGGTGTGGCAGTATCACACTCCATCTTCTGGTCCATAGCCACTCCGTTGGCCGTCAGTGTCGTATCCATGGAATATAGGAAACTGGCGATAAGCATGGTCGCCACCGGTACGTCCATCGCCATGATCGCCGGCCTACCATTGGGAAGGATGATCGGATTATCACTGGGATGGAGGGCATCGTTCATCGCCATCGCAATAACGGCGATATTCGCATTGTTGCTCCTGATCGCAGTGTTCCCCAGGGTCGAGAACCCCGGTACGTTCACTCTGAAGAGACTTCCCGAACTGTTCAAGAACAAGACGTTGATCGGGATCTACATCGTGATCGCACTGTTCGTCACGGGACAGTATACCGGTTACAGCTACATCGAACCGTTCATGCTCCAGATAGCATCGTTATCGGAATCCATGGTGACCATCGCATTGACCATCTTCGGATTGGCCGGTATCGTGGGGAGCGTCATGTTCAGCAAGTACTACGATGATATGCGCACGGGATTCCAGATAGGTTCGATCATGGGTGTTGCCGCATGTCTCCTGCTGTTGAACATATCCGCATACTACGCGTTCACGATGATGTCGATATGCATCCTCTGGGGATTCTTCACCACATTGTTCAACGTGTCATTCCAGAACGAGGCGATACGCGCATCGCCCGTGGATGCCTCTGCCATCTCCATGTCCATGTTCAGCGGGATATACAACGTTGGGATAGCAATGGGTTCGATCATCGGCGGTGCGGTCACCGATTCCATATCCGTGGGTTCGATCGGATATGTGGGTGGCGCATTCGTGATCGCCGCGCTGGTATTCACCTCAGTATATCTTGTCAGGCAGATGAGACCGAATACGGCATGATTCCGTCCGTTTCATAGGCGAACATACCCAGAACACCCCCGTCCCTCATTTATATTATAATTGCATTTCCCATAGTATTACGGAGAGTATCATATCATGGATATGCTTGTCTTACTAGCCTTCATCATATACTTCATACTGGTATTGTGGATAGGCTTCTATTTCTATAAAAAAACGCACAACATGTCCGATTATGTTCTCGGCGGAAGAGATATCAACCCATACGTGACGGCCATGTCCGCACAGGCATCCGATATGAGCGGATGGCTATTGATGGGTCTCCCCGGTTCCATCTACCTCATGGGAATGGGTAAGATCTGGATCGGTATCGGTCTGGCGATCGGTTCCTATCTCGCTTGGCTATTCATCGCCAAACGTCTGAGAATCTACTCGGAGAAATGTAAGGACTCGCTCACGGTACCTGTGTTCTTCTCCAACCGTTTCAGGGACGAGAAGGGATATCTGAGGATCGTGGCGGGTATCGCGATCCTGTTCTTCTTCACGATCTATGTCGCATCGGGATTCGTCGCCGGAGGTAAGCTCTTCACCGTCGTGTTCAACGAGGTGAGTTACGAAGCAGCGGCCATCATCACGTGCGTGATCATCGTTCTTTACACATTCTCGGGCGGATTCAAAGCGGTCTGTTGGACCGATTTCGTCCAGGCCATAATGATGATCATCGCCATCGTCGTCGTCCCGTTGGTCGCTCTCGGAGAGATCAGCGGAGGTTGGGATACCGTATCATCGACGTTCAACGGTCTCGTGGAGAACGGAACGAACCTCATGTGGGTCGGTGGTGAACAGATCACATTGATAGCATTACTGTCATGTCTCGCATGGGGTCTAGGTTATGTCGGTATGCCCCACATCCTGGTCAGGTATATGGCGATCAAGAACCCCGAGGAGATTAAGGTCGCACGTCGCGTAGGTACGCTCTGGGTAATAGTCGCACTCGCAGCTGTCGGATTCATCGCCGTCATCGGTCGCGTATATCTCGGGAACCCGGAAGGATTCGATTCCGAGAACGTGTTCATCCAGATGGTCTCCAACCTGTTCGGTAACAGTGCACCGATCATCGCAGGATTCCTGTACGCCGCTATCCTTGCGGCCATCATGAGTACCGCGGACTCGCAGTTGCTGGTCGCCGCATCCGCCATCACGAACGATCTCTACAACAGGAACGGGAAGAAAGAGGTCTCCGAGAACAGACTCATGTGGATGTCCAGGATCTGTGTCGTCGTCATCGCCATCATCGGTGTGGCCATCGCTCTCAGCGGTAACAACAACATCATGGACCTCGTATCATTCGCATGGGCAGGATTCGGAGCATCGTTCGGACCCGTCATGGTACTTGCGTTGTTCTGGAAACGCATGAACAAACATGGTGCGATCGCATCCATGATCGTCGGATTCGTCACCGTCGTCGTTTGGAACACATTCTTCATCTCCGGAGGTGTGTTCGGCGGAATATTCGGTGTCGACACGTTCATATGGGACAGCGGATTGTACGAGCTTCTCCCGGCATTCGTCCTCTCATTGATCGTAGGTATCGTGGTCAGTCTCATGACCGAAGAACCTACCGAAGAGATGAAGATAGAATTTGACGAAGCTACGGCAGGTAAGTTCTACTGAAACTATCGAGGGACGAAAGTCCCTCATCTTTTCTTTCAATTTATCTCGACGGCACCTATGATGTTACCATCGTCATCCTTGAATCTCGTTATCAGTCCGATATCGACCCTCTTTGGATCGATGACGAATATCACGCCCTCGTCGATCAATCTCCTGTGGAGGTCGAACACGCTCTCGGTACTGAGATACAATCCGGTATCGACGCCCGTGATATCCGATTTTCTAAGAATGATCATGTCCTTACCGACGGCCATGATCGCCACGTCCTCCCCGCGGGATAACAATCTGAACCTCAGCAATCCCTCATAGAATCTTATGGAACGGTCCACATCCTTCGTGGGGATGGATACGGCCGCGATACCTTTCGGTAACCCTTCAGTGGTGTATACGAAATTCCCGCCGTGCGGATCACCCAGTGGCATACACGATGTATAGCAAACGGCTAATAAAGAGTTCACCATTACCCGCATTAACGAGGTTAATACAGACCTCACGGGAATGATATCATGTCCAAACCAATGATCAGCGCTGAGGATTTCAAACTCCAAGAGAGTCTTGGGAAGATCAAACACATAATCATAATCATGAGCGGTAAGGGAGGTGTAGGTAAGAGTACGGTATCATCGAACCTTGCCATGGCACTCTCCATGAAAGGCTATCAGACCGGTATCATGGATGTGGATATCACAGGACCGAACATACCAAAGATGTTCGGTGTGGAGGATGAGCAGCTCGATGTGCAGGACGATGCATTGATCCCTGTACTCGTACCCCCGTCATTGAAGGTCATCTCCATGGAGTTCCTCCTTCCCAACAAGGATGCTGCCATCGTTTGGAGAGGACCCGTCAAGGGAACCGCCATTAGGCAGTTCATCGAGGATGTGAGATGGGGCGACCTCGACTATCTGGTCGTGGACATGCCACCGGGAACCGGAGATGAAGCGATATCCGTCGCACAGCTCATGAAGAAAGCGGATGGTATCGTCCTGGTCACGACACCTCAGGATGTCGCACTCATGGATTGCAGGAAGACCGTCACGTTCTCCGCACAGGTGGAGATCCCGATCATCGGATTGATCGAGAACATGAGCGGATTCGTCTGCCCGCACTGCGGTGAGATCACTGAGATCTTCAAATCCGGCGGAGGAGTTGCCACGGCCAAGAACATGAACATCCAGTTCCTCGGAAAGATCCCGATCGAGCCGAAGATCGTCGATTCCGGAGATTCGGGTATGCCGATCGTCGTCGATGCACCCGAGTCCGAATCCGCCAAGGCATTCAACTCCATCGTCGATAAGATCATCAAGACAGTGGAATGAACATGAAGGTAGGCGTACTTTCCGAGGGTGATGAATTATCATCCTACGTGTCCGATGACTTCGGACACGCACCCTACTTCCTCATCGTGGATTACGACACATTGGATTACGAAGTGGTGGAGAACGAGTTCATGGACGCCGAAGGTGCCGGCATGAAGGTCGCGAATGCGATCGTCGGCATAGGTGTCGATGCGGTCATCACCGGAGGGATAGGTTCCCACGGCTACAATATACTCACAAAGGCCGGGATCAAGGTGTCCTTCGACGAAGAGGGTACGGTAGAGGAATGCATGAATGCATTCAAGAGAAGGGTGGAACGCGACAAGAAGTTCGCTTAGACACCTTTCTTGTTTCCCCAAATGATCTTATGCAATTGGGGAAGCACCCTAACCTTCAATCTTCTTCCTATCACTTCTTCGGTGAGAGGTTCTATATCCATACCGCCGACCGGCGAGAATATTACCTCGCACTTCGGCCTGTACTTGTTGATGACGGAGATCGCATACTCCAGATCGTTACCGTCCGATATGACGAACTTGACCTGATCCTTCGGTTGGAGGATGTTGAGGTTCGTGAACAGCATACGGTCCTCCATGTGCGATGAAGGGCATTTGATGTCCATGCTGTAGATCACATTATCATTGTTGGGCATGTTGGAGAGGTCCACCGAACCGTTGGTCTCCACGACCACGGTCTTACCCATCTCGGTGAGTCTCTCTATGAGTATGGCCGATTCGCAATGGATGAGGGGTTCCCCTCCCGTGAGACAGATCTCATCGTCATCCTTCGCAAGATCCACCAGCTTCTCGATGGATATCTCGGTACCGCCTTCCATGGCATATTGTGTGTCGCACCAGGAACAGTCGAGATTGCACCCGATCGTCCTTATGAAGTACGTCAGGGCACCGATCCTCTTACCTTCGCCCTGTATGGACCTGAACGTCTCTGAGATCTTCATCCGTATCACTCGTACTCTATCTCGTCCTTGTAACCCGCATCCGCGAATCCTTTGAGACGTAGCTGACAGGAATCACACTTACCGCATGCCTTCTCCCCGCCCTCGTAACAGGACCATGTGAGGTGCAGAGGTGCACCCAACTTCTTCCCGAGTTTGACGATATCGGATTTCGATGCGTATTGGATGGGGGCGACGATCTTGATCGGATGTCCCTCCACACCCGCCTTCGTTCCCTTGTTGATGGCATTTTCGAAGGCCTGTATGAACTCGGGACGGCAATCCGGGTATCCGGAGTAATCCACGGAATTCACACCGATGTAGATCTTATCCGCACCGAAGGATTCGCATACACCTGCCGCGACCGAGAGCATGATTATGTTCCTTGCCGGAACGTATGTTATCGGGATGTCCGCACCCATAGCTTCCTCGTCCCTGTTCTCAGGTACGCTGAGCGACATATCTGTAAGAGCGGAATGGAACATGCTCAGATCCATGTCGATGATTATGTGCTTCACACCGTAGTGTGCTGCCACATTGGCCGCGGATTTCAATTCCCTCGTGTGCCTCTGACCGTACCTGAAGCTCAATGCGATCGGTTCGTTACCATCGGCTATCGACTGTGCGAGACATGTGGTCGAATCCAGACCACCTGATAGAAGAACAACTGCCTTTGACATGATTCACAACTCCATCGTATACCAGGCGGTCTGACCCCTCTCCTCATCCATACCAATGGATACCGAACGTACGTTCTCGGGGAACTCTATATCCCTGACCATCCTGTTGACCATCATCTTCGTCATCTCCTCGGCCGTTGTGGTAGGAACGTCCAATATGACGACATCGGACTTCGGGAATACGTATCTCTTGGAATCGCAGACGACATCGTATGAATCGCCGTCCTCGGTTATCTTGACGATCTCCGATCTTCCGGGAAGGAGGGTCCTGTGATCGAACTCATCCACGAACTTCCTGAGCTCTTTCTTCAGTGCCACGAAGTCCATGATCATACCGTTCTCTCCGATGTCCCCTTCGATCCTGAGTCTGAGGATGTATGAGTGTCCGTGGAGCCTCGAACATTTCTCGTGTCTCGGTATGAAATGACATGCCGAAAATCTGATACCTGAATGCTCACCATCTATCTCTAACATCATCTTGTTCCCTCCGTCAATCTCATTGCAAGCATTATCGAATCCCTATAATCCTTTTTTGCACGCGAGGTGTCTATGTACACCTTATCCATGTTTATCACGGGTGCACCGAGTGCCATGGCGCCCCCGATGAAATGCATCGACCTGAACAACAGATTACCGGATATCCCGTCCGGTGCGATTATCAGATCCGCCTCATCGACGGCATCCTCGAGGAGTATCTCCGCGTGATATGCATCATACCCTTCCTTGGTCAATATGTCCACGAGTTCCAATGCATCGTTTATCGTATCGTCCACGGCCTTGCAGCGACCTATGTCATCCTTCCTTCCGCCGGACATGATCGCTATCCTGGTACCCATGCCGATACGTTCCATCAATCCCACGGTCCTGGTGACTATGTCATGCTTCTGTTGAACGGTCCAACCCTCGTCTATGCCGACGGGAGCGGTTATTATCATCTTCCTGCCGACGGGTTCGAGGAACACTACGCGCTCCACCTCATCGATACCGAATCTCTTCTTGATTATCGGGATGAGTTTCGAGGATGACATGTCACCGCGTATGGCGGCATCTATCCTGCCTTCGTACAGATCGTCTATCAGAAGCTCCGAATCGGTGTACACTACAACGGAATCACCGAAGTCCTTCGCACTGTCCCTGACCTTGTCGGACGCTCCGCTGCAACCGATACCTACCTTCACACCCGTTGGTATGTGGCCTTCGAAGAGTGATCTTGTCGTGAACATCTGTCCACCCATCACACTCGGAATATAAACCATTGCGGACACTACAATGATATTAGATGGAATATGATGAAGACGATGCAGAATTCCAAATACTGGTAGCGTCCGATGTAAAGGTCAATCAGGCCTTATAGCATCGAATGCGTAATCTTCCCAGTCACGGATACCCAACGCGACCTCGGCCTCGATGGGCGTGAGGATCGGTTTGTCATATCTAGAATAGTCGTCCATGGCCAACCTGGGGCATGCGGTGCTCACGAACGCATCAACCCTGTACGCCATCAATCCTTGTGGCGAGATCTCATTCATGTACACCTTGTACGCCCTCTTGCCCGAGGACCTTATCTTGCCGATGATATCATCGGCGAGGGCATCGCGTTCCTGACCCACCTTGCTGCACACGATGACGAGGTAACTCTCCGCGTCCACCGCCCTCTGTATGGCGGCGAACCTCTTCCTGAGTATCCTATCCCTCACCTCATCCACGGTCCTGAACTCCCCCGTTATCGGGTTGAGGACGCGCATGGGCACCTTCACACCGAACGCGGTGGCCAACGGATGGAAGTCCCCCTCTCCGATGAAGAGGAACATATCCACATCCTTCGCGATGGATTCGGCCGAGGAACAATTACAACCGAGCACCTGACCCGGATACGTTATCCTCCTGTCGCCGACACCGATCACGGCCTTCCTCCCGCTCGATTCTATTATCTCCTTGGCCTGTTCCATGCATCCGACATATTGCACGGTGGCCAACAATCCCACCCTGTCTGGCAATTCATCAAGGATGTTGTTCACATGTTCCCTTATGTCGGCATCGAAGAACGATTCCACATAGAACACATCGGGATCATCGCCCTGTGAAGGTATGGGGGAATGACCGAAATGCACCAGTGCATCGGCGATGTCCTTGTAGTCAAGGAACAGGTCGCACGCACCATAACACGGATCGCCAAGGATCACAAAATTACAATCCAATCTATCGGATAGAAAATCGATTATCTCAGTTGCCCTGATCTTCAATCCTTCTGGCAACTGGAGTGCGACAGAGGAATATCCTCTGTCGCGGATCCACGCAGTAATATCACTGAGTCTCAGATCGAACATCAGTTGATAAGCTCTTTACCTTTCTCGACATCGATGTAACACGGTGTGGGGTACTTCATCGATGCTTTCCAGAGTGCGAGTTTCGCAGAGTTGAATGCTGCGGGTGTGCAGCTGACGGTCATGATTGCCTGGTTGCACTCAAGCCTTGCTGCTGTTCCTACGGTCTTTCCGAAGGCCAGACGCATACCACTCGAAACACGGTCAGCTCCTGCTCCGGTAGCGAGTTTGTTCTCCCTGAGAACGACGTGGGGGTATGCCCTGAGTTTAAGGTGATAGTTGGCGACACCGGCCTCTTTGGTCAGGACCCTGTTGGCTGCGATACGTCCTGCCTCGAGGGATGTGTGCCTGATCTGGACACGGTTCTTGCATTTGAGTGTGAGTGTGATCGGGAACTCGTCCTTGAGGTTTCCCATGTCGAACTGACTGATTCTGCTGTTAGGAACTCCACCCATGTATTCTCTGCGGGTGTATGCCATTCCTTTGATTTCTCTGTACATTACTGCGGGCTTTCTTGCCATTTGCACCACCAATTATCGTTAGTGAGTAGGGCTGACAATCGTCATTCTGTATTTAACGATATTGTCTGACCTCCACTCTTGATAAATGCGTCCAATATAAGACTTTCCTATTTTTAGCGGGTTGCGATGGGAATTATCTTTAATATCGTATGCATAACCCTGTACCAACGGGGTGCGCAAGATGGTAAATTTCACCGTTAACATAGTTTCCGACAAGGATGACAACAGGGTACCTGTCTCATTGGCAGGACAGATCATGATCGATTTCCAGGATCTCTTCACCCATATCGGAGAATATCTCACATCCAGGGAACTGCGCATCCAGACGCTCGTCGACCCCAAGTTCGACGAGAAGTTCAGGATCTACATGGACGGCGACGGAGGCATATCGTTCAATGCATCCACCAAGAATCCCGAGACCGATGGATACGGAGACATCATCGAGGACACCATAGCCAAGATGGAGGAGACGTTGGATGTCATGGGCAACGGTACCGGAAGCTATTGGATGGAGGACAACTTCACCGACGCACTCTACAGGAACGCCGTCATCTACGATCTCGTGGCACTGAATCAGGACCTGCTCGATCACGAAGGTTTCCACCTCGAATACGGTTCGACGGAGGAACTCAAGAGATTCGGTCGTGTGGATGTGGAGAAGCTCTCGTCGTTCATAATGAGGAGAGGATTGTCATTCGACGGTGCCACCATAGGTATCCTCGAAAGGTCCCAATCCAAATCCAACAAGGGACAGAAGTACGTGTTCTCCACGGGCAAGGATGTCCACTCCAAGATCTCATTCAAGGACAGGGACGAGTTGGAGAAGTCCATCGGATTCATCGGCGGACAGGTTGTCGTCGTCGCAGGTACGTTCACGTATTCCGAGAACGGCGATCTGATATCCATCGACAATGCCGAGGAGATGTGCGAGGTCGCATCCATAAACTTCCGCAGGATGATCTCCCCCACCGGGGATGTATTGCTCAAGACACCTGTGGAGGCCAAGGTGTCCTTCGATAACGGTAAATGGGCGCTCTCCAACGACGAACTGGGTATCCTGGCATCCAACGACAGCTGGGATTCCGCCGTACAGTCGTTCCACGACTACTTCATATTCCTCTGGTCCCAGTACGCCGCATCGAACGGCGAAGGATTGGACGGAGAGGAGCTCGAGGTCAGGGAAGAATTGCTTTCCCATGTCGCGTGACGCTAATAACGCACGCGCACAAACTTTTATATGCGCTCATGTGTGCGGAAGCCATATAAGGGGCGTACGATGGCAAGGAAGCGCATCTCATCGAAGGTCGCATCGAATATCGCGAACGATAGGATGTCAAGACTGCTCGATCTCTCTCTGAAAGCCGTGAGGAACGGCGATGAGGAGAAGGCGAAGAGATATGTCTCCATCGCAAAGCGCATCGGACAGAAGACACGCACACCCATGCCGAAGGATATCAACATCTGCAAAGGATGCGGGATCCCGATGGATGCCGGTGTCAACTGCAGGGTGAGGATCGGTGACGGAAGGGTCAGGATCACCTGTCTCGGATGCGGTTCCATCAGACGTATGCCATATACCAGGGAGCAAAGAGAATGACGGAGAGAGAAGCAAAGAAGGAACTCATGCGCAGGGCACTGGAGATCGACCCGACCGTACATGTCGGGAAGGACGGTCTGAAGGACAGTCTCTACGAAGAGATCAAGATGCAGATCAAGAAGAACCGTCTCATCAAGGTCAAGGTGCTCGCTAACGCAGAGAGCGAGACCAAGGACATAGCGGATGGTCTTGCCGAGGCCACCGATGCTGTCGTCGTGGATGTGCGCGGGAATGTCGTCATCCTCACGGACAAGAGAACCTGGACCTCCCTCTGCCAAAAGAAATTCTGAGTTGATCCGAATGTTGGACATTAACGTAATCAGACAGGACCCTGAGAAGATCAGGACCATGCTGAAGAACAGGAACAAGGACGATGCCATCCTCGACAGGCTTCTCGATGCTGATTCGGAGTGGAGATCGCTCACCGACGAGAACAACCGTCTCAGGAAACTGAGGAACGAGGTCTCCATGGAGATCTCCAAGATGGCCAAGGGCGAAGAGAAGGAGGCCAAGATCAAGGAGATGCGCGAGGTAGCGGACAAGATCAAGGCGAACGACACCAGGATGGCCGAGCTCGATCTGATCAGGGACGATTGCATCCTCAACATCCCCAACATACCCCACGAGTCCGTACCGATCGGTAAGGACGAGCACGACAACGTCGTCGTGTACGAGGTCGGAGAGAAGAGGAAGTTCACATTCAAACCCAAGGAACACTGGGAGATCGCCGAGGACCTCGACATCATCGAGTTCGAGAGAGGAGTGAAGATCTCCGGAAGCGGATTCTATGTCATGAAGGGAGATGGTGCAAGACTCGAGCGTGCCCTCATCAACTACTTCCTCGACACCCACATGAAACAGGGATATACCGAACTCGTCGTACCCGGTATCATCAACAAGGAAGCGGTCAGAGGCACCGGTCAATATCCCAATCTCAAGGACGATATGTACTACCTCGAGAGGGACGACATGTACCTCAACCCCACGGCCGAGGTCCCCATAACGAACCTCCTCCAGGACGAGATCCTCGATAAGGAACAGCTCCCTATCTATTACACCGCGAACCTCACATCCTACAGGCGTGAGGTAGGTAAGCATGCAGATACGAAAGGTATCATCCGTGTCCACGAGTTCAGGAAGACCGAGATGGTCAACTTCGTGCTCCCCGAGAACTCCTATGCAAGGCTCGAGGAACTCAGGAAGAACGCAGAGGACCTCATCGTCGGACTCGGACTCCCCTACAGGGTATTGCTCCTGTGCACAGGTGACATGAGCTTCTCGTGTTCCAAGTGCTACGACCTCGAACTCTACGCTCCCGGTAAGGATGCTTGGCTCGAGTGCTCCTCGTGCTCCAACTTCACCGATTTCCAGGCACGCAGGGCAAGGATCAAGTACCGTCCGGAACCGCACCTCAAGAGTGAGTTCGTGCACACGCTCAACGGTTCGGGACTCGCACTCCCCAGGACGATCGTCGCCATCCTCGAGAACTATCAGAACGAGGACGGAAGCGTCACCATCCCCGAAGTGCTCAGGCCCTACATGGGCGGACAGGAGAAGATCACGAAGAGATGAGGGGTCAGATCTGCATCTCGTCGAACCTTCTTATCAAGGATCCGGCGTCGATGCAATCTCCCTCATCTATCAACCTCTTACGTAACGAATCCTCGCCTTCTTTGAGCTTCGACGAATAGATACCATAGCGCCTAGAGACGTTCGCCTCTATGTAAGCGCCCATCACATCGCACATCTTCAGCTCCTTCCCGGCGACCCTGCCGAATCTGTCGTCATCCTTGATCGCGAATGGATCGTAGACGAAGAATCTCAGTTCATCCCTCCACCCCTCCGGTATCAACGGCATTATCCTGGATTCGATCAATTCGTGTTCGTATTCGTCGAGTATGTCCGTCAATCCCTTCACATTGACCTTCACCGGCGAGATGACATCCTTGGTCAGCACCTCCGGCAGGTCGTGGAAGAGACCCGTATAATAATCGTTGTAGGCCTGTCTGTCATCGACCCCTGCATCGATATCGTGCAGGTACATCATGGTCGCGACCATCAGAGAATGGCCCAATACCGTGGTCGCAGGTATCCTCGGGACACGTGTCCATCTCTGTTGGAATCTCAACTGTCCTATCAGATCGATGAATGTCATCGATTGCGATTGCATCATATCTCTGACACCGACGATCTCCGTGAACTGTCCCAACTCCAACGTTATGGTGGCCCTGGTCTGATCTATCGCATACGAATGCCTGTTCATATCGTACAGAAGGTTAAATTCCCAATTGGTCGCGAGATAATGCGCTGCGGCGACGATCCTGTCCTCCAGGATCGTATCCCTGCAACGGATGTAGTCCTCGAACCTCCTCATGAATCCTTCATCGAGGTCAGGTATCGTGGCGGATATCTCCGATATGACGTAATCGTTGACCTCATCGAACCTCTCCTCCTCCATCCTGTGGAGCAATTGCGGTTTGAGGTCCGTCAGAACGGTCCTTTTCATGAACGAGAACAATGATCCTTCGATTATCCTTCTCCAATCGAGCTTGGAGCCCTTATCTTCCTCATACTTCCCCAGCACCCAGGCTATGGCTGCCTTGTGTGCCTGTTTGTCTATCTCCGTAAGGTCGATGGGGCGCAGATGATCGTTCCATCTGTGCATGTTCACAGCATCGAATAGTTTGTAGATCAAGTCCATATTCATGACATTTGACATAAAATCACCTTCTGCATCCTCTTGAAGAGGATGCAAAGGAATGGGTTTAAGATGATCACAGGAAGGTTATCGCACCGATGACCTGTCCGATCTGAACGAGCTTCTCGTCCTCCGTCTGATCGGATGCCTCGCACTCCCTGAGCTGTGAAACGAACGTTGATGCCCTCTTGTCATCGAACTTACCTGCCTTGACCTGTGCATCGATCTTATTCGCCGCATACCTGAGTGCGTCAGGTACTTTGCCTTCGCCTTTGAACTGAGCAGCCGTCGCCTTGGTCCCACCAGAAGCAGGAGCTGCTGCCTTCTTGTCACTCTTCTTGAAGAGTGCCTTGAGTTTGTCCATCAATCCCATTTACATTCCTCCTTAGACTGTAAGCTCCTGTTTCCTTCCCATCAGACTGATGAATGCAAGGGCCGAGATCACCATAATGATCCCAACACCCATCAACACGCAGCTGAGTGTTTCACCTAGAGCGAACACATCCATATATCCTAACGAACCAACGATCAGTATGATGAAGCCGAGTACAGCGGCTACCAATCCCGAGAGCTGTTTCGCAGACATTATAAAAATGTATGTTTCGTTTGTTTATATAGATTATCGACAAAATGGATGTCTGGGTCGTATCATCACGTAACATCGTTGCATATATCCAGCGATATCGTATGGATACATAACATCCGCATCATATGCTGGGTTTTTTCTATATATCAAGAATTATATGGGGTGACCATGAAGATCTCTCAAAGACTCAGTTCGATTCCGATGTCAGGAATAAGGAAGATGTTCGATTTGGCAACACCCGACAGCATCAATTTGGGTCTGGGAGAACCTGATTTGGCTCCCCCTGAGGCCGCCATCGACGGGATGTGCGATGCAGCCCGCAACGGTCTGAACAAATACGGACCCACGGCAGGTATAATGCCGTTGAGGGATGCCATCGCCAAGCATTACTCCAGGTACGCCCCGTTAGAAGGGAAGAACGTCATGGTCACACCCAGCGGTTCGTCCGCACTCCTTGAGATCACGCAATCCATGATCGATCCGGGAGATGAGGTGCTCGTACCCAGCCCGGGATTCGTCATATACGGCCCGCATGCGGAGTTGGCGGGAGGCAAGGCCACATACTACAAACTCACCGATATGGAGTTCCAACCCGATATCGATGACATACAGTCGAAGATCACCGATAAGACGACGATGATCGTCATCAACAATCCCTGTAACCCCACGGGCGGGACACTCACCAAAGAGTCGTTCAAGGCACTGTGCGATATCGCCGAGGACAGGGACATAACGATACTCTCCGACGAGGTCTATGATTCGTTCATCTATGAAGGTGAACATGTATCGTTCCTCTCGCGTCTCGACAAGGCCGTCGTCGTAGGAGGATTCTCGAAGATGATGGCCGTCACGGGATGGAGACTCGGATTCCTCATGGCCAACGATGACGTCATGGACGATATGATCAAGATGCAGTACCATGTGTGTGCGAGCCCCAACATGCCCGCCATGTACGGTGCTCTGAACGCATTGCCCACGATAGACGGATACCTCGAAAAAGCGAGGGAGACGTTCAGGAAGAGGAGGGATCTGATCGTGAAGAGGATCAATGAGATCGACGGTATGAGCATCATACCCCCCAAGGGTGCGTTCTATGCATTCCCCTCATTCGATTACAATATCAGTTCGAGCGATTTCGCCATGGAGCTGATCAAGGACGGACTCATCTGTACTCCGGGATCCGCATTCGGACCGTTCGGTGAGGGACACCTCAGATTCTCGTATGCGGCGGATGAGAGTAAGATCGAGAAGGGAATGGACATCCTCGCCTCCACGGCGAAGAGGATCTCGAAACAATGATCAGGTGTTGAAGATGACCACTAAGAAGAATATCAAGAATGATGACGAAGGACAGAGCATCGACGATATGTTCAAGACCGCCGAGCCCAAGGTCAAGATCGACCCCAACACGGGCCTCATCGAACAGGTGTTCGAGGATGAGGAAGTGAATGTGAGCAAACAGCTCTGGGAGAAGAACCCCCGCAGGAGTCAGGCCATGGCCGACCTCTGGTATGACGAACTCCAGAAGGCGGTGGATGAGGAGACGGATGACGAGGAAGGCAAGAAGCACCTCGCATTCCTGATGGCCGTGAACAGCGCCATGGATATGATCATGGGCTGCGTACCAGATGACATCGCATTGGAGGTGTCATACGCATTGGATCACACCATCGCACTCGCACTCGTCAACAAGAAATACGATTGCGACCTCCTCGAGGAAGAGAAGAAGGCCGTGTCCATCGTCAAGAGAGAGGATTACGACACGGATGACGACTACGCCAGGGCCATCGAGGCCATCGACGACCACTGGTGGACCATAAGTCAGCCTCAGCTCGATATGAGGAATGCGAACGATGCCATACTCGAGATGTTGGCCAAGTACAAACTGAATGAATGAATATGATGAACAGCACATCGACGGCCGTCTCACCGGGGAAGTTCATACTCCTCGGCGAGCATGCCGTGGTCTACGGGAAACCGGCCGTTGCCTTGGCCATCGATATGACCCTATCATGCAGTGTGACCTCCAGCGATTACAACTCGCTGAACGGCGTCCCGATCGATGTGAAGCGTCACCCCCACATCCAATATATATTATCAAGATTGAATGTGAACAACCTCAGCATCACGACATGGAGCGACATACCGTCCGGTTCGGGACTCGGTTCCTCTGCCGCCCTATCATCGTCATTGGATGCCGCAATAAGGCACATGACCAACCAGGACATGGATCTCGTGGAGATAGCCAAGGACTCCTTCGAGGCGGAATACTTCGCACAGGGCAGGGCATCACCGTTGGATACATCGACATGTACCTTCGGTAGCGGTATCGCCATCAACGTGGAGGACAGCGGAACGCACCTGTGGAGTACGGAGAAGGAGAGCGGTGCATGGTCCATATCCAAGACCGACATCCCCGAGATGACCTTCGTCATCGGATACACCGGCATAAAGGCCCCTACGAAGCCGTTGGTGGACAAGGTGAGGAAGTACAAGGAGCACAACAAGTTCGCGTCCGATGTCATCGATGAGATCGAGACCGTGACCCTGCAGGGCATTGAGGACATGAGGAAGAACGATGTCGAATCCCTCGGAAGGATCATGACCGCCAATCACAAACTTCTGTCCATCTTAGGCGTCTCATGCAACGAATTGAATAAACTGGTCAATGCCGCAGAGAGACACTCGTATGGTGCTAAACTCACGGGTTCCGGCGGAGGAGGTTGTATGATAGCCCTCACGGATGAACCTGAATTGGTATGCGAGGACATCAGACTCCACGGTGGCATACCTTACGTCGTCAGAACGGGTGTCGATGGCGTCACGATAATATGAAGAGAAAGGGGACGATGCCCCTTTGGTTTCTTATCAGATCAGATCCTCGAAGCCTTCTACGACCTGAGGATACTTCTCCTTGACGATCTTGAGGAGGTTGTATACGTTGACCTCTCCGATATCCGAATCCTTGATCAGCTGGATGAGCTCATCGAGCGTCTTATCGTCAAGTGTTGCGAACCTCTCCTTGGCCATCCAGTTCCTGAAGAGCTTGTCCTCCATCCTGTCACGCCACTTCTTCTCGTATGCGCCGAGGGCCTTCTTCGAGAAGTCACCGGTCTTGAGACACTCCGCAGCGACCTCACCGGCATACTTTCCGGACCTGCATGCGTGAGCGATACCTCCGCCCGTGATCGGGTCGATGATCCTTGCGGCATCTCCGACGAGCATGATGTTGTCGGCCACGGTCTCATCGAGTCCGGGAATGGTGGACACCATACCTCCGACGACCTCCAGGATCTGACCGTTCTTGAATCTGGGATCGGATGCGATGAACTTGTCAAGATAGTACTTGGGATCCGCGCCGTGCTTGCACTTGCTCGCCATGACACCGATACCGACGCTTGCGGCGGTCTTGCTCTTGGGGAAAATCCATATGTATCCTCCGGGAGCCGCCGAACCTATGACGAATTCGCAGAAGTTGGATTCGAACTCGATGTTCGTCATCCTGTACTGTATGCATGTATCGATATCGTCCATCTTGAGCGAGGTGTCGATACCTGCCCACCTTCCGACCTGTGATTCGTATCCGTCGGCCGCGATAACACACTTGGCATAGATCTCGATGTCCTCGCCCATGGATCTCGCTTTGATACCGACGAGCTTTCCGTCCTTGTCCTTCAGGACACCGGTGCAACCCGTGCGCATGAGGATCTTGGCACCGGATAAGGCTGCCTCCTCTGCGAGACGTTTGTCGAATATGTGCCTCTCGAGCACATAACCTACCTCGGCACCTGCCTTGCTCTCGTCGAGTTGGAACGTCGTACCGTTGGGCGACCTGATTATGGCACCTGCCATGTCCGCACGTGCCCATGAGGGTTCCACCTCGATACCGAGTTCGGAGAGCCATTTCTTGGATACGCCTTCGGCACATCTCAACGGTGCTCCGATCTCCGCCTTCTTCTCGATGAGGATGGTCTTCGCACCTCCATCCGCGGCGTACTTGGCGGCCATGCTCCCTCCGGGACCTGCGCCGACCACGACGACATCGCAATCGTATCTTGTGACCATCATGCCGCCTCCTTGGAGAGTGCTCCTACCGGGCAGATCTTCACACATCTTCCGCATCCGTTGCAGTCATCATTGAACTCAAGGATGTAATCGTTCAGATAGATCGCGTTCTTGGGGCATGAACCTGCACATCCTCCGCAGTGGAGGCATTTGTTGTAATCAACCTTCATCATCTCACCTTACAGATCGGGTCTCTGATCCTCGGGAACGATCAATGCATTCTCGAGTGATTTAGCTTCCTCTTTGTGTCTCTCCTTCCATTCCGCGATCGGTACGGAGTACTTCTTCTCGATCTCCTCACGGTAGTAAGGACCTCCGTTGTATGCGCAGAACGGGATGACACGGAGATCGGGCGTGACGTAGTGGACCGCACAACGCTCCACCCTCTCGATATCGTAGTTATAAGCGTCCTGGAAGTGCATCGTACCGATGTACATGGCATTCCATGAGAATCCTGCGAGCGTCTTCTTCGAACTGTCGCTCATGACACCCTTGATGAAACGCACGATATCCTTCTTGCCTATTCCCTTCGGCATCTTGGACTCATCGATGCATGTGTTGAGAAGACCGACGAGCTTGAACAGCTGCCATTTCTTGAACCTGGCCTTCTCCATCGCATCCGCCAACTGATCCAATTCGGTGACGAACTTCTTGACATCGATGAATCTGGGCATCGGGACATATTCTCCGTCCTGTCCTTTGAGGATGTATGTCGCCATACCGCAGTGGGGGTGCGCCGTCAACGTGGTCATCGGCTTACCCATGTATGCCGATGCGTATTTCGATACGGCTGCGACCACAGGGACCGGGAACCAATCGTCGGGCCTTGCATATCCCGTCTGTTCCTGCACATCCTTCATGAGGTCCGGGATCGTGTATCTTCCCTTCTCCAACTCCTCGCGTGTGATCCTTCCCGTGAACGCCACAGGCTGGAAGTTCACACCGCGTATGATATCGGCATTCTCGAATGCGAATTTGATTATCCCGCCGATCTGATGATCGTTGACCCCCCTGACCACTGTGGGTACGAGGACGACGGACGGGGGATGCTCAACCTTCCTGAGGTTCTCGAGCACCTTCTGTTTGACATGGAACATCTTCCTGTTCCTTGCTTGGATGTAGGGTTCGTCGGTCACACCGTCGAATGAGAGATAGATGGTGTTCAATCCCGCATCCTTCAGTTGCTGACAGAACTCCACGCTCTTGGCGAGCTCGATACCGTTGGTAGCCACCTGCACTTGGGCGAATCCCATTTCCTTCGCGGCCTTGATGACCTCCACGAACCTTGGATATATGGTGGGCTCTCCTCCGGAGAACTGTACGGCGGTACACCTGATCGGCTTCTCGTCCCTGAGCGTCTTCAACATTGCCATGACCTGATCGAACGATGGCTCGTACACATATCCCGCACTGTTCGCCTCTGCGAAACAGATCGGACAGGTCATGTTGCACCTGTTTGTAAGATCGATATTGGCCAATGACGTGGATGACTTCAGGTAGACCGGCTTCTCCCCGATCTTGATGACGACATTGCTTCCTTTCGCCGTGGTATCGTCCGGATTCTCCAGACCTATACCGTCCTTGGCGTACGTCTCGGCTCTGAGATACTGTTCTACACTGGACCATATCAGGCAATCGAATTCACCGTGTTCTGGACATGTCTTCCTCGAGTATACCTTGCCATCCTTCTCGTAATGCTCGGCATCAAGGACACGACCGCACTCCGGGCATATGGACTGGACCTTCTTAGGGAGTCCTTTCATTGCACTGTATTCTTTCGTCGTGATAGTCATTGCATCCACACTTCTTGCTCCCACCCAACCGCTGTAGGAATATAAAACCGTCGCATTTATTATAAGTAAAATAAAGGCGGACACACGCTAACTCATTAACTGTAATTGTCCGGTTATATCACTCTCCTCAAGTCATAGCTATCGCATGAGGCCACTCAGGGATTCGAAAGGAGGACAGATGCCGTTCGCGATGATCGCGGTATCGCTGCTCCTGGTATGCTCGGTGTCCGGGATAGTCTACGCCGGGATACAGGACACCAACGATTCTACGGACAACATACTCGACGAGCTGATGTCCGTGGAGGATGCGATCAACGACACGGAGACGTACATAGACTCCGGATTGGGAGTGATAATCAACGAGATAAGCACGGACCCGGACGGAGGGAACCTGCTGAAGAGGATCGAAGCGTTCGAGGAACGCTCGGACGAATGGTTGGATAAGGCATTCCCGCTGACGGACAGGGGTACGACTGCGACATTAGTGGGACACGAGATAGGACTGACCGTCGAGAACCTGAGGATATCCACGGATGAGTTGATCGACGGTACGAAACCGTGCTATCTCAGGACGACGGGATACGCCGACATAAGATACACGACGGCCACCAGCGAGACCGTGAAGAGGGTGACCGTCAGTGCCGACGGTACATCGGGGTTACCGTTCATCATGGACAGCATCACCAAGTTCGAGATGTCATCGACCGGCGATGCCTCGATACTGACGGAGCTCATGACCTATCAGCTCTCATCCCTGGCACAGCATAGGATCATCAACGGATACGGTGCATTGGCGCAGACCGGCGAGAAAGGTACCAACTCCATCCTCACGGAGGAGGATGTGAAGGAATCCTTCAGGAAATCGCTGTCGATCGTGGAATCCCTGTGCTTCAGGGCCACCGGGGACGGATCCGACGATCTCAATGCGTACGAGCACATCGATGTGGCGGAATACATGATGGCCGATGACGGGTACATCGACATCGACATATCGCAGATCGTCTCGCAGACCATATCATCCGTCGCGGACCTCCTCGTGGGAAGATGGTTGGATTTCTTCCTCCTCGATGATGCCATAGATATCCTGGACAAGGTGGATGACGTCGCGGAACATGCGATAAGGCTCCTGGTCGGAGCGATAGTGGATAAGGACCTGGTCTCATCGAAACATTACATAATCTCGATGATGGACAAGTACGGCTACGATGAATACCAGTACAGATACATAGGTAGCGGATTGATGGAACTGATCGTCGACGGTGGCACATACACCGTAGGTGAGGAGACGGTGACCATAGAACCGTTCACCATACAGGTCGAATCATCCGGGATCGATATCTTCTCATGGGGCGGTTGGGGCGATTTCCTGAACGACGGTGCTTTCTCCACCCGTGCCGTGGAGGAGAGGATGAAGAACATCCTGCACAGCGCCACCACAGATGTGTGCAAGGGCCTCGGAACGACCAGGGTGAGGGCGGATGCCTTCGATGACATCACCTACTCCGAATTACTGTCGAATTCCGTAGATCAGGCCCTATCCAACGGATTGGACAAGATAAGGGGCACGATGATCGATCTCGTGGACAGGAACACGTTCTACAACACATCGTACATCGCATTGTTCAACAGGATCGATGACAACATATCCGAGATATTCGATCTGACCCAGTTGAAAGCGGATAACGATGCATCGATCAAGGCGAAGATAAGGGAACATCTGGGATCGATGGGAATGACCATATTGGACGGTACCGTGATCGATTCGCTGTACGATCAGGTCATATCATCCTCCTTGTATGCCAAGATGTATTCCATAGTGGAGGACGACATAGGGAGAAGCATATCGAACCTGGACAGCGTACTGACGAAGGTCCCAGGAGAGAACAATAACAACCTCAAGATCCTGTTGAAGTTGGCATTGAAGGCCGCATTGAACCTTGATGTGGTGTCCGATAACCTGGCCTCGTTATCGAGATCCATGATCAAGGACATCACCGCCTACCAGGATCTGAACACCAAATCGGGCATCATGGAGTTGGATGCCAAGGATTCGTACAGCATGATGGATAGCAATGGCAACACATTCGTCGAGCACATCAAACTCAGAGACGATTACGACATCAAGGTGACCATAACACAGCCCAGGAACAACACATCGAAATGCATCCATAACGTCGATCTCGGTGACCTCTCCCTCAGCCCGTACACAACGGTGTTCACCGTGGCCATAAGCTCGGCCGTGAGATATACCGTGCAATCGGCCTCATCCGTGCTGATGGCACTGGACTGGGCGGATGCGGAGATGAGCGGTGACTTCAAGATAGACACGAAATTCGACGTTGCATGTGTCAGCGGATGGGCATTGGCGGGTGTGAAATACACCAACAGTACCAATTTCGTCAATGAGATCTACAAGGCGTTGACGAATCTCTTCGAACCCCTGATCGGACCGCTTAAAGAGCTCTTCAAGTCATTGAAGCAGTTGCTGGAACTGTGCAACACCGCCATAGTGGAGATCAGCACATACATCTCCGACATCGTGGAGGGTTTCTTCAACATGATAATGGAACCCTTGGATAGGATCAGGGAATTCGTTGAAGATAGCTTGATGTCGATATACGGTGCGACATTCGACATAGGCCTCGGATACCAATCGTTCACGATAACGTTCTTTGGCATGTCACTGACCATGGAGTTCAGGGCCGCCACATTGACGAAGACGACGAAATCCATCTGTAAGGTCACATTGGAGACTGAGATCGGCAGTACGAGCATCAAGGCCGGTGCGGAGGTCAAGTACAACGAGAAGAACGGCATCATGTTCAAGGGCACCGGAGAGGTGGTCTCCGACGATTGGATGGTCAAGATGTCCGTGGACCCGATGATGAAGTTCAGCAAGAAACTGCTCAATGTCACCGGGAAGATCAGGGATGTCGAATTCACCGCGGCCATCCCTGAGGTCGTACAGTACGATGTCATAGGATGCAGCATATCGGACATCCCGGGTGTGGGTCAGATACTCAGCAACATCCCGCTCCCGATACCGGGCCTCAAGGGCAGCTTCGACATGGGTGTGGAGCTCAAGTACAACATACCGTTGAAGACCGGCCTCATGATCAACGAGTTCGAATCCAATCCTGCGGGAGAGGATCGCGGAAAGGAGTTCGTGGAACTGTACAATGCGACGGGAGAGACGATCGACCTCACGGGATACAGGGTTGTGCCAGGATCCAATGAATCCAAGGCACTCGAACTCTCTGGTACCATCGGGCCCTTCGACACGAAGGTATTCTACTTCAACGGACAATCCCTCAAGAACAGCGGTAAGACGGGCAATCATAACGGTGAATCGCTCACGTTGTACGATCCGAATGAGAACATCCTCGATACCACGCCGTGGAAGACCGACTCGAGCAACGATGACAGGACATGGCAGAGGTCATCGGACGGTTCCACCACATGGACGTTCATCAAAGGTACGCCGGGCAAGAGCAACGGACTGTTCATCAAGACCAATTCGTTCACGAAGACGTTCATCATAGACAGTCTCCTGGAGGCAGGAGAGGAGGCACTGTACAAGATGGGCAATCATCTGAAATCGATCGATGACGTGGCGGAGTTCCTGAAGATGATGTTGGAACTCTTCATCGAGAATATCATCGAGAAACTCGCCGATATGATCGTGAGTGCGGCGGTATTCCTGCAAATGGAGGTATCCGATATAGCGAGCACACAGCACGCAGGCATAAGATTGGCATTGGACATGAACTCCGAACTCGTGGAGGAGGGTCTCAAATGGCTGATCAGTCAGACCGGATTGTTGGGGACATACGTGACATCACCGAAATGCGACAACCCGTTGGAGATCGTGTGCAATGACACGTACTTCCGCACGACCATATATGCGGGTATAAGCACACCGAAGTTCCTCGGCAACGATACCGGCGAACAGATAACGATCGGTATCTCCGTGGGTGTCAACATATCGGCATTCATGAACCTGTTCGGATCCAATGATATGGACTGGAAGGTGGAGGCGGGCATAGTGCTGGAGGACTGCCCCACCCAGATGCTGTCCAAATGGCTAGATAAGAAGAAGGGAGAACATTGCGACCTGTGGCTCATAAGCATGCGGTTCCAAAAGGGTTGAACATCATATGATGTCCAACCCAATCTCTTTAAAAATAAGGAATATATAGGGAGGGATATGGCGAAGTCCTACAGAATCCCAACAGTCCTCTCAGCAGAGGAATTGACCGACAAGGCATTCCATAGGGCATCCAAGATAACCGTCAACGGTACAAATGCCCTCGATACCAAGAAGAAGACGACATTGGCCAAGATAACGGCCTCAGGAGACATAGTCAAAGACACGTTCGTCGGATATGTGAACAAGTTCCCGAGGATGGAGAAGGACGATGATTTCTTCCCCGAACTCGTCGACCTGGTGATCGGGATAGATAAGTACAAGAAATCGCTCGGCGCGATGAATTGGGCCGCCAACAAGACGGAGAGGATCAAGACCGAGGCACTCAGGAACGTGAGACGTTCCAAGGACGGTGCGGTGATCGATTCCATAAGGAACGGATTCTACGGAAGACTCTCGTCGATCATCAGACAGGTGAAGGATGAATTGGCATTCCTTCAGGACTGTAAGAACAAGTTCAGGGCATTGCCCGCGGTGGATTCCAATGTCGCCACATTGGTGGTGGCCGGATTCCCCAATGTCGGTAAGAGCAAGCTCGTATCCACCCTTTCCAGTGCGACCCCGGAGATCGCACCATACCCCTTCACGACCAAAGGTATCGTGATCGGTCACATGGACGATGATTGGAGGAAATACCAGATAATCGACACGCCCGGTCTCCTCGACAGGAGCATAGACGAGAGGAATGCCATCGAGAAACAGGCCATCCTCGCACTGAGATATCTCACGCATGTGATGATCATCGTCATCGATCCGTCGGAGACCTGCGGATACAGTATGGAGAAGCAGCTCGCATTGCTCGATTCGATAAAGAGAGGATTCGAAGGTGTACCGATCATCGTCGCCGAGAGCAAGAGCGACATCATGACCACGGACAGCGACAACATCCACTTCTCGGCGGAGACCGGCGAGAACATGGACCTGCTCCGTAAGACCATAGTCAACGAACTCAGAAAGATCAGGTTCGAGGAAGAATAATGCCCGCACGCAAGGTAGCATACAGCGAGGAGATGGGAGAGTACTTCCAGAGCATGCTCGCCAAGTGTAACGAATGCTACGAGGTCGCAGAGAAGGCCAGAGCGGAGGGGCACGATACGGAGACGTTCGTGGAGATCCCTCAGGCCGAGGACCTTGCATCACGTTGTGAGAAGTTACTTGCAGATTATCATGTAGGCGAGATCGCGGACGACATCAGAAGGCTCACTGACGAATACAAGAACAGGGAGCTCGTCTGTCTGATGGTCGCAAGGGAGGTTGCAAAGAGGCCTGCGGAAAGGCCCGAATTGGCCATCGACAGGGCCATAAGGGTAGGTCTCGCCGTTCTTACAGAGGGTGTCCTTGTCGCACCTCTCGAAGGTCTCGCGGACACCAAGATAAAGAAGAATGCGGACGGCAGCGAATACATCGATCTGATCTTCGCCGGACCCATCCGTGCCGCGGGAGGTACGGCCCAGGCCATGAGCGTCCTTATCGCCGATGTCGTCAGGCAGGAGGTCGGTATCGGTAAGTACATACCGACCGAGGCCGAGATCAACCGTTTCATCGAAGAGATCCCGTTATACAAACAATGTCAACACCTCCAGTACACACCATCTCCCAAGGAGATCCAACTGATCGTGGGAAGTTGCCCCATATGCATCGACGGAGAGGGTACGGAACAGATGGAGATCTCGGGATTCAGGGATCTCCCGAGGATAGATACCAACAGGGTCAGAGGAGGTGCCTGTCTCGTCGTCGCGGAAGGTCTCTGTCAGAAGGCCCCGAAGATCAAGAAGCACGTCGATAAGCTCAAACTCGGAGGTTGGGAGTTCCTTGACGAATATCTCAAAGGCAAGGGTGCATCCACCAGTTCGAACAGTGAGGGCAGGGTGTTGAAACCCGCCGACAAGTATCTCAAGGATATCGTCGCCGGCCGTCCGATCTTCGGATACCCGTCAAGGGTCGGAGCGTTCAGGCTCAGATACGGCAGGGCGAGGACATCGGGACTCGCATCCTTGGCATATTCACCCGCCAGCATGTTCATCCTCGATGAGTTCCCCGCACTCGGTACGCAATTGAAGATCGAAAGACCCGGAAAGGCATGTGTCGTGACCCCTTGCGATAAGCTCGAAGGTCCGATAGTCCTGCTGAAGAACGGCGATCTCGTGCAATGCAACACAAAGGAGGAGGCATTGGCCGTAAGGAAGGACATCTCCGAGATAACCGATACCGGCGAGGTGCTCATCCCGTTCGGTGAGTTCTGTGAGAACAACCACTTCCTCGTCCCTCCGGGTTATCCCATAGAGTGGCATAAGCTCGAATTGAAGAAGAAAGGCGAACTCCCGGATGATTGGGAGCATCCCACCTGGGAACGTGCCATCGAGATGTCAAAGACGCTCGGTGTACCGTTGCATCCGGATTTCAATCTCTTCTGGTTCGATGTGAATGTCGACAGATTGAAGAAGCTCAGAGAGGACATCATCGCCCACGGAGCATTCACGGATGGTAATCTCTCGATACCGAAGGCATCGGTGGACAAGAGAACGTTGGAGGACCTCGGTGCATTGCACAAGGTCCGTGACGGCCACATAATCGTAGAGAGATATGCAATCCCGTTGATCAGCGGACTCGGATTGGAGATATCCGGGGACAGGTTGATCGAGAAGAACGCATTCGAAGGAGAGGATGCACTCACGGCCGTCAGCAACGCCATGGGTATCGAGGTACGCGCAAGAGCACGCACCAGGATCGGTACTAGGATGGGTAGGCCGGAGAAGGCCAAGGATAGGAGCAGCGGTAACTCCGCATTCGGTAACGGACTGTTCGCCGTCACTGACACACCCACCATCAAGAAATCCCTGAAGGAGGCCATGTCCACTCAGGATAAAGCGAGATTCATGACCGCAGACCAACTCAAGGCCGCAGGTATCAAGGCCAACAAGGATGGTCTGATGATCGATTATGCAGAGAGGATCTGTCCGGAATGCGGAGAGAGGACGTTCCGTTCATGGTGCAGGAAATGTAACGTGCACACCAACGTCTCACCCAACGCGACAAGTGCGGATAAGTTCGACAGACCGCTCATGACCGTCGACATAAGACAGGAATACCGCGATGCGATGGATTACATCGGATTGAGGGATGTCAGCGATGTGAAGATGATCGAGAATTTCACCTCGATCGTCAAGACACCGGAACCGCTCGAGAAAGGTATCCTCAGAGCGAAGAACAACCTCACCACATACAAGGATGGTACGATCCGTTTCGATATGACGGACATACCGATCACACATTTCAAACCGAGGGAGATAGGTCTTCCCATCGAGAAGGCACACGAACTCGGCTATACTCATGATTGGAACGGAGAACCGCTC
This sequence comes from Eggerthellaceae bacterium, assembly GCA_963651945.1. Taxonomy (GTDB): domain Archaea; phylum Thermoplasmatota; class Thermoplasmata; order Methanomassiliicoccales; family Methanomethylophilaceae; genus Methanarcanum. Next base: position 9,400 of record CAVJRF010000008.1, on the reverse strand, counting down.
ACGGACGGCGATCAGATTTGTGAACTCAAGGTACAGGACGTCATCCCCAACATAGACTGCGGGGCACATCTCGTGAAGGTCGCGACATTCGTGGACGATCTCCTCGAGAGATTCTACAAATTACCCAGATACTACAACGTGAAGACACCGACGGATATGATAGGTCATATGACCGTTGGTCTCGCACCGCACACATCCGGAGGCATATTGTGCCGTCTGATAGGATACACCAAAGCCAGCGGATGTATGGGACACCCGTTCTTCCACGCAGGTAAGAGAAGGAACTGCGACGGTGATGAGGACTGTATAATGCTCCTGCTCGATGGATTGCTGAACTTCTCGAAGGTCTACATCCCCAGTAGCAGGGGAGGACTCATGGATACGCCCCTGGTCCTTACGACCAGATTGGATCCGAACGAGATCGATAAGGAAGCGCACAACGTGGACTGCCTCAGGGAATATCCCATCGAACTGTACGAGGCTGCGATGCAGCTGAAGGATGCGAAGGATGTGGAGAAACTGATGGATCTCGTCGGCGGACGTATCGGCACCAATCTCCAATACGAAGGATTCGGATTCACTCACGATACATACGACATCAACGAAGGTCCATACAAATCGGCTTACACATTATTGGAGACCATGAGCGATAAGATGATCGCACAGTTGGAGCTTGGTAAGAAGCTTCGTGCGGTCGATGTGAAGGATGAGGCGAGTAAGGTCATCGACAAGCACTTCATGCCCGACATGGCCGGTAATCTGAGGAGTTTCTCGGCCCAGACATTCAGATGCACCAACTGTAACGCAAAGTACAGGAGGATACCGCTCAGCGGAATATGTACCAACTGCGGACACGAACTGAACCTCACCGTCCACGAGAAGAGCGTTAGGAAATATCTCGGAGTATCGCAGGATGTCTGCGAGAAATACGGTATGTCCGACTACACAAGGGAAAGGGTCGAGATCCTCTCCATCAGTATGGACTCGCTCTTCAACAACGATAAGGTCAAGAAATGTAAGTTATCAGATTTCTTCTGATGATGATAAAATAAGAGGGCATGTGCCCTCTTGGTTTATTCACAAGGACAGGACCTGTGCCTTGAACTCTTCGGATTCCTTCGCGAGGATCTCGGCAGCCTTGTCGAGGACCTGCTGTGCGGTGAGCGAACCGTCCGTCTCGAATTTGAAGACGAAGTTGTTCTCGTCACCGACCACACTTATGGGTCCATCCTCTCCGCCGAAGTTCTCGACGCATGTCATACAGAGTGAACAGTCATCACTGTGTGCGACAACAAGCTTTCCGCCGGAGACCTCGAAGACCTTCCTCGGGCATGCGGCAGCGACATCATCGGGTGAATCCACATCACCGTCGATCTTGATGATCGGCCTGTAGCTGTATCCGACACCGTTCGCGACCTGCCACTTGACGTGTTTCCTTGCGGTACCCATCACAGCGTGTGCGTAGATGAGTATCGACTGGCCGTCAGCGAGATCGACGATCGGGATGTCCTCGTCCTTGACCTTGAGGTCCTGACTGCCGAGAGGCTGAAGGTCACCCGAGAGTACGGTGCACGGTCCGTGCTTGTTGAGACTGTACATGATCTCGCAACTGGGGCATCCCTCTCCTCCGCAGACACATTCGTCCTTGAAGTTGAATGCGTCCGTCGTCGGTACGGGGACCATTCCGAGCCTGTGCGCGATGATCTCATCGAACAGGGGCGTCATACTCTCGAACTCCCTGCCATCGACATCGATGGGACCGAGGTGGAATTCCACCTTGTCGATCGCCATCTTGGGGATGTCGGTGAGCATGGTCCTCCTGAGAGCGTTCGCCATGGCCGGGGACGAGTTCTTAAGGATGAACTTGCACTTCCTCTCGGCCATTTCGACTATCTGGATTTCCATGGTCAGGCCTCCTCAGACCCTGCGTCCTCTGCGTCCGCCTTTCTTCTTGGTACCATCGTGTGGTACGGGTGTGACATCCTCGATACGGCCGATCTTGAGACCTGCCCTAGCGAGTGCACGGATAGCGGCCTGTGCTCCAGGTCCGGGTGATGTTGAACCGTTTCCTCCGGGTGCACGTACCTTGACGTGGATACCGACGAACTCCTTCTCCTTCGCGACATCGGCGACCTTCTCGGCTGCCTTCTGTGCTGCGTAGGGTGAGGACTCATCCTTCGCGGTCTTGACGACCATTCCACCTGTTGCCTTCGTGATGGTCTCTGCACCGGTGATATCCGTGAGCGTAATCATCACGTTGTTGTAACTTGCATAAATGTTAGCGATTCCCCATTTTGCTGTCATCAGTGGTCACCTTCCTGGTTTGCTGCATCGCTGGCTGTGATTCCTGCCTCTTCTGCGTCCGCCCTTGCCTCTGCTGCCTTCTTCGCTGCTTCCTCTGCCTCTTTCGATGCTTTGAGCTCTGCGTTGGCGGCTGCCTGCTCGGCGGAGATCCTCATCGGGTGCATCTCGTCGTTGAAGGGTGATGCGGGGTCGTACATGATGGATGACTCCTCGTACCTTGTGACGATGTATCCGGGGATCGTTACCCTGTGGCCGTTCATGAAGATGTGTCCGTGAACGATCATCTGCCTTGCTTGTCCGACGGTGCTTGCCATTCCCTTCTCGAAGACGAGTGTCTGGAGCCTGCGTGAGAGGATGTTCTCCTCTGAGAGCGTAAGGATATCGTTGAGTGTCGCACCCTCTACAGGGAGGACTCCGATCTTGGAACACTTGTTGATGAGAGCGTCTGCCTCGATCTTCGCCTGTGCGTCACCGCTTCTGAGACGTGCCTGAAGCTCCCTTGACTGCTTCCTGAAGTTCCTGAGGACGGACTGTGCCTTCCAGACCTCTGTCTTGTTCTTGAGACCGTACTGGTTTACGAGAACGACCTCTGCCTTGATCCTCTCACCCTGCCAAGGGTGTGAAGGTGTATCATATGACCTGCGTGAAAATTTAGGATCTCCCATGTTACCGCCTCACTCATTTCTTGCTGACACCCATTGTCAGTCCGTGACGTCCGTTGGACCTTGTCCTCTGACCCCTTACCTTGTGGTGGGTCTCGTGCCTGATACCGCGGTAGCAACGGATCATCTTCATCCTGTTGATATCGTCCTTCTTGGTGAGCTCGAGCTCGTTTCCGATGAGGTGCATGTCTGCGCCTGTCTCGTAATCGAGCTGCCTGTTGATAGCCCACTCGGGTGCGTACTCGACATATGTCGTGACGAGCTGCTCGAGCTTCTTGACGTCCTCATCCGAGAGTGAACCGATCTTGACTGCGGGATCCACTCCTGCCTTCTTGACGACGATCTGTGCTACTCTCTTTCCAACGCCTTTGATCTGCTGGATACCGATGACGGTCCTCTTCAGACCATCGATATCACTGTTAGCGATACGGACGATGAAGTTGAAGTCCTCATCTTCCTGCTGCTGCTGTTTAGCATTCTTTTTCTCTGCCATGTTCTTCCTCCGTAAATGTTCCCGTCGGGAATCACCCAAGCATCATACCTCGCGATTCTCTGCAAAAGATCGTGTGTTGTGCTCTCGGTATCGATGTCATCTGACATACGATCGAGTTTACGGCAAGGTTGGCATTCAATAGTAATATATAAAGATGGGGTGGGGTCGGAGACCCACCCGGATATGTTTCAAAGCTCCCTTCTCGTGAAGCGGAGGTAACCGATGATCATCGGGACCAATCCCCATACGATCATCGTGAGGACATCCCTGAGTCCGTTGCTGACAGTGCCCGTCACCGATTTCGTTATCGACGATGCGGCGACATCGAGGAAGTACCAGTACCCACTGGTATCGGTGGATCCCTGTGAAAGTATCACCACCGAGAGGATGAGACTGGGCACGAGCAGGACGAATATGAACGTCAATATCGATGCCGAACTGGACCTCTTCATCAGCGAGCTGAACATGATGGCGATACCCGTCATGGCGAATATGTATGCCACGAGATAACCGAACGATGCCAGGATATTGACGTTGATGTCGCCCTTGAGTACCAATCCCATCAATATGACCACGACGTAATAAACGACGAATATGGCCACGTTCAGGATGAATGACATGAATACCTTACCAAGGAATATGGATGATTTCTTGATGGGTTTCGTGAACAGTATCAACGCTGTCCTTCCCTCGAACTCCGAGCATATTGTCGTGGATGTGAACAGTGTCGCTCCGAGAAGTGCCAAGAGTGTCACGAATGAGAGGTATGTCGCATAGACGCCGTTACCTACATCCGAATCACCGTTCGGGAACAGGACCGATGCCACCGTGATCAATGCCAATGTCACGATTACGATTATCCCGAAGATCAGCAATTTGTATCCGCTGAGATACTTCAACATCTCGTATCTCGACACGATGGATGCCTGACGGAGATCCTCGAAGACACCTTTCTTACAAAGACTCTTATCGGACATGTTATCACCTCGACTCCTTTATCATGTTCAGATACACGGTCTCGAGAGCATCCTCTTCGTTGAAACTGAACACCTTCATACCCAGAGAGTTCATCTCCGAGAGTAACTGATATTGATCCTCATCCCCGCCTTTGAACATCAGTCTCACGGTCTTACCGTTGGCCTTCACGTCCGATACGTTGGAGAGTGCAGATAACTTGGATACGATGCCGTCATCGAGGGAATCCAACGTCTTCACGGTGATCGCCCTTATGTTGTTGGATCCAAGCAATTCATCGAGATTCGCTTCTTTGATGAGCGTACCGCGATTGATCATCGCGATACGGTCGCACATATCCCCCACCTCGTGGAGCATATGTGAGCTTGTGAGGATCGTGAGATCGTTCTTCGCCCTCACGTTCTTCAGAATCTGTCTGATCTCGGCCATACCTCTGGGGTCGAGACCGGATGTTGGCTCATCGAGTATGATACATGTGGGCTCGTTCAACAATGAGAGGCCCAATGCCACCCTCTGCTTCATCCCCTTGGAGAATGTCCCGATCTTCTTATCGGCCCATTCGGACATGTTCATGTCCGCAAGGATCTCGGTCGTCTGGGCGGATATGGTCTCCTTCCTCATACCGAAGATGCTTCCGATGTATTCGAAGGTCTGAGTGGGTGTGAGGTACGAATAGAACTCGGGCGTCTCCACGACGGTACCCACGCCTTCGAGTGCACCCTTGGGGTCCAACGTGACGTCGATACCGTTGATATACGCACTCCCGGACGTAGCGTTGATCAGATGTGTCAGGATCTTCAGAGTGGTGCTCTTACCTGCACCGTTGGGTCCAAGCAATCCTGTGAAGCTGTTCTTCTTCACCGATAGGGTGAGATCGTTGACAGCGACGAAACTCTTGTATTCTTTTCTCAAATTGACGATCTCGATAAGACCGGAATCCATTTGGCAACCTCCCTGTGGATGATATAATCTCTGATAAGATATAATGAGTGCCGAAGACCGGATTCGAACCGGTGAACTCCTACAAGAACAGATCTTGAGTCTGTCGCCTTTGACCAGGCTTGGCAACTTCGGCCTTATCCACTGTGATAGGAAGGTGGGTAATAAAGATTATGGGGAGATGGTGGTCAGAAACCACCATCGGATATCGTAAGGACCTCTCCTCTGCCCTCACCGATGTGCACCGTGTGCTCGAACTGTGCGACACAGCCCTTCTTCCTCTCGACAAGGATCGCATAGCTGGAGACGAGACCGTGACGGATCAACGATTTCACCTTCTGTTCCGCCTTCGGATCATCACAGCTGCGTGCACAGAACGGGAACGTTGCGAACTCCTCCTTCAGATAGTTGAAGAAATCCTGAAGGGCGGGATCAGCAATGGGAACATCCCTGATTATACGGCAGATGTTACCGGGCTTACCGCCGACGATCTCCCCCACACCGTTGGTGGCAAAGGGTTCGCATGCGATGACCATATTCCTCTTGAGGGTCTGCTCATCGCCGTTATCGTAATTGGGTATGGAAAGACCAGCGTGGAGGTTGTATGGTTCGATCTGGTGACCGGAGAGGTTCCTGATGGGCTCGAACCCGTGGTTCTTGATGGTTCCCTCGACGGCGACACCGATCTCGTTGATCGGTACACCCTCGCCTATGAATTCCATGACGGTGTCCCTCGCATCACGTGCGGCGTTGATCAGTTCCGTGAATCTCCTTGTCCCTACTTCGACGGTACCGGCGGTATCACCGACGAATCCGTCCAATTGGGCACCGCAGTCGATCTTGACGACATCACCGATCTCGAACTTCGTTTTGTCATTGATGGAAGGCGTGTAGTGTGCAGCGATCTCGTTGACACTGATGTTGCACGGGAATGCGAGTTTCATCCCCTGTGATCTTATGTAACCTTCCACCTCTTCGGCGACATCGAAGAGCTTGACGCCCTCGTCGACCATCGCCATACCTTTCTCTCTAGCGTTGGCTGAGACCCTGCCCACCCTGCGCATCTTCTCAAGATCTGCGGGATTAGTCGTTGAGAACACCTTCTATCTGTTCTTTTGTGATGGCACCCTGACGGATGATCTCCACCTCATCATCCATGATCCAGACGATCGTAGATGGTTTACCGAGAGTACATGCTCCCGCATCGAGATAACATGGTACGGTGTCTCCGAAATCCTTGACAGCATCCTCTACCCTCACGGCATCGGGGTGTGAATGGAGGTTCGCGGATGTCGCGATGATGGGGACCTCGGACTGCTTGATGAGTTCGAGTGCGACCTTGTTATCGGGAATACGGATGCCGACCTTCTGTGACATCGATGTGACGATGTTGGGGACCGAAGGATCCTTCTTCGTTATGATCGTGAGTGGCCCGGGAAGGAATGCATCGATGAGCTTCTCCACCTTCCTCGTCATGACTGCGATATTCTCTACCATGTCCTTATCAGCGACAGCTACAGAGAGAGGCATATCGAAAGGCCTGTTCTTTGTGAGGTAGAGATCCTTGACAGCCTTCTGGTTGAAGATGTCGGCAGCTATACCATAAACGGTCTCCGTAGGGTACACGACGAGCTTACCATCCTTGATGGCCTCGGCCGCGATACCGATGTTCTTGATTGTCTCTTGATCCAAGTTATCGTTGCACTTCAATATCTGCATCATTCTTCCCCCATAATATGTAAAGCACCCATTAGAAATTGTTTACCGTTCGACTTGACGAATGGTCCATGACCAGGATAAAGGCCATCGAATTCGATGTTTAAAAGTTTCCTAAGGGAATCGACCAACATGTCGGCCGAACCGGTCGGATGAGAGTAATTTCCTACGCTCCCCACCATGAAAGTGTCTCCGGAGAACAGAGAGCCCGTGATCTCATCGAGGACACATATCGAACCGATGGTATGGCCCGGTGTCTCGATGCATCTGAGTCTATGATCGCCGAGATCTATTACATCTCCCTCATTGAAATCGATGATATCCATGGGCTCGATGTGACCGCCGAAGACGGTACCGAGTGTCGATTCGGAATCCCCAGCTCTGAGAGGGGATGCATCCGATCTCCCGGCATAGATCTTTGGTTTGTATCTTGATATGATTGATGAAACACCACCCACATGATCGAAATGACGATGCGTGAGTATGATATGATCGAGTTCACGACCGTCGAGTGCGGCCACGATACGATCCATCAACAGACCAGATTGGAACCCTGTTCCCGTGTCGATGAGAGCGACACCTTTGGATCCGGACACGAGATAGATGTTCGAATCATAGAGCAAAGCAGGCTCGATCTGTTGAATAGTCATCGATTTCATGGTACAGACAATACCTATTTAACCTATTTGTTCTGGTAAAAGATGAGAAAAAACACTTAGAGGAAATGAGAATTCATTCATACGCAACCTGTTTAACTGCTAGACCACACCCCAGCGACGTCAAAAGAACTTTAGTGAGTGCGGGCTGAATACCTCGGAAAACCTCGGTACTTACACCCCACTTCTATCAAACTCATCATTTATGAGCGTTCTATGGGTACCTCTTTTTCAAGATGGCTTCGAGCTTAGATGCCTTCAGCTCTTATCCACTACCGCGTGGCTGCTCAGCAGTGCCTTGTCAGACAACTGATCAACTAGAGGCGACGGACCCCTGTTCCTCTCGTACTAAAGGGTCCTTCTCGTCAGGTACCTACACCTCCATCAAAAAGCAACAAAACTGTCTCGCGACGTTTTAAACCCAGCTCACGATCCCTTTTAATGGGCGAACAACCCCACCCTTGGCAGCTGCTGCACCACCAGGATAGGGAGAGCCGACAGCGAAGTAGCAAGCCAGCAGGTCGATATGAACTCTTGCTGCTGACAACTCAATTATCCCCAGGGTAATTTTTCTGACATCAATCACCCCCACTCAGGAGGTTGATTGGTTCGCTAAGCCTTAGTTTCCTATCTCCGAATCCTATTGTCTGATTCCGAGTCAAGCTAGCTTATACCTTTACATTCTTCGTTAGATTTCTGACCTAACTGAGCTAACCTTTGGGCGCCCTTGTTATCTTTTTGAGGGCGTGGCGCCCCACCCGAACTACCTGCCTATAGCTGTCCCTTCGTAAAGGTTAGTGGTACAAATTCGCAAGGGCGGTGTTTCATCGGTGTCTCGGAGAGAAGCTAGCGCTCCTTCCTGGGTAACGGCTCCCGCCTACCCTACACATGCAAATTCATATCACAACAACAGGTTGTAGTGAAACTCCATGGGGTCTTCGCTTTCAGATGGAGGGGTCTGGATTGTGCACCAGACTGATTGTTTTCACTAGCGTCATGGCGGGGACAGTAGAACACTCGTTGAGCCTTCATGCAAGTCGCCAATTAAGCGACAAGGTATTACGCTACCTTAAGAGGGTCATAGTTACCCCCGCCGTTTATCGGTCCTTCGATCCGTTGAAACAGATTTTCAGATGCCGACACTGGGCAGGCTTCGGCCTCTATACACATCCTTTCGAACTAGCAGAGACCTATGTTTTTATTAAACAGTCGGTGTTCTCTTGTCACTGCGACCAGCAGCTCTCACTGCTGGCACCCCTTATCCCGAAGTTACAGGGCTAATTTGCCGAGTTCCCTCGCCACGATTATGCTAACACGCCTTAGGCTACTCACCTAGGGACACCTGTGTCGGTTCTTGGTACGATTAGTAAAGTTGACCCTATATTCCTTTTCACGGAAACCAGGAATCATCAGAAGGGGGCCTACGCCCCCCTGATCATGAATTCGTCTCCTTCTCACCATTACGGTCCTTCAGAGACTTCGGCACTTCAATATAACGACAATTATACTCTAACTATCCCGATCTGTCAAAATATAGGCAAAGAAATTACTAGTACAGGAATATTAACCTGTTTCCCATTCGATAGTCTCGATTAAGGACTACCTTAGGATCGACTAACCCTTGGCTGACGAACATTGCCAAGGAACCCTTGCCC
>CAVJRF010000007.1:0-62196 GCA_963651945.1 Eggerthellaceae bacterium | reverse complement strand
TGGACCTCATGCCCAAGCTGCCCCCGAAGAGGGGTCCGGGAAGACCCCGCAAGAATCCTCAGTGACCATCGATAGTCCACGCTATTGGGAAACTGTTGGAGATGGATGCTGAGGTGGGTCATACCCACCTCACATCCGTTCAAAGTACTTTCGAAAGGAATTCCTTGAGGCGCTCGTTCTGCGGATTGCCGAAGAGCTCTGCGGGAGAGTTCTCCTCTGCGATGACACCATCGTTGATGAAGAACACACGGTCCGCGACCTCCCTTGCGAATCCCATCTCGTGTGTGACTATGAGCATCGTCATGTCATCCTTGGCGAGGTCCTTGATCAGCGACAATACCTCGCCGACCATCTCAGGATCGAGAGCGGATGTCGGTTCATCGAACAGCATCACGTCGGGATTCATAGCGAGGGCCCTGATGATGGCGATACGCTGCTGCTGTCCTCCGGACAGTCTCTGAGGGTGCTGATCCGCCTTGTCGGAGAGTCCGATCCTCTTGAGCAATGCATCCGCCTTGGCAGATGCTTCCTCCTCTGTCATGATCTTCAGCTGTGTGGGGGCCAACATGATGTTCTTCTTCACCGTCATGTTCGGGAAGAGATTGAACTGCTGGAACACCATACCGATCCTCTGACGGATCTTGTTCACATCGACGCCTTTGGCCGTTATTTCCGTACCCTCGAAGATCACGGAACCGCTCGTCGGTTCCTCGAGAAGGTTGAGCGAACGAAGGAATGTGGACTTACCGCATCCGGACGGACCGATGATCGCTACGACCTCTCCTTTCCTTACGACCGTATTGATGCCTTTCAGCACCTCATGATCGCCGAACGACTTATGGAGGTCCTTGACCTCGATCAGTACATCTCCATCAGATGGCATTCGCATTCAACCTCCTTTCAAGTCTGTGCACCAATGCCGTGAGACCCATGACCATCACCAGATAGATGAAGGCGATACCCAACAGAGGCACCATCGCCTGATACGTGAATGACATGATGATCTCGTAGGACTTCGTAAGCTCTACGACACCGATCACACCGCAGATGGATGTCTCCTTCAGAAGGCTTATACCTTCGTTACAAAGGGCAGGGAGGATGTTCTTGACCGCCTGCGGGAGGATGACCGTGATCATCATCGTACCGAACGGGAGACCGAGACTCCTTGCCGCCTCGAACTGTCCCGTGGGGACCGCATTGATACCGGAACGTACTATCTCTGCCACATATGCGGCGGAGTTCAGACCGAATGCCAACGAACCCGTGACCAATGGATTGATCCTGAATCCTATGACACTCGGTGTGAGCACCACCAAGTAGATGATAAGAAGTTGCACCATCACAGGGGTACCACGGATGACCGTGACGTACACCCTGCAGATGACGTTGAGGATCGGCAGCTTTCCGTTCTTATCGTGGACCGTTCTCACAGTTGCGATCATCACACCGATCAACAGACCAAGTATCAGTGCCATCACGGTCAGTATTATCGTATTCTCCAGACCAGACAACACATATTGCCAGCGATCATTGTAGATGAACGCATTGTAGATATCGTCCCATAGTGACATCAGCTACCTCTCCTCCTTCATCAGGCCTTCGCGATGACGACCTGGATGGACGTCGTGTATGACTCGCTGAAGTCGACCTGTTTGGACCTCTCCTCCGTGACGGTCATACCGGCTGCGATGACGTAGTTATCGCTATCCTTACTCTGCTCAAGGACACCGATGAGTGTGTTGAACTCCATGCTCTGGATCGTGAGGTTCATTCCGAGTATGTCACAGACGGCCCACATGAGATCCACATCGAAACCGACGATATCGTCGTCTGCATCTCCGCCGTCCTTGAATGATTCATAGGGAGGGAAGTATGCGTTCGTGATCATCTGGATCGTTCCCGATCTCTCTACGTCCTGCTTCTGGTAGGCCGTTCCCTTACCCTCGTAGTAGTAGTCCTCTATGGCCTTGAGCGTTCCGTTCTCCTTCAATGTTGCAAGTGCAACGTTGATCTGGTCGTTAAGTGCAGTGTTGCCCTTCTTGACGGCAAGAGCATACTGCTCCTGTGCATATTCGGTGTCAAGGATCTTCAACCCGCTGTTGATCTTGACGAATTCCTTCGCAGGCTGCTGGTCGATGACGACGCAGTCGATGTGTCCGGACTTGAGTGCTTCGATGGCCAATGCACCGGTCGTGTATGACTGGACCTTGGTGCTGCTTGTGAGATCGCCGTCCTCGATGGCCCACATTATGAGCGTGTCGCCCGTGTAACCCTTGATGGTACCGATTGTTGCCCCGTTGAGGTCATCCAGTGTGTTGATCTGCTTGGAGCTGCTGCCACCCTTGTTCAGCATGATGGCTGCTCCTGCGATCGCTGCAATGACTATGATTGCGACGATTGCGATAGCGTAAATCTGCTTCTTTTCCATTGTCTTCCTCCAATAGAGTTTACTGGTCGTCATTGGAAGAGGACGTGTATAAGTGTTGTCTAACCTGTATGTATGGATGATGACGTGATGTCCGATTCAAGACAAATGTATCTTGAATCAGACATCTTCTCATAAGATAGAATAATCATTTCAGACTATTGCCGACGGAGAAGGCCTTACCGACCTTGTTACCTATCTCGAGATAGTCGCGATTCAGACCGTCGTAGATTATCGGCCTGAGCTTGGATACATCCACCTTGCCGTCGGTCATTATCGACTCGTCGACGGAGACGTTGACTATCTTACCGACCAGTTCCTCGTTGGCATAGCTCTTCACGGTACACTCGACGGACATCTTCAGTTCGTTTATGATCGGAGCATCGACGAATTCGCTCTTGGTCGCGGTGAATCCTGCCTTCGTGAACTTGTCCTTCACATCGTTACCGGAGACGATACCCACGTAATCACAGGCGGCCATCGTATCGACGGTGGCGAAGCTCACCGTGAACGCTTTCCTCTTGAGAAGGTTCTTCACGGTCTTGTGATCCTCGGAGAGACAGATGTAGATCTCATCATCCTCGTGTATCCCTCCCCATGCCGCATTCATGGCATTGGGAGTGCCATCCTCATCGTACGTTCCGATGATCAATACGGGTTCCGGATACAGGCATGGTTTGACGCCTAGGTTCTTCCTCATGATACATGAAGAATCATCCTAGGTATTTCTCTTTACGGATTATCCTCAGTATGGTCCTGTATCTCCTCATACAGGACGGAGTCTTGGGTTCGATACGGTAGTAATTGCCACCGAACGATATTCCGCATCCCCCTCTGACGGCGACGATATTGATGCGTTCCTTCAATGAGATGTGCATATCCGTCGTGCTTCCATGTATCATGATCTCATCGTACGTCATGGAGATGGTGACATCGTCATCGACGGTCACATCGTCATCACCGGACATGACCTTAAGGACGCAGTGCTCATCGGATGCTATCACCATGTCGGGATGTTCCTCCCAGGACTGGGATTCCTTGATCAACTCCGACCTCTGCCACATGTCCCAATCATAGAGGTTGTCGAACACCGCATCCTTATCGAAGAAACCGTACTCGTCCACGGATACGGAATAACAGCATGCATCGCACGAGAGCGTATCGCCGTGACTGTGGAGATGTCCGTCCTCCTTACACTTGGGGCATCTGAAGACCAACCTTTCCATATGCTCCGCACGGCACTCACGGTCATAGGGCACCATGTGCTCCCTGTTCCATTCGTAATGGTTGATGTAGATATCCCTGTAGATGATGTCGTTGACCTCATCAACGGACATCTTCTCCAGATCCTCCTTCTTGTAGACGTTGATCACTCTGCCCGTCAACGGTCCATCCGATCTGTGATCGGCCCATTTGGGTTTGAGGAAGTATCCTCCCTCCATCCTGAATGTCACGAGATCGACACCCATTTCCTTGATCATCTGACCCGTGCGCTTCCTGACTTCCGCAGTGACCCCGTTGGGACATTCCTCTCCCTCTGCGGCCATGTTCACATTGATCCCTTTCTCCAAGGTGGCCTTGATGGCCTTGACCACATCATCGGCCGATTCACCCTTACGGCGATATATCCCGTCCGTCCCGAATTTGAGCCAGAATCTAAGGGAACGCTTCCTCAGCAGTGCATCGCTGATGACGAATCTGCTGTAATGCCTCATGGAATCAATGACAGCGAGGAAATCATAATCGCATATGTGATTGAACGTGAGGATGTACGGACGATCGATCTTGCCCTTGTATCTCTCGGCACGGATGTTGAATTTTCTGATCACTATCGGTATGACGATACCGTAGCCTAACGTTCTCAAGATGAAGCGATACCACAACGTATGCTTCGGATAATCCACACCACTTTTCCTCGATCCCATGCGACTTCCTCATTGAACAGGGAAGTATCTGCGTATCACATATAATGTAAACCGTTCCCGTCGAAGAGGAATATGATACGGGATCGTTACGATTCCACATCCCTGCGCTGCGACATGATACGATCGTACACTTCGGGACCTACGCATTCCCTCGCATGTTCGCAGTAGAATATGCATGAGTTCAGATCGTTGTATGCCACGAACCCGCATTTGTAGCATGTGGCCTTGACATCGGTGGAGAACAGTTCGATGTCCGCACCGCAGTTGGGACACTTCTTGATCTTCAATGACGGCGTACCGAAATTACCTCCGCCGGGACATTTGAACTCCATGACGGGATGAGTATCAATATGACTTATCTATCTTCCCATGATATACCCCATCCACATGGAGGAAAGTATCTTCGACGAGCTCGTCGGACTCAGGGATGCGTTACGCAAGGAGCATACCGTCAACGGCAGGGAACCGAAGATCTGCTCCGACGAGTCGCTATCGGATATGGCCGAGAGACTTCCGGCGAAGAAGAACGATCTCCTGATGATCAGAGGTATCGGGGAGACGTTCGTCGAGAAGTATGGCGAGAGTTTCCTGATGATTACCCGCAAATACATCAGGACGGCCGCGAAGTCCGTACCTTTGGCAGGCGCATCGGAGATCGCATTGAAGGACCTCCAGAAGAAGCTGACGAACATCAGCAAGAGCAATCCCCTATTACATTGTCCGAGGATGGTCAGGAGCAGGATGTGCGACCTGACCGCATTCGGTGTGAACGATCCCATGGACATCATACATGGGGAGGAGATATGTCTCTGCGGGATCGATGACAGGGAGAGGTACGAAGGTCTGAATCTGATATCGAGGGAGACCCTACGTGATTTCAGGGAGAGGGGTTCCACCGACCTCTACATGGCGTACCCGTTCCTATGCGGTCCGCTGACCGAGGATTTTCCGATTATGGCACCGCTCATACTCTTCCCCGTGAAGCTGAGGAAGTACGAACGCAGATTCTATCTCTCATATGATCACACCAGGGATGCGGTGTACAACAACACACTGATCCTTGCGAACATGAGATTCGGGAACATCAGGAAGGCACTCCCGGATTGCACGATCGATGATCCTTCTCATGCCATCGAACATATGGATGCATTCTATGGGAAGAATGGCATCGCATACACCGACGATCATGGATGCGTAGGTGCATTCTCCTACGATCCCAACGGATCGTTGACAGTCACCCATACATTGGTCCTGGGTAAGTTCCCATTATATTCCAACTCCATCCAGAGGGATTTCGATGCATTGGCATCCAAAGGTAGCATCAACAGGATACTCGACAGGCTGATCTCCGTTCCGGAGGAGAGTCCCAAGGACCTCACGGGAGCCGGACCGGATGTCAACGAGAAGGACATCACGTATATCAATCAGATAAACAGCGCACAGGAGAGGGTCATCGAATCACTGACCACCAACGACGGGTTGGTAGTACAGGGTCCGCCTGGCACCGGTAAATCGCAGGTGATCACTGGGATGATCACCACCGCCATCAACGAAGGGAAGACGGTGTTGATGGTATCGGAGAAGAAGACCGCATTGGATGTGGTCCATTCCCGTCTCGGCGATCTGTCGAAGTATGTCATGATGATCGACGACATGTCCAACAAGGACCTCTTCTACGAGCAGTTGGGTGTGATGTTGGACCTCCCGCCCAACGAACATGTGTCGCCTGCGGAGATCGATCCCATATCCGACAGGATCGAGGAACATCTCTCGGAGCTCACGCGTATCGCCGACGGGATGTACAGGCCCGATTCGTTCGGGATAGAACCGTACAGGATGTACTCCCTGGTGAAGAGGGTGGACCTGAACGATCCCGACGAGTTCAAGAGATACATGATGCTCAAGGACAACATCTCATCCTCGCTGTTGAACATAGGTTATCAGGAACTCAGCGATGCGTACGAACGCTTCTGCGAGAAGAGGACGATCTCCGATATGAGGTCGTATTACCAATGTCTCGATGCGAACCCGTGGATGGCGTATGTGAGGAGGGATCTGTCGGATTTCGAGCTGAGGAGTCTGAGATCGGATCTCCGTGAACTGTCCAAGGCATCCGACGAGTACATGTCGATGGGTTTCTCGGACAGACTGTTCGGGAAGGGTCATCTGACCAGGATGGCCACAGCCATCCTCAACAGATATTTCACCAATTACAATGCGAAACATATCGATCAGATACTGAGCGATACGGAGATGACCCTGGAATCGTTGGATTCCTATCCGGATTATGCGGAGAAGCTGTCATCCTATGAAAGACTGCCAAGGATACAGAGGATGTACGGGGAGAACATAATCTCCGTGAACACCAGGATGCCTTCGAGCTATGAGATGAGCAACGATGAGCTGTTCGCATTCATCATGATGGATCATCTGAAATCGTTCGAGAGGGAGAACGCCGATCTTTTGAAGGACATAGATGATTTCGATACCATCAGGGATGAGGTCGATAAGGACATCTCCAACAAACGTGATGCCACCAAGGACAGGGTGGAATTCATCCTCAGGGATTCCCTCAGGGCGGTCACCGAATCCAAGATGATATCGGAGATGCGCAGGATCACCGAGAGCAAGCGCAGATGGTCGGTGAACAAGTTCATCTCGAAGTTCGGTTCCGACCTGTTCAGAGGGATCAAGGTATGGTTGCTCACACCCGAGACGGTATCCGAATTATTACCGCTGGATATGGGACTCTTCGACCTCCTGATATTCGACGAGGCATCGCAGATGTATGTTGAGAAGGGCATACCATCGATATACCGTGCGAAGAAGGTGGTCATAGCAGGGGATCACAGACAGCTCCGTCCGTCGAGTCTCGGAAGCGGAAGGATCTGCTTCGACGAGGATGGCGTCTCCGATGAGGACAGCCTCCTGGACCTGGCGAGATCGAGATACGATTCCGTGATACTGAACTTCCATTACAGATCGAAGTACGAGGAACTGATAGCATTCTCCAACTATGCGTTCTATGACGGCAGATTGTACGTCTCACCCAATGTCGAGGTACCGGAACTCCCGCCGATAGAGACGCATCTCGTCGAGGATGCGAGATGGGAGGACAAGTGCAACCGTAAGGAAGCTTGTGCCACCGTATCCCTGTTGAAGAGGATACTCTCAGAGCGTAAGGAAGAGGAGACCATCGGGATAATCACGTTCAACACCTCGCAGAGGGACCTCATCTACGATATGATAGAGGAGGAATCATCCAGGGATCCGGAGTTCGGTGGGATCGTATCGAAGGAGATCTCACGCAGGAGGAACGGAGAGGACATAGGACTGTTCCTCAAGAACATAGAATCGGTGCAGGGTGACGAGAGGGACATCATCATCTTCTCCATAGGCTACGCCAAGAACGAATCCGGAAGGATATCGAGGATGTTCGGTTGGCTGAACAATGCGGGAGGGGAGAACCGTCTGAACGTGGCGATAAGCCGTGCGAGGAAGAAGATCCACATAATGACGTCATTCCAACCCTGGGAATTGGACGTGTCCGACAGCAAGAACGATGGTCCCAGATTGTTGAAGAGATATCTCGAATACGCATTCGCCGTCAGTGCGAAGGACAGGGATGAGGAAGAGAAGATACTGAACTCCTTCGTGGAGAAGAAGGATGCCGTCATCGACAGGACCGCCATATTCAACGATCAGATATGCGAATCGCTGAGAAGGAGAGGGTATGACGCGGAGACCAACTTCGGTATCGGGGGATACAGCATCGATGTTGTCGTGAAGGACGGCGACCAATATGTTCTGGGTATCGAGTGTGATAACTCACTGTACAACGGTGCCACATCCACAAGGGAGAGGGATTATCACAGACAGAAGTACCTCGAATCCAGAGGATGGAAGATACGCAGGGTCTGGAGCAACAAATGGTGGAACGATCCCGAGAAGGAGACGGATGCCATAGTGTCCATCCTCGAATCCGACGGCCATCATCCGAGATCATCGAAGGTGTGATGGATCATCTCACCGATGAATGCCGCGGCATATAGCGGATAATGCTCAACACCATCGTCCGATTGATGTATCGTCGTGTCCCCGAAGAGCATCCTGCGGTCGATGTCGAATATCCTGCCTGCCTTTATCAACGATCTCGCCGTACGATGTGTTCCGGATCTCACCTCTATGACGGCCAATTCCGTCCCCAATTCGATGACGAAATCCAATTCCATCCTGTCATCCTTCGAGTTACGATTGTAGTATCTTGGTACGATACCTGCCTTCATCAGACATTCGGCCACGAAATTCTCCGCTATCGCGCCCATGTTGACCGATGGATCATGCTCGAAGATCGCCTTACGTATGGTTTCACCATACATATTCACCAGCAGACCGGTATCTGAAAGATATACCTTGAATTGGTCCCGATCCTCCATCGCCATCAACGGGACCTCTATCGAACGGACCCTGTAGGAGAAATTGCCATAGCCGGCATCCTTTATCCACAATAGATTCTTTGAATACTTCTGGGCGGACTGTCTCGAACCCATGCCATCCACCCGGGAATACATGAACTTTTTATTCGAACCGGCCAACTGTGCAGGGATGGATCTGAAACATTCGCCCACTTTGTTAGCATTGATAGGTGTATTGTAGCGATTCATGTCCGTCATGGCCGTTCTCGTTATGGAATCCATGACATCGAATGCCGATCTGTAGCTTCCTGTATCGATGTATGTCTGAACGACCTCCGGCATACCTCCGAGGACAAGATATCTCGTCAACAGGTCGTTCATTCTGAGATCCATCGGTTCCGGGATCGGCGTCCCTTCGCGTATCGACCTCCTCAGATCGGATATTATCCTCTCGGAGATCCCATTAGCCCACAGGAATTCCTCGAAATCCAAGGAATACATGACCATCTGCTCCTCATAGCCGACCGGCAACGGTGCATCGTCATCACCCGGATCGGCCATGGTGTTGTGCATATCTATGCCGAGAAGAGAACCGCTTGCGATGACGTCGTACCTCCCATCCTCTGTGAAATACTTCATCGATGTACGTGCACGCGGGCATTCCTGTATCTCGTCGAACACAATCAATGTGGATCCGGGTTCGAATATGGCGCCCGGGATGTACAGCTCCAACATACCCGTTATCGTATCGACATCGAGATTCCCGCTGAACGCCTTCTTCAGGACGGCATCCTTCGAGAAATCGATCAGCACCATATTCTTGTAGTTCTCACTGCCGAACTTCCTTATCGCATACGATTTTCCGACCTGTCTCTGTCCGCTTATCAGAAGGGATTTGTGCTTACGTCCCTTCCATTCCTGAAGACGGGAGTATATCTTCCTTCTCAACATCGACATACCATGCGTATCGTTGGATATTAACTTTTTCTGAATTTTCCCGATGTATTTTTCAGATTGAATTGAATTTTCCCACGGGATTTTTCAGATTGAATTAAATTTTCCCAAGATTGAACATTGGGCCCCTTTGTGATGACAGGGAACCCCATCACATGTAACGGCCGCACGGATTACAAACATTATAATCCGATGATGTCGGTTCACTGGGTATGACATTGAACGTGGGAGATAAGGCACCTGATTTCACGGTCGCATCCACCGACAGGGATTCGTTCGACCTGTACGAACAACTCAAGGACGGGCCCATATTACTGAACTTCTACGTCGGTGATTTCGGCATCAACTGCACGAACTACATGAGCAAATTCATAGAGCAGTACGATCGCATAACATCCGCCGGGGTCAGGATGGTCACCATCAACAACGATAACATGGACAGTCACAAGATGTTCAAGGATCGTCTCGGAGCACCGTTCGAATTCCTGTACGATCAGGATAAGACGGTCGCCAAGGAATACGGTGCGATCGTCGGTCCCGGTTTCATGGTCACCGGATTCACCAACAGGGAATTCTATCTCATCGACAGGGACGGTACCATCAGATTCATATGGAGATCTCCCCAACCGAAGGTACTCCCGACGGTGGACGAGATCGTCGAAGGTATCAAGGCATCACTCTGATGTCTTATCCTCAAGGACGATGTCGGTGACATCCAACGTCCCGACATCCTTCTTGATATCTTTCTTGGAACCCTTTATCACAAGCCTCTTCTTGAAGAGAGGAGAATCCAACGTCATCGATTCGTATTCCCCGCCTTCGCCCATTATGCTTATGCCGTACCTCGTCCTGAGTGCCTTCAGATCCTCTTTGGCCTGGGCATCTATGTGCCTTCCCAGCCACCTCTCGTCGAGACCCTCGGCGAATACGCCCACTATGATCGCATCGATACCGGCGGAGACCATCTCGTCGTAGACCATGTCCTGATCCTTCCTCCACAGAGGTGCCAGCATTATGAGATCCAATTCACCCAACACCCTGTTCATACGATCCCATTGGTAATCGGACCACAACGCACCGACCACCACACCGTCTATATCGAGATCTGTCAGAGCATCCTTCAGCGCATCCATGTCCCCGTCCTCCGTACCGTCGGATGCCACGCATATCAGCGGGATGTCCATAGCCTCGGCCATCCGCGGTACGACGGAGAGGTTCGGAGTATGGAATATCCATGAGGCCTTGTCGGTAGGGACGATGTTCACCAGGAACGGTATCTCATGACCCATCTGTTGTGCCAGATACGTAGCGAATGTGGAATCCTTCCCGCCGGAGTACAATGCCGCCAATCTCATCGGCATGTGAATGCTCATCAGCAATATATAGGCGAAGGATATAGTGAGTTAGGAAGGCGACACAATGGCAGAAGTCAACCTCAAGAAGATCGTAGCTGAGAGAGCAGTGGATGAGTACGTCAAGGACGGAATGAACGTCGGACTCGGGACTGGCTCTACCGCATACTATGCAATCCTCAGGATAGCCGAGAAGGTGGAGGAAGGATACGATCTGACATGTGTCGCGACATCCGTACAGAGCGAACAGATCGCGAGGGAGAGAGGCGTCAAGGTCGTCTCGCTCAACGACGTGGATCATCTCGATGTCACCATCGACGGTGCCGACGAGGTCGACAGCGATATGCAACTCATCAAAGGTCTCGGAGGAGCACTCCTCAGGGAGAAGATCGTCGCCGCATCCTCCGTCAGAGAGGTGATCGTCGTCGATTCCTCGAAGAAGGTCGAGATCCTCGGTGTCAAGACCGCATTGCCCGTAGAGGTGCTCAAGTTCGGACACGAGAAGACCAAGATCATGCTCGAGAGACAGGGTTGCAAGGCATCGCTGAGGATGAAGGGCGGAGAACCGTTCATCACCGACGGAGGCAACTACATCTACGACTGCAAGTTCGATGCGATCGGAAGCCCGTTCTTCCTGGAGTCCAGGATCGATGCCATACCGGGTGTCGTGGAGAACGGCCTCTTCCTGAACATGGCCACGACGGTGCTCATCGCATCCGGCGACGGTCAGATCGAGAAGATCGGCGAATGAGGCATCCTTCTTATATATAGAAGAATGAAGGAGAGGGGAACACTCCCAATCTCTTTTTATATAACCTCGATATTAGCAACCTCCCACTCATAATCAAGGGTGAATCAAATGAAAATGCCCAGAACGATCAAAACATACTGCCCCTACTGTGAGACGCACACCGTCCACGACGTAGAGAGGGTCAAGAAGAAGAAAGCAAGCGAACTCAAATGGGGTCAGAGGAGATTCAGAAAGGTAACAGCAGGTTACGGAGGTTTCCCGAGGCCTAAGCCCGAAGGAAGGGAGAAGCCCACCAAGAGGGTCAACATCAGATACAGATGCACACAGTGTAAGAAGGCTCACCTCACATCATGCATCAGGGCGAAGAAGTTCGAGCTTACGGAGTGATTCTCATGGTTAACGATTTCGTAAAGATCAAATGCGCCGACTGCGGCAACGAACAGGTTACATTCAGCAAAGCAGCGACCACAGTCACATGCAACGTCTGCGGTGCGACACTCGTCAAACCCAAGGGCGGAAAGGCCGACATCAAAGGCGAAGTGGTCGAGGTATACAACTGATGTCTCGCTCCAGAGAATTCCCTGAGAACGGAGAGCTCGTAGTCTGCTCCGTCACGAGCGTGAAGAACTTCGGTGCCTTCGTCACCCTTGACGAGTACGAAGGTAAAGAGGGATTCATACATGTAAGGGATATTGCCTCTGGTTGGGTGAAGTACGTTAGAGACTTCATCAGAGAAGGACAGAAGGTTGTCTGCAAAGTTCTGGGCGTAGATTCACAAAAAGGTCACATCGACCTTTCCTTAAAATCCGTCAACGACCACCAGAAGAGAGAGAAGGTCCAGCAGTGGAAGAATGAGAAGAAGGCTGAGAAGCTCGTCGAGATCATAGCCGACAGACTTTCAATCTCCGTTGACGACGCCTACGATGAGTTCGGTAACGAACTCACCGAGGTTTATGACACACTCTATGGCGCATTCGAGGCCATAGCCGCAAATCCCGATGAACTCCGTGACGAATATCAGGGAGATTGGGTGGAGACATTCATCGAGGTCGCAAAGGAGAACGTCACACTCCCGTACGTGGAGATAGACGCAATCCTCGAGATGAAGACACTCAAACCGGAAGGCATCGAGGACATCAGGACGGCGTTGAAGGCCGGACTCGAAGCGGCAGGCGATGAGGCCAAGGTGTCGATCACATCAGTCGGTTCGCCGAAGTACAGGATTGTCATCACCGCCGACGAGTACAAAACGGCAGAGGATGTCCTGAAGAGGATCTCCAACGCTGCCATCAAGTCACTCACCAAGGCCGGCGGAGAAGCGACACTCAAGCGCGAGAGCAAGTGATAGAATGAGATCATCCCTCAGGAGGTGTCCCGAATGCGGACGCTATTCCATGAAGGATGTCTGTCCCGTATGTTCCGCGGGGACCGTGACGGCACATCCTCCGAGATATTCCCCGGATGACCGTTACGGAAAATACAGAAGGGAATCCATCAAACAGGAGTATGGGGAGAATGGGAAACTGCACGACGATCGTATATGACAATGTACCAGAACTCAGGAAACCCATACTGATCGAGGGACTTCCGGGTGTCGGCAACGTAGGCAAGATCGCGGCCGATTTCCTCGCCGAGAAATTGGAGGCGAAGAGATTCGCCACCGTGTACTCGGACAGTTTTCCGCCGCAGGTCATGCTCGATAACGATTGCGTCATCGACATGGCATGCAACGAATTGTATTATGTCAAGGACGTCAACGGGAAGGACATCATATTCCTCCTCGGAGAATACCAAGGTACGACACCCGAAGGGCAGTACCTGATATGCGAGGATCTGATGAAGGACGTCTTCATCAAGATGGATGTCTCCGAGATCATAACGCTCGGAGGATACGGTACCGGGAAGATGAGCGACGCCCCCAGGGTATTGGGTGCGGTATCGGACATAGACATGAAGATGGACCTTCAGGAACATGGTGTGGTGTTCTCACCCGGAGAACCTGCGGGAGGTATCGTCGGAGCATCCGCATTGCTCGTAGGATTCGGTAAGATGTACGGCATCCCGTCCGTATGCATAATGGGCGAGACATCTGGTTATTTCGTCGACCACAAGAGCGGTATCGCTTTGTTGAAGGTGTTGGAGTCGATCATCGGCATAGAATTGGACCACTCCGACCTGGATGCCAAATCACAGCAGATTGATGAGCTTACCGCCAAAGTGAAGGAGATGGAGGCAGAACAGCACAAATCCGTCGATCTCGGTTACATCGGATGAGCCAGTCCACCCATTTTCGCTGAAAATGACAATCAGCAAGTTTAAATAATCTATCTATATTGTCAGTGTGTCCTCACTTAGCTTAGCCTGGCTAGAGCGGCTGACTGTAGAGAGTTCCCGGCAATGCCGGTACAGCCGCTGAAATCAGCAGATCCCCTGTTCAAATCAGGGAGTGGGGACCACTTCAGTTATCATTTTGAAAATTCGGATTTGAACCACATCCGTGTGAATTTGCACAGCACCAGTAAAACGGGGAGTTTCACCAACCTCTTCGAAAGAGATTCTATTGTGCATTTCTTCGTACAATTACGGACCTACCTCTACCCCCGGAGAACTGACCAATGGGTGCAAGTGAGGAGGTGCGTCGGATGAATTACAATACGTTCTGTCGCACCCTCTCTGAGATGAATTTTGTCATCAAAGACGGTTTTGTCCTTTCAGGAGACTACCGCTATGGAATGATTGGAAGCAATAGATACTATCCTGAGGACAACAACCTAGTCGACATCCTTCTTGAAGATATCGTTACCTTGAAATCTACCTTTGAAGGCTTTGACGGGCAACAGCTGACCCTCGAAATAGCGAGTGGTTCTTCTCAATACAGGATCAACGCAGATGATCGTTGGGATTGGCTCAAGGTACCTAGTACCTCGATGAAGTGCAGGGAAAGGATCCACTCAGTAAGGATACAAAGTGCCATCCGATATGAATCCTTTATACGAGGTAATGGACATGTTCTTCCGATGTCTAATGCAAATTCAGATATCGATATCGATCTCATCATGAGAGAACTCTCGATGAATGAGGGACATAACATCTTCTCATCCGAATCCGATTTCCAGTTCTCGATGGCCTGGGCGATCAAAGAACGGTATCCGGACTATGATATCAGGCTGGAGAAGGTGTTCGACAAGGATCCGAATAAGCACTTCGATATCGTCGTGTATACTGGCGACGGGATAATACCGATTGAGCTGAAATATTGTACGAAGAGCCTACCTGCTGATTTCGTAGGTGATGTGTTCCTGAGGGATCATGGCGCTGAGGATCTTAGAAGGTATGATTTCATCAAGGATGTGCAAAGGATAGAATCCCTCAGATCGTATCTCGATGGCGATCTTGGAACCAGTTTCATCTGCGGATATGCCGTATTCCTGACAAATTCCAGTCCTTACTGGACAGGTAAGAGAGATTATAGCAGATGTATCGATGAGGCCTTCCGCATCCATGAAGAGAAGAAAACGTTCGGAGGCAGGACCATGATGTGGTCTGATGCTGCATCGAAGGGTACGGTTAAAGGTCGCGAAAGGCCGCTTCACACGAAACAGTATGACATCGTATGGAGGGATTACCTCGATTATCCGAAGTTCAGGTACTTATCTGTCAGGATCCAATGATAGTGGATAATCACTCAGTGTACATCAGAGGATACAGAAGATTGCCACCCTCCCTGATACCTTTGGTATGCAGGACATAACATTGTCCAATCTGTTGGGATGGATTTCCATCATGTAATCTAGGGGTGCGCATCTTGTACTCTTTCCCGTCTTGTCCTCGATGGCAGATACCTTCTTTCCATCCTTGACCAGGAAATCGACCTCGGACCTGGTTCCTATCGGTCGTTCAGTTCCCTCTAGATGAGTAACGCATTGCTCCCTCTACTCTCGTTCTTCCATTGTACCAGATAATCGTGTTTGTTCCTTCTTGCAATACGATTTTTCCTGGTTCCTTAAATTAGAGGGCCCCTAATTCTTCCTGATTCCTTAAATTACGGACATCCGGAGGGCTACTAGGTCATTCGTCCTCATGTCCGGAGATGGTGTACTTCTTGTCCATCATGAACGAGATCACGAGTGCCACGATATAGATCAGACCACCGAACAGGAACGCCATGGACACCGAACTCCCGAATATATCGACGATCGTCTCCGCCAACGTTGCCTGCCCCGGGATGTCGAAGCCTGTGATGTACCTCAATGCGATCAGTCCCGTCCCGTTGAAGTCGAATATCTCCGTAAGGAACGAATATGCGCTGTCCGCGAACCTGGAGTTCATCTGACTCGCGATGACCAAGGAATAACAAGCCGTACCCACTGTGGAACCTATGTTCCTCATGAGACTGACGGCCGATGTCGTCATCCCCATTTCCTCGCTCGAGGTATGGTTCTGCACGGAGATCATGACCGTGGAGTTTACGCAACCGAGACCCAATCCGAAGATGAAGAGGTAGACGAACAGAGGTATCCTCTGGGGATCCGAGCCCGATGTGTACATGCACAACAGAGCGACCATGATAAGAACAGAACCAGTGACGATCCATCCCCTATATCCCGTCCTGTTGACCAGCATACCGCTTCCCATGGATGTGATCATCATACCGAACACCATCGGCAGCAGATACAGGCCGCATTCCATCGTCCCGATATCGAACATCTGCTGCATGTACATCGCGATGAACGTCAGCGTTCCGATCATCGCGAGACCCATGATGAACATGTAGACCGCGGCCTTCATGAATGTCGGATTGTGGATCAGCTTCGGTGCGAGAACGGGATCCTCGACCTTCCTCTCTATCGTCACGAACAGCAATGCGAGGATTATGCCTCCGACGATCATTCCGATCGATCTCACGCTGATGAACTCCATCTCACCGCTGATCCACTGGAAGTACAGCAGGATGTCGAGGATGATCAATGTGAGCACCGCCATACCGATGTAATCTATCTTCTTCGATGTGTCCGCCTCACGCTCCGGGAACTTCTTGACGGTGAAAAGTATGCAGACCAGGATGATCGGGATGTTGATGTAGAAGATCCAGTGCCAGCTTATGTATTCGCATAACGCACCTCCCACCAACGGTCCGATACCGCTCCCGATACCGAACACGGCACCGAGCGCACCCTGGACCTTCCCGCGGTCCTCGGGCGAATAGAAATCCGCCACCGAGGCCATCGCCACGGGCATGAGTATACCTCCGCCGAGCCCCTGTATACCGCGGCATACGATGAGCATCATCATGTTGTTGGATAGACCTGCGAATATCGAACCCGTTGCGAACAGTATCAATCCGATGAGGAACAATGGTTTCCTTCCGTAACGATCGGACATCTTACCCGCGATCGGCACCATCGCCGACTCGCACAGGAGATATGTCGTGACCATCCATGAGTATAGCTCCTCCCCTCCCAGGTCCTTGCTGATCACATTGGCACACGTTCCTACGATCGTACCGTCCATGCATGCGACCAACATACCCAGTGCCAGTCCGATCATCGCGAACTTCCTGACCTGGGGGTCTATATTCTCGTATGTCAACCTATCTGCCATAACCGTCACCGTCGGGATTCTGATACATCGCCTTATCAGAGTTCATCGTATTTATGATTGGAACCCCTGCTCTTCTCGACCGGATAGTTCTCGCGGTTCCTCTCTATCTTCTTCGATAACGCATCATAGAGGTCGATATCGTTCATCTGAGCGAATCTCAACACGAAATAGAACACATCGGCGAGCTCGTCCCTCACGTGCTGGGATCTCACGGCATCATCGATGATCTCCCTACATTCATCATCGGATTTGAATCTGAACACTTCCAACAGTTCGGCGGATTCCGTCGCCATGCCTATAGCTAGATCCTTCGGATTGTGGAATTGATCCCAATCCCTCTCCTCGCAGAATCTGCGTACGATATCCATCGCTTCGCGTATCGTGCGTCCGTCATCGCTCGCCATGTTCCGCAGATATGACATTGATGTATTACTTTCCTTCCGTGAACGAGAAGTCCCCGCATTCCTGGTTGAAGAGGTCCTCCGCCACCTTACGCTCATCCTCGAACGGGTCGTTGTATCTGAAACGCGTACCCCTCGTACGCCCTTCCTTGGTCAATATGCCAAGCTCGGTGAGTCTTGATAGTTTACCTCTCACGGCCTGATCCTCGAGGCCGTTGGTCCATGTCGATGCATCCTGCACCGTGAACGTCCCTTTGTACGTACGGGAATGCCTGACGAATGACAGTTCGTTACCATCCAATTCTTTGGAGATGTCCATCCCTCTGCATATCTCGACCGCATCTTTGTAAGAACCGTGCACGGCCTCGACGACCTCTCTGATGAATGCGTTATGATCGCCCCTACCGGATTGCATATCATACTCTCCGAATACCCTGCCGTATATGTCGCATGAACCGATGTTCCTCAGTCCCGTGTCGAATAACAGCGCACGGAAGAGCATCCATGCCGTCATGCGGTCTATCTCCTCGAAATCATCGAGATCGGACAGGAACACTGCCGCGGTCACGAACTGGTCGTAAGGCGATGTATTCACCCATTCCAGAAGACCGGACATCCCTTCGGGCGCCTCCGTATCCCTGCCGGTCAGGAATGAGTCCAATCCGCATACCTCCTGTGCATTCCAGGGGAGGGTGAACAATCCCATCAGCCCGTATGCCTCCCTCGGCACATCCCTGCCGTATGAATGGATCTCGGAATCGATGACATGATCCGCCAATGTCGATATCCCGCCTGATGTCAGCACGAACTCCCCTACCTCATGATCCATACTGCGTATCTCGCGGATCCTTCTTCTGAGGTCCTCGTCCAATCTCAGATCGTCCGTCGGTGCTTCCCATTGCGTCATCAGATCATCCCCGCAGAACATCCGCATCCGTCGGTCGACGTGCGTTTCCCTCTCGAACGGTCACACGGAGCGAATGCATCCCATCCTCTGTCGTAGAACATGCGGAACCCCGTCTTGGATTCCATCACCATATGATATCCCGATCCCATGATGCATACCATGACGATTGAATATATATCACTTTCTATATTAAGATGTGTTTACATCGTAATTAGCCGACCATGCATCCCCGTGTCCGTTGTCAGAAAGAGAAAGAAGAATCGATCACACATCCGCGGGATACAGTTTTTGTATTCGAGACTTCATCCATCGGGTATGACCACAAGTACGAGTGAATGGAACAGACTCGGCCTCGCCGTGTCGATCCTGATCATCGGATTCGCCCTGTTGGCGGCATATCTCGGAGCGAAACCGATCATCGTCGTCGGTGTAGCGATCATCGTCCTCGGTGTGTACCTCTTATTGTCATCCATCTTCAAGGACAAGAGGGTGGATCAGATGGGCACATCGGAATCCGGCTCCGCGATCTGGCTCGGATCCCTGATCACATCCGCCGGACTCGCCGTCCTCGTCTACGGGATCATCGAGGATTGGATGGTCAGCATCGCCACATTCCTCATCGCCATGGCGATCTACATCATATTCTCGGTCGGCATGAAGAAGAGGTGAGACATCACCGTCGCCACCCAGATGGCGACGGTCTCTCACTCAACCATTTTCTATCTGTTCTGATATGCTCGTAACATGGATGCGATATCACTCGTCCTGATAGCCATCGGATTGGCCATGGATGCATTCGCCGTGTCGATCTGTAAAGGGTTGGCGATGAAGAAACCGTCGCTAAGATCCATCCTGATCATAGGGCTATGGTTCGGAGGATTCCAGGCCCTGATGCCTACGATCGGCTATTTTCTCGGTACGTCATTCCACAGATACATAGAGGATATCGACCATTGGGTCGCATTCATCCTTCTGGTCGCGATAGGATTGAACATGATAAGGGAGTCCTTCAGTGACGATGAGGGTGTGGATGATGACATCGGCTTCAAGGTCATGTTGTTATTGGCCATCGCCACCAGCATAGACGCTCTCGCGATAGGTATCTCCCTGGCCATGGACGGTTCCGACATACTCACATCCGCCACCGTCATAGGTGTGATCACCATGGTGATCTCCATGGTAGGTGTGAAGATCGGCAGTATATTCGGTGATAAGTACAGCAACAAGGCCGAGTTCGTCGGCGGTTGCATACTCGTGATCATCGGTCTGAAGATATTGCTCGAACACCTCGGCGTGCTGTGAAATCCCGTATATATTGGAACGTTCTACGGACGGATGATACTCATGCCGATGAGCAAGAAACAGCTCGAGAAGAACAAGCAGAAACAGAAGGCCGAGGCAGCGGAGCTTGAGAAGGCGGCCGCGAACGGCGACAGTGAAGCTAAGAGGAAGCTCGAGAAACTCCAGAAGAAGATGGCCAAGAAATAAGGCCACTCAAAACCGAAGGGTCACGTGGGGGATGTTCCCCCAGGTGATCGTCATTAATTCTTCTTATTACCCTGATTCGCGACGGATGTCATCTTGGCACTGATAGCATCCTGATCGCCGAGATATCTCTTCGATACGAGATTGAGATCGTCATCGAACTCGTAGACCAACGGTACACCCGTGGGTATGTTCACACCGACGATGTCGTCATCCGATATGCCTTCGATGTACTTCACCAATGCACGCAGCGAATTACCGTGGGCCGCGATCAATATCCTCTTGCCGTCCTTCATCTTCGGGACTATCTCCGACAGATAATACGGTACGACACGGTCCACCGTATCCGCCAGGCACTCCGTAAGCGGGAGGTCCTTCCTGTCCACGTCCCTGAACATGGGATTGAATGCGGGATTGCGCTCATCCTTCTCGTCCAAGGCCGGAGGTCTGATGGCATAGGATCTCCTCCATTGTTTGACCTGATCCTCGCCGTACTTCTCGGCGGTCTCGGATTTGTTGAATCCCTGCAATGCACCGTAGTGCCTCTCGTTGAGCTTCCATGTCTTGATGACAGGCAACCATTCCCTGTCCATGTTCTCCAATACGAGGTTGAGGGTGTGGATCGCTCTCTTGAGATATGATGTGTAACAGATATCGAAGTCGAATCCCTCCTCCTTCAGTATCCTACCGCCTTCGGCGGCCTCCTTCCTTCCGGTGTCGGATAGGTCCACATCGGTCCAACCCGTGAAAAGGTTCTCTTTGTTCCAAACGCTCTCTCCGTGCCTGATAAGTACCAACTTCATGCGAACACCGGTATGGAGGGATATGCAACGGATTGATAAAACGATTGCATTCAGGCCGTTATGAGCATACGCTTCCGCTTGTACTTACGGAACTCGTACACCGCCATGGCCATCATCGTCAGTCCTCCCAACACCTCCGTGGCGAACAGTTGCCAGTAGATG
This sequence comes from Eggerthellaceae bacterium, assembly GCA_963651945.1. Classification (GTDB taxonomy): domain Archaea; phylum Thermoplasmatota; class Thermoplasmata; order Methanomassiliicoccales; family Methanomethylophilaceae; genus Methanarcanum. Next base: position 41,015 of record CAVJRF010000007.1, on the reverse strand, counting down.
TCATCCATCGTATTGGCGAACAGCATTACGATGACCAGGAACGCATTCCTCACGAAGGCCATCACCATGGACATCTGCGCCATACGTAACGATTGCAATATGGATGATCCGATATCCACCATGCCCATGAACGGGAAGAACAATGCGTATATCCTCAATCCATGGGCGAACTCCTCCCTGTATTGGATCATGGAGTCGGAGAACGAGAACGGGATGACGAGATAATCGGCGAAGATGAACACTATGACGGCGAAGACCGTCATGACGACCATGGTCATGCGGAAGGAGTATCTGTATCCCACCTCGGCCTTCTTGTTGTCGTTATGTCCCAACGCCGCGGAGCACACGGGGATCAATGCGGAACCGGCTGCCTGCGATATCACCATCGCGACGGATACGTACCTCCATGGTACGTTGTAGAATGCTATCCCCATCATACCCGCTACGGGGACTATGAGGAAACGCTGTATCAGCGACATCACACTGATGAGGGTGGATTCGGTCACACGGGGTATACCGACGAACAGGACATCCTTCATCTGTTCGATGTTCACGCGATATCCTTTGAACGAGATATCGATGTACATCCTCTTCCTGTGATACCATTGATAACCGATCAATGTGGATACGGCCGTGGATATGGCGGTGGCGAAACCTGCTCCCAGGAGTCCCATGTCGAGACCGTAGATCATTATCGGATCGAGGATTATGTTCAATATGGCCGCTGATAGTAAGATCACCATGGATTTCTTCGCGGCACCCTCGGCCCTGATTATGCCTGCGATTGCACCGTTCACGATCAGAATGACGCTGGACCATATCATCGGCATGATGTAGTCCATACATTCCTGTTTGATGTCGTCGATACCCATCCATGATATCATCGGCTCCATCGCCAACAGCAGGATGGGTGTGACCGAAATACCGAACACTATCGATAGGACGACCGTCTGTGTGGCGACGCTGTCGGCGGATGCCTTGTCATCCCTCCCCAGATATCTGGCGATGGACGTGGATGCTCCCACGCCGATACCCGTACCCAGGCCGGCTATTATCCAATATATCGGGAATATGGAAGAAACGGCGGAACTTGCGTTGGAACCCAGTCCGCTGCACCACGACATATCGGCGAATATGTTGACCTGTACCACGAGATATGAGACGATCAAGGGGACCATCATCGATTTGATGGCTTTCTTAGGGTCCCCCAGCATCACCTCAAGGTCCTTCGTGGCGTCCAATCAATCACTCTCGATATCTTCTTGAATCCCTAGGCCTCTGGAATCTGTCACGCGGCCTGTATCCGCGGTCGTCGTCCCCTGACCTGTATTGACCGCTCCTCGGGCGGTCGTTATCGTATCTGTGTGCACCTTTATGATTGTCACCATCGCCACGGCGTCCGTCGCCGTACAAACGGTCCCTGCTGGGCCCGTCCCTGCGGTCGCCGTATCTCGGACGGTCACCGGACCTGTGTTGGCGATCATCATCCCTGCGTGAGTGTGATGATCTTCTGTCGCCGTATGAGCGCGACCTGTCATCGTCACTGCGCGAGCGGGGTCTGCGTTCCCTGTCGCCGTATGTTCTGCGGTCGCCGTCCCTGCGGGGGCGTCTATCGTCATCGGATCTGCGACCGTCATCCCTGTGGGAATCGGAACGCCTCCTGTCATCGGATTGTCTGCGGGGTTTGCGATCGTCACGGCGATCGTCCTTTTTCGGACGTGCGGAACGCTCGTTCCTATCGGAACGGCGAGAATCCTTACGATCGCCACCGCGCTTCCCATCGTCCTTGGACCTGCGACCCTCATCCTTCGAGGACGGTTCGTCCTCGAGCGTCTGTTTCAGTTCCAATCCCTCGATCTCGGAGATCTTCCAGAGCTTGATGGATTTACCATTGACATCGCATTTGGACAATCCATCCTCCGTCTTCGAGAAGTATCTCTTCTCGATCTGCAACGTGCTCGTCCTCTCTCCGACGTAGATGTCGCCTATGGACTTCTTGGGGACGGTGGTGTGCTCCTTGATCATCTGTGCGATCGAGGGCCTCGAGAGACCATCCTCCTTACCGACGTTCATCTCCGCTACGACGAACACCTTCTCCTTCACGGGGACATCGTTCTTCCTGGAGTTCTTCTTGGCCATCACGGGGCGTGAAAGTTCCTTGATACCGGAGAATACGTCATCCATCTCATCCTTGGTCGGTGTGGGTATCTCCTCCATCGGGATGAGCGTGAGGTTCTCGATCTCCTTCATGAGCTTCCTGTCCTCCCTCATCACGAACGATAATGCTACACCGCGCTTACCTGCCCTGCCGGTCCTTCCGATACGGTGCACGTATGTCTCCGCCTCGGGAGGCATATCGAAGTTGATGACACGCTCCACATCCTCGATGTCCAATCCCCTGGCCGCGATATCGGATGCCACCAGCACCTCTATTGCCCCTTCCTTGAACTTACGGAGGGTCTCCTCCCTCCTGTTCTGCGAGTACTCGCCGTGTATGCCGGCGAGCTTGAATGACATCTTGAGCTTCCTTACGACCTTGTCCACCCTGTATTTGGTGAAACAGAACACTATCGTCTTCTTGGGATCCTTGGCCAATACGTAGCGGAGGGTATCGATCTTGTCGTCCTTCTCCACCATCACGTACTGCTGATCTATCAGGTCCAACACCATCTCGTCCTTGGAGACACATATCTCCTTCGGATCCTCCAGACAATCCAATGCCAACTTCCTGATGTCCTTGGACATCGTGGCGGAGAACAGCATGGTCTGCCTGCCCTCCTCCGGGATCCTTCCCATGATGAACTCCAGGTCCCTCCTGAATCCCATGTCCAACATCCTGTCGGATTCGTCCAATATCACGATGGATACGTCCTCGAGGAGACGCTCGTCGTTCTTCAGATGGTCGCACAGCCTCCCGGGTGTGGCGACGATTATGTCCACTCCCCTGTCCATGTCCTGCGTCTGCCTGAGCATACTGACGCCACCGTATACGGGGATGTTCCTGTGACCTGTGTATTTGGATAGTCTCTCGAGTTCCTCGGAGACCTGCAGCGCCAACTCCCTGGTGGGTGTGAGGATCAATGCCTGCGGCCAACCGCCCTGGGTGGCCTTTATCCTGCTCAATATGATGGAACCGTACGTACCGGTCTTACCGGTACCCGTCTGTGCCTGTGCGAGTATGTCCCTCCCGCCGATACCGACCGGGACCGCTTCCACCTGGATGGGTGTCGGTTCCGTCCAACCCATCTCATCGATCGCCTTGACGATGTCGTCCGACAAACCCAATTTAGAGAAATCTGATGTCATAAAATAACAGAGCCTCTGATTTTGAGCCTGTATTTAAACCTATTATAAGCGTGGCCGTGTCGATAACCCTCATCCAACCGAATCATAACGATGGATGCGACCAATGAGATAATGGACTTATAAATCGCGGACGATGTATAATCGCAGAGCCGAATCAACAATCGGGCCACAGCCCATCATATCTTCATATCTCATGAGGTTTACAACTCCTGGCTCTGCCAAACATGTTACTTGAAGGGCACGGAAGACGTACTTCAAAGGAAATGGATGCGCAAGGCGTTCACACGGTCGAAAGGGCGTACGACCTTCGACCGTGACCTTTTCCCTTATCGATGGTGCGAACATCATCGGATTGCGTATCATTTTATATCGACGAACGGTATAAGAGTGTCGTGTACGACCATCTCCGCGTCTCATTGGGCATCGTAGCATACATCCTGGTGAACATCGTCCTAGTGATACTTCTGTTGCAAGGATATGTGGAGACGGTCCCGTACCTGATACTAGCGATCGCATCCCTGTTGTTATTGTTCATCCCGATCCTGTGTGTCGGGGGCGCCAGGGCCGAGGTGAAGGACGATCATCTGATAGTCAAGGCCATCATGGTCGACCTCGATATCCCGCTGAGTTCGATCACGGCCGTGGAATGCAGGGATTCGTTCAAACCCGGCATCAGGATGTGTGGTTATGGCGGCATCAGCAAAGGATATGGGGATTTCAAGAATGCAGAGTTCCCGCACTATACCTTCGCAGGCGATACACGCATCAGAAAATTCATCCTCATCCGCTACGGGAAGGACAAGGTCGCGGTATTCAATTCCGTGGATGCCGAATATACCGAATCGCTCTACAGGGCGATGACCGCGGGGACGGATGTATCCGCGAAGGTATCGCATGGTACCGATGCCGCATCCTATGCGAGATTCAAGAGGAACATGGTAATCGTTGTCAGTGTGATAGCCGTCTTCGTCGTCGCGATTATCCTGTTGCTGTTGAACACGGGGCACGTGAACGTCCATCTCGAGGATGATGCTCTGGTGATAGATGCCACCATGATGAATATGACGATCGAGTACACGGAGATCGGGTCCGTGGAGTTGCGGGAGGAGTTCAATGTCGGCATAAGAGTCGGAGGGTTCGCCACCAACAAGGTATCCACGGGGAACTTCCATAACGAGGAGTTCGGAAACTACAAGCTGGCGATACATAGCGGCATGCGGCCTGTGATCGTCGTACATTGTACGGATGGCGGTGTGGTGGTATTCGATGCGGGCAGTCCGGACGGAACACGTACGATGTTCGAGGACCTGCAGGGCAGGATAATCCCTACGGATCCGAAGACTTCGTCACTCCGTTCCTCCGCATCGGGGGCATGGTGCTGGGTATAGAGATGTGCGTACATCATCTTACAGCAAGCATATCCAAAAAATGCACATTATTACAACAAATTTATCCAAATTTTGCACATTTTTTCAACGATTTCAGCTAAAAAATGCACATGTTTATATATCTTCCAATCAACTGAGGTTCATGCTCAGACGGAAGATGATGGACGAGCTCCTGAGATGGAAGGCCCGTGACGGTCATAAATCACTACTCCTGAAAGGACAACGTCAGGTCGGGAAGACATCGATCCTGAAGGAGTTCGGCAGGACATATCAATCCTGCATATACTTCGACCTGAGCATCGACAGTGGACTGTGCGAACAGTTCCAACGCTCTGTGGACGTCGATTCCTTCGTAAGGTACGCAACGGCCAAAGGTCCCGAATACACCCCTGTCGCCGGAGAGACACTGATAATCCTGGATGAGATCCAATCCTGTCCGCGTGCGAAGATGTCCCTGAAACAGTTCACCATCGACGGCAGGTTCGATGTGGTCGCATCCGGCTCCCTCATCGATGTGCCGTCAAAGGAGTTCGAGGATCCGACGGCACTGACCCCCGCAGGATATGTGGAACACAAGATCATGTACGGCATGGACTTCGAAGAGTACCTCTGGGCGATGGGCTATGCCGAAGATGCCATCTCCGGGATCAAAGGATGCATCCGCGATGGACAACCGATGGGCGAAACGATCGCATCCGCATATCTGGACAGATTCGACGAATACCTGACCGTCGGAGGTATGCCGGAAGCCGTGGATTCCTTCGCAAAGAAGAAGGATTACGCCGAGGTATCATCGATCCAATCCGACATCATCGACTCCTTCTACAACGACGTGGCGAAATACAGTAGCGGTTCGGATACGATGAAGATCAGGAAATGCTTCCAATCCGTTCCGACCCAACTGTCGGATACCAACAAGAAATTCATGTGGTCACGTCTCGACGGATCCGGTTCCAGGAACGGACAGCGCACATATGCCGATGCCATGCTCTGGATGGAGAACTCCGGAGTGGCCAATATGTGCTATATGCTCAGGTCCGTATCATTCCCCTCGGCCATGAACGCCGACCCATCCAACTTCAAGGTGTATCTGTCCGACACAGGACTCCTAGTGAACATGCTGGGATCCGGGGCCAGGATGGCGATTATCGAGAAGGATGACAGATTCAATCAGGGTGCGCTGATGGAAAACGCCATAGCGGGATGCATCGTCAAGAGCGGACGCAGACCCTGCTACTACATCAACAGGAAGAATCCGGGAAGGATGGAGATCGACTTCGTCCTGGATCTGGGGATGGACGTCACCGCGATAGAGGTCAAATCGGGAAAGGATCGCGATGCCGCATCGCTGAACAAGACGATAGATGATCCAAGATTCCAACGCTCGATAATGTTGGAGAGGGCGGACATCTCCGTGGATCCCAAGGGGATCGAGCACTATCCTCTGTTCGCTGCCGCATTCCTGGATGAGATGGTCAGAAGCAGATAGATCCATCAGAGAACGTCACACGCGACCTTCTTCGCCCAACCATCATCGACACAGAATGCCGCATAGAACGGTATGCTGTAAAGTCCATCCTCGAGACCGAAGTTCTTCGATGAGAACCTTATGGCGGACCTGGGGGAGATCCTGTCCCTGATCTTCGTGAGGCTCTTGGATCCCGTGCGATCGCCGGATTTGACCTCGATCGGTACGACCATTCCGTCCGCATCCTGGAATATGAAATCCACCTCCGTATACGGATCCGGATTCCAATAGTATTTCCGGAGACCGTTGGCCGTCAGGGCCTGTGACACATAGTTCTCGGCCATCACACCTCTGAACCTGTCGGTTGCCCTCCCCGACACCACTGACTTGAATGGTACCTCGGCCTTCGAACAGAGCAGACCGATGTCGGCCATGAACAGTCTGAACGACGAATCGTTCACGAATCCCGACAGCGGGGCGGTAGGTTCGGTCACCATATCACAGCGATCGACCATCTGGGCCGCTACCAACCAATCCACGGATGCAGAATAGCTGGAGGAACGACCGCCGGATGCCACCTTGCTGTATTGGAACTTCAGATTGTCCTTCATCAGCTGCGACACCATGCTGTTCCATGTACGGATGGTCCTGACCGTCGTGTCCGATGATCCGGAATGCTTGGCTATATCTCCGAGCAGACTGTCGTTGAGCCCCCTCTGAACAGTCATGACCGCATTAGGATCGCCGGTCCGGACGTACGCAGAGACCGCCTCGGGCATCCCGCCTACCGCAAGATACTCGCGATACATCCCGATGGCGGCATCGTGGAGTGGCATCTCCGACATATCATCGAAATGCATGCGCACGGAATCCGTGAGCGCTCTCCTCCCTGTGGCCCAAGCGTATTCCTCCAGGTCCATCGGGTGCATCTGTATCATCTGGGCCTTTCCCACGGGGAACGAACGCTTGTGGTCCCCATCGGCGACCTGACGGCCGACCGTGAGTCCGAGAAGACTTCCCGTGGTCATGATGGGTTGATCGGGCAACTCTTCTGTGAAGTACTTGAGGGAGGTCACCGCACGATCGCATTCCTGGATCTCGTCGAATACGATCAGGGTCTCGTCGGTTATCGTCTCCTGAGAATATGCCGACAGCTCCCTCAGGAGGTTGATGGGATTCAGATCACTTTCGAAGATCCTGTGGAGCTCGGGGGATTCCTGGAAGTTGAACAGGACGTAGTTATCAAAATGGGTCTTGGCGAACTCCATCACAGAATGGGTCTTGCCCACCTGTCTCGGCCCCATTATCATCAGGGGCTTCCTGTCCTTGGAGTCCTTCCATTGCTCCATCTTCGAGGTGATCTTTCTTTCCATGCTGATCATCTTCAACAATTATTGTATTCAAAATACATTTATTTATTATTAAAAGTGTTCTCTAACTACATTTTTCTTGCAGTATCATATGGTGTGGAACAATATCCTAGAAACTTCCCCCTGAATCCATCCTCGAAGATGATGGATATCAGATCGATGTCACAGGACGGAGCGATATATTGCGGAGAATGTGAGGATGGATCGTACGCTCGATCATAGATGTTCATGAATCCACAACCATATGAAAATCTGGAATCGGATTCCAGATTTTCATAAAAACGAAGATCATCGAGATGATGTCATCCCGATTATTTCATGCCTTGAACCCTTTCAGCCTCAATGCATTGGCCACAACGCATAACGATGACATGGACATCGCGGCGGCAGAGATCATCGGCATCTGATGCATTATGGACATACCGAACACGTACGGAAGACCTGCCGCGATCGGGATGCATATGACGTTGTAACAGAACGCCCAGAACAGGTTCTCCTTGACATTCTTCAGAGTGGCACGTCCGATCCTGATGGTGGTGGCTATGTTCCCTATGCCATCGTTCATCAGTACCGCATCGGCCGAATCCATGGCTATGTCCGTACCGGATGCCACGGCTATCCCCAGATCGGATTGTATGAGTGCAGGTGCATCGTTGATACCGTCCCCGGCCATCGCCACGTCCTTACCGGATGCCTGCAGCCTCTTCACCGCCTTCACCTTGTCATCGGGCAACGCACCGAACGTGACATCCGTGATCCCTACCTTGGATGCGACGGCCATCGCCGCAGGTTCCGCATCACCGGTGACCATGCCGACGGATATGCCGAGATCCTTCAACATCGATACCGCATCGGCCGAATCCTTCCTTATGCTATCCGATATACCGACGACACCGACCATCTCACCATCCATAGCGACGTATATCACGGTGCATCCGTCGGATTCCATGTCCTTCGCATCATCCCCGTAACGCATCGCGATACCTTCGGAATCCATCATCCTCGAGTTACCTACGACGATCCTGTGCCCGTCGGACATACAACTGACGCCCGAACCTATGGATGATATGAAATCCGTGTTGCTCGGGACGGATATCCCTAACGACGATGCCTTCTCCATCACGGCACGTGCGATGGGATGTTCTGAACCGTACTCGGCTATGGCCGCTATGCGCAGCACGCCCTCGTCCGGGATATAATGGGATACGACGGGCCTCCCTTCCGTTATGGTCCCCGTCTTGTCGAACACAACCGTGTTCACCCTTCCTGCACGCTCCAATGCGGCGGCATCCCTGAACAGTATGCCATATTCCGCGGCCTTACCCGTACCGACGGTTATCGCCATCGGCGTCGCGAGACCCATTGCACAGGGACATGAGATCACCAATACGGAGATCAGTATCGTCATGGCGAAAGCCACATCCTTCCCGGCCAACAGCCATAATGCCGCGGCCACGACCGCGATGGATATCACGGCAGGGACGAATACACGGGCCACCCTGTCGGCCAACCTGGCGATGGGTGCCTTCGTACTCTGTGTCTCCTCTATCGTCGTTATTATCCTGGAGAGTACGGTATCGTCGCCCAAGGCGGACACCTCGGCCCTTATGGAACCGTTGATGTTGATCGTGCCTCCGAACACCTGATCGCCCACCGTCTTGTCGACAGGTAGGCTCTCGCCGGTCAGCATCGATTCGTCAATGGATCCGTTACCGCTCACAACGATGGAATCGGTAGGTACCCTCTCGCCCGGGCGTATGATGAGGACATCACCGATGGCCAATTCACCGACCGCCTTCGTCACCTCCTCGCCATCGACGATGACATTCGCCGTAGAAGGCACGAGCTTCCTCAATCCGTTGACCGCATCGTTGGTCCTCTCCCTGGATCTCGATTCCAGATACTTACCGACGGAGACCAATGTTATGATCATGACCGCCGATTCGTAATAGAGGTGCGCCATACCGCCGTCGAATATCTCGACGGTCAGATACAGGCTGTACAGGAATGCGGCACCCGAACCCAATGCGACCAACGTATCCATGGTCGGACTGCGGGCCAACAGTGCAGGGATACCGCGCAGGAAGAATCTCCTGCCTGCGATGATCACGGGTATGGTCAATACGAGCTGTACGATTGCCGATATCCTGTCATCGATCTCGAGACCGAACATCGACCCCATGGACAGGACGACCACCGGGATCGAGAATATCACACATACGATCAATGAGATCAGTATCGAGACCGATCTGTCATCCGTCGGTGCATCCTTCTTGATGATCGTATATCCCGCAGAAACTATGGTGTCCTCTATCCTCTTCCTGTCGACGATCTCGGGATCGTACGACAGCGAGACCTTGCCGGCGGTGAAATTGGCATTCGGTTCCGAGACACCATCCAACTTCGACAGGGCCTTCTCTATCCTTGCGGAGCATGCGGCACATGACATGCCTCCGACCCTTATGACTATCCTCTCGTTCATCTGAACAGACCGTGTTTCACCTTGGCCTTGAATCCTGCATCGAGTACGGCCATGCAGAGATCCTCGTCGTTGACGTCCTTCGCCAACTCGACCTTGGCCTTCCCCTTGTTGAGGTCGACGTTCACCGAGGTCACGCCGTCGACTGCCGACAATGCGTCCTCGACCTTCTTCTGGCACTTCTGGCAATGCATACCATCCACGATCAGTGTCTTGCTATCCATGTTAATCTTTAAGGTATCCTAAATTTATAACTCTTTTCTGTCCACGGCACTATGTGTCGGGATACTGAACGGACGACATGGCAGGATAGCGAAGTCGATAAATACCCTACAGGTGATGTGATATCCGTAACATTGACCGACCCCCTTTCGAGGGCCGTAAGATGTTTCATCTAAGCAATTCGATCAAAAGACGAATTGCCTGGAGGACCAGGGAGACTTTTTGAAGTAGGAGTCCCTGGTCCTTCTTATCATCGGTGATCACATCACCTCCTTTGAGAATTCTCAGGGCATCTGTCCGCAAAGAGTCAAAAGTCCTCATTCGCGGACTTCGACCCTGGCGATTGATAGTTATTCGCACTGAATCGATAAAAGCCGGATGCTACAGTTAATGGGTTAATCGCATACTCGGAATTGAGCCAGTCTCAAGAATTGTATGTGGGCCGTACGGATCGGTCCCATCGGGGTTACGATAGATATGGAACCATGACGACGAAGTCGATAAATACTCTGCGGACAATGTGATATTCGTAACATTGACCGACCCCCTTTCGAGGGCCGTAAGATGTTTCATCTAAGTAGTTCGATCAAAAGACGAACCACTTGGAGGACCAGGGAGACTTTTTGAAGGGTAGTTCCCTGGTCCTTCTTATCATCGGTGATCACATCACCTCCTTTGAGAATTCTCAGGGCATCTGTCCGCAAAGAGTCAAAAGTCCTCATTCGCGGACTTCGACCCTGGCGATTGATAGTTAATCACTCGATGTCAATATAAACCGCAGATTACAGTTAATAGGTTAATCCGAAATGCTCTCCCGTGAGATACTGACACCACCCTTCCCTTCTTTTAAAGTGTTATATAACACGATGGCGTACGTATCGACGTGGATATCATGGCTGACAGGATCGCAAGGATTGAACGTAAGACACGTGAGACCGACATCACGGTCGAGCTCAACTTGGACGGAACGGGTTCATTCGACGTCGAATGCGACATACAGTTCCTCAAACACATGGTCGAGACGTTCGCTAGATACTCGAACATCGACATCACGATGAGGGCCACCGGAGATAACGATCACCACTTGATCGAGGATGTAGCCATCAGCATAGGGAAGGCATTCGCCAAGGCATTGGATGATGCCCCCATAGAGAGGATGGCCACCGCGACGGTCGTCATGGATGATGCCATGGTCATGACATCGTTGGACATAGTCGACAGACCGTACTGCGAGACCGATCTTCCCGATCCTCTGTATCAGCACTTCATGAGGAGCTTCGCAATGTCCGCAGGGATGACACTGCACATACTGCAGTTCAGAGGCTTCGACGAGCACCACATCATAGAGGCGGCGTTCAAATCGATGGGCAAGGCATTGTCCGCGGCGTTGGTCAGGCGCGACAGGGAACTGAGCACCAAGGACAAGGTCATGGTGAGTTGATGCTTGCGAAACGTATCATCCCCTGTCTCGATATGAAGGACGGAAAGGTCGTCAAAGGTATCAAATTCAAGAATCTGAGGGATGTCGGACATCCCCCGGACCTCGCGAAGGAATACGAGGAACAGGGTGCGGACGAGGTCACGTTCCTTGATATCTCTGCATCCGTCGAGGGCAGGAAGACCATGCTCAACATAGTCACCGAGACTGCCGAGAGACTCACCGTACCGCTCTGTGTGGGTGGAGGCATATCATCCGTCGCGGACATGAGGAACGCATTGAATGCGGGTGCGGACAAGGTTTCCATCAACTCCGCGGCCGTGATGAATCCCGATATGATAACGGAATGTGCCGAGAACTTCGGGAGACAGTGCGTGGTCGTCGCGATAGATGTCAAGAAGAAGGGTTCGGGATGGACCGTCGTCACCCACGGAGGTACGAGGGACACGGGATTGGATGCCCTCGAATGGGCACAGAGAGCACAGGACCTCGGTGCCGGGGAAATCCTCCTGACATCCATGGATGCCGATGGAGTGAAGACAGGGTACGATATCCCTGCGACATCCGCCATAGCCGATGCCGTGAGCATACCCGTGATAGCATCCGGAGGATGCGGTAACATCGAGCACATCTATGAGGTGTTCACACAGACGAATGCGGCCGCAGCATTGGCCGCATCCATATTCCATTTCAAAGAGTACACTGTCGGGGATGTCAAGGAATATCTCAAGGACAGAGGGGTTGTTGTCAGATGACAGAGCTGAAATATGATTCGAACGGACTGATCCCCGTGATCGTCCAGGATAGCACTACGGGCGAGGTCCTCATGATGGCATGGTCCAATGAGGAGGCCGTCCGTCTCATGAAGGAGACGGGATACACGCACTTCTGGTCCAGGAGCAGACAGAAGCTGTGGAAGAAGGGCGAGGAGTCGGGACATGTGCAGAAGATCGTGTCCATGCAGGCCGACTGCGATGCAGATACTTTGCTCGTGAGGGTGGTGCAGGAGGGTGTGGCATGTCACACCGGCAACCCGTCATGCTTCTACGACCTCATCTACGGTAACCTGGACGAGACGTCGGCGATAATACCCGACCTCAAGAGGGTCATCCACGACAGGAACGTCAATCCCGAGGAAGGCAGCTATACGGTGAAACTCCTGAACGACGAGACGAAGATGTGCAAGAAGATCGTCGAGGAAGCGGCCGAGTTCGTCCTCGCCATCAAGGACAGGAAGGAGGACGAGGTCGCATGGGAACTCGCCGACCTCATCTACCACACCATGGTCGCCATCGAGAAGACAGGACTCCCGATGAAGGAAGTCTACAGGAAACTCTCGGAGAGGGCACAATGAGAGCGGAACTCCACACCCACAGCATATTCAGCGACGGGGAACTGATCCCTGCGGAACTGGTCAGGACGGCCAAATCCCTCGGTGTCAGCGCCATCGCCATAACCGATCACGTGGACATGACCAATGTGGAACATGTCGTGAGGAATGTGGTCAAAGCGGTCGAGCTCACGGATGATTCCATAGAGGTCATCCCGGGCGTGGAGATAACCCATGTCACACCGTCCAAGATGGACAAGGTCATCGCCGATGCCAGGAGATTCGGTGCGAAATGGATCGTCGTGCACGGGGAGACGGTGGTGGAACCTGTCGAGAACGGTACGAACCTGCAGGCCGCGAAGAATCCCGACGTGGATGTGCTGGCACATCCCGGATTCATCACCGAGGACGAGATGCAGATCGCCAAGGACAACGATGTCCTGATCGAGATAACCGGGAGGAGGGGACACAACATCACCAACGGTCATGTCGTGAACATCGCAAGGAAGGTCGGTGCGAAGATGGTGATCGATTCCGATGCCCATGCGCCCGAGGACCTGATGGCCGAGAAGGATGCGTACACCGTCGCATTGGGTGCCGGTCTCTCCAAGGAGGAAGCGGACCTAGCGATACAGAAGATACCTTTCGATGCCATCAGGCATCTGTGAACGGGGCATCTTGCCCTCCACGGGCAAGCACCCCTTGTTTTATACGCCCACATCATTCATGTGGTCATGCCTAAGATTGGAATAATCGGAGGGACCGGAGTATACAATCCGGAGAGATTCGAACTCAAGGAGAAGGTGTTCCCTGACACACCTTACGGCAAACCTTCGGACGAGATATTGATCGGTAGGATCAACGGTGTCGAGGTGGCGTTCCTGCCCAGGCACGGTAACGATCACCAGTACCCTCCGTCGAGCGTACCCTACAGAGCGAACATCTACGCCATGAAGAAGCTCGGCGTGGAGATGATCGTTTCACCATGTGCGGTCGGATCGCTGAGGGAGGATTACGCACCCGGGGATCTGATCATAGTGGATCAGATGATCGACTTCACGAAGAAGAGGGAATACACATTCTTCATGGATGAGACCGTCCACACGGCCATGCCGGAACCCTTCTGCCCCCAGGCATCGAAGGTGTTCGAGGAATGCGCCAAGGAGATGGGCATCTCGTACCACATGGGCGGTGCATACGTTTGCATCGAAGGCCCGAGATTCTCAACGAGAGCTGAGAGCAGGATGTTCAGGACCCTCGGAGGGGACCTTGTGGGTATGACGGCTGTCCCGGAGTGCCAACTGGCCAGGGAAGCGGGCATGTGCTACTGTTCCCTCGCCACCATAACGGATTACGATGCATGGAAGGAGGAGACCGTCACCATGGAGATGGTCGTGAGGACCATGGCGGAATGTTTGGATAAGATATGCAGGATACTCGAACTCGCACTCCCGAAGCTTGAGAAATTACCTGCATGCCATTGCATCGACGAGCCAAAGGCGAGCGGTGCGATAGAGGCATTCGATAGGATTTGAAGGTCGGACATGAGGATCATCATCGAGGGCACGGTACAGGGGGTCGGTTTCAGACCCATGGTACAGCGTGTAGCCTGTTCCCTGGGATTGAAGGGAAGGGTGTGGAACGACGGTTCCAGGGTGATGATCGATGTGGACGACGCGGATGCACTGATCGACGGCATAAGGAGGGACCTCCCTCCGCTGGCCGTCATCGAACGCATCGAGGTGCAGGACTCCCCCGTACCCGATTGCGATTCGTTCTCGATCATACAATCCGCACACAGGAGCAGGGGAGTGAGCATACCGACGGATACCGCGGTATGCGACGAATGCCTGAAGGAGATGAGGTCCGAAGGCAGACGCAAAGGATATGCGTTCACCACCTGCACCAACTGCGGTGCGAGATTCACGCTATTATCATCCCTGCCGTATGACAGGGACAACACCGCGATGAAGAGATTCCCTATGTGCGACTCGTGCAGGGATGAGTACACGGACATGACGGACAGGAGATTCCATCATCAGACCGTCTGTTGCCCTGACTGCGGTCCGAGATACCGCATCTTGGATGACAAAGGGAAGGAGATCGACGGGGATCCGATACCGACATTCGCCAAGTACATGGATTCGGGGATGATCGGCATAGCCAAGAGCTGGGGCGGGATGCACATATGCACCGTACCGGAGAACATAGACCGTCTGAGGGAATGGTACGGAAGGAAGGAGAAACCGTTCGCCGTCATGGTCAAGGATCTCGATACCGCAGAGAGATACGTGGATCTCACCGAGAAGGAGAGGGAATTGCTGACATCACCGAACAGACCCATCGTCCTTGCCGACAAGAGATCCGAGGAGATCTGCAGAGGGTTGGCACCGGGTCTCGATAACGTAGGGATATTCCTTCCGTACACGGGTATGCAGCACATACTCTTCGATTGCCTTGAACATGATGCCCTGATAATGACATCGGCCAATCTCCCCGGGGAACCGATGGTCCTCGACGATAGGGATATAATGTCATTGGGTGCGGATGTGTACCTCCTCCACGATCAGGAGATAATCAACCGTGCGGATGATTCCGTGGTCAGGGCATACGGTGATGTGCAACAGATCATCAGGAAATCCAGAGGATACATACCGTCGTACATCACGATACCGTCCAAGCACGCCGTCGTAGGCGTGGGGGCACAGGAGAATCTAACGGCCACCGTTGCATCCGATGGGAGGATGTACACCACACAGCACATCGGGAACGGCGAATCGTTGGGTGTGGTGGAATATCTCGAATCCTCGACGGATTCGTTCATCGACCTGTTGGGGTGTAAGCCTGAGGTCATAGCGATGGACCTCCATCCGGGATATGCGAACAGGAGATATGCGAAAGCCCTCTCGGAAAGATACG
This sequence comes from Eggerthellaceae bacterium, assembly GCA_963651945.1. Taxonomy (GTDB): domain Archaea; phylum Thermoplasmatota; class Thermoplasmata; order Methanomassiliicoccales; family Methanomethylophilaceae; genus Methanarcanum. The sequence continues at coordinate 25,095 of CAVJRF010000007.1, read as the reverse complement.
GTGCCGATCTCATCGAGGTGCAGCACCATTGGGCACATGCCGCATCGCTGATGGCCGAACACGACGTGGATGATGCGATGGTCATAGCCGTGGACGGTACGGGACACGGCGATGACGGTCAGGCATGGGGAGGGGAGGTACTTCATACAACATATCATGGGTATGACAGGTCGGCCCATCTCGAATACATCCCGTTGATAGGTTCCGAGAGGGCACTCCATGACATCAGGAGACTGAAGTTCGCCATCGACGAGATTAATGGTGTGGACACGGGCATCGTACCGGAGAAGGATGCCGAGGTGATGAGGAAGATCGCCCGCAACAGCATAGGATCGTCCTCCTTGGGGAGGATCTTGGATGCCATGTCGTATTGGTTGGGTGTATGCAACATACGCACATACGACGGCGAACCCGCGATGAGGATGGAACCACTTCTGAGGAGAGGAAAGATGATAGAGGGATTCGAGACATGCACCGAATCCGGGATCATCAGAACGGCACATCTCTTCAAGGATATACCCAAAGGAGCGAGGAAGGAGGATGTCGCATACTCCATCGTCAACTCCATCGTAAGCGAGATGGCGAACGTCGCATGCGACGATGCCCAAAGCAGAGGGATCGATGTGATCGGCATCACGGGCGGTGTCTCGTACAACGGACCGATAACCCGTATGTTCGAGGATACCGTCAGATCGAGAGGATTGAGACCCATATTGCACAATAAGATACCGAACGGTGACGGCGGCATATCGGTCGGACAGGCCGTCATCGCATCGAACTCATTGGACCGATGATGATACGGTTAAATCGGCGAATTGTAATCACTGCCACACAACAGTGATCCGATGAATACGTTGTTCGTTCTTCTTGATGGTGCCGAGGATGATCCTGTCCCGGAATACGGTGGCAGGAAGCCGTTGGATGTCGCACACATGCCTTTCATGGAATCCAAGGCACCGCACAGAGGATACACCGACGGGAGAGGATACACACACCTCTTCCTGAACGAATTCTTCACGGGACATCCTCCCGAGATCGCGAGAGCGGCCCTGGAAGGCATGGGATTGGGATTGGATGTGAGGGGGAGGACGGCGTACCGTCTGTCACCCGCGATAATAAAGGATGGTATGATCAACTGGTCGTACCATGCCGAGGAGTTCTGCGACCGTCTGATCCCGAAGGTCACCGAACATATGGATATACTGAAGGATTACGACCCGCAGATCAAGTTCTTCCTCAACGGACGTGCGATATTGACGATGAAATGCGATCTCGTCCCGGATCTCCCGGGACCGCCTACGCCCGCACCCTTCGTGGAGGTACCCGGCGATCTTGGTAAGATGGTCATGGCAGTCGCCAGGGATCTGGACGGCATAACCGATTACCCCTGGGGTTGCGGAAGGTTCGAAAGACAATATCCTCCGTACGTAGAGCACATGATGGCCATATCGGACAGCCCCACACCGTTGGGCGTATGTGCGTCATTGGGACAGGAGATAAGGTTGGTCGAGGACATAGACGAGAGGTTCCCCGTCGCCAGGGAGGCGTTGGAACATACCAACGTGTTCCTGCACATGGATGAGGTGGATGAGTACAGCCATCAGAGGGATCCTCCGAAGAAGGTGAGGATACTGGAGCACATCGACAGGAAGATGAAGGAGTACTTCTCGGATGTGGATAGGATCGTATACTTCGTGGATCACGGCACATCATCCGTCACCGGCGAGCACATACTCATGAGGGTCCCGTTCTGGACCTCGTTCGAAACGTCCATCGGTCAGGATGAGCATGTGGAACTGAAGGACGTCATACCCCGGATAATGGATTCACAATGAATCCAACGCATCGAGATCGATATGGTCCTTCATCAACGATAGTGCCCTATCGACCTCTTTGACGCTCCTTATGTCGACGCCATCGTGATCGTTCTTCGGAAGATCGATATCGATGTACGGTACGACACCGAAGCATCTCAGACCGGTCAGTTCCTCGATCCTGTCGATACCGCATCTCAGGACGCTGTCGTCCCCTCTGAACCTGTTTATGATGTATCCCTTGAGATGGGATCTCTCTTCCTGATCCATCAGTTTCCATGTGCCGTATATCGCGGCGAACACGCCTCCGCGCTCTATATCGGCCACCAATACCGCAGGCATGTCCTTCTCGAGAACGACTCTCATGTTGGCTATATCGTCATCGCGCAGGTTCATCTCCACGGGGGATCCGTATCCTTCGCAGACGACGACATCATGTCCTTCGGACAATTCGTCGAATGCATCCGATGCCGTTCCGAACAGAGTGTCGGAATCCGGTCTGCATCCGGCGGACAGTACGTATTCCTTGCGGCCGTCGACATAGACGGACATGCTGTTGGATCTGCCATGCATGAGGAGGACGGGGTTCATCCTCACATCTGGTACCTTCTCGGAGGCCCATGCCTGTATGGCCTGTTCCATGCCCATGATCCTGCCGTCCTCGATGTTGTGGACACTTGATGTCAGAGTGGATGCCTTGAACGGTACCACATCCACACCCTTCTTGCAGAGATATCTGCAGTATACGGCGGAGATCAATGTCTTACCCGCAGCCGAGGATGTCCCCAGGAACATCATCCTGTTCATCCGATCAGCTCCCACAGCCTATCCATGTCCAACGCCTTCTCGAATCCGTCGGCGAGTCTGTCGAGATTCTCCTCGACGTATGCGTTGTAATCCAACCTCTTGGTGTCCTTGGCACCTATCAGTCTCATTATGTAATCCCTGAATGCAGGCATCTCGAACACCCCGTGCTGATACGTACCGAAGAGCTTCCTGTCCAGGTTGACTGAACCTTCCGTGACACTGTCCCTGAGATGCTCTATGAGGAACAGCGGTTCCTCGTTGTTGTTCACCGTGTTGCCCATGTGTATCTCGTAGCCGGTGAACGGTCCCTTGTCCCCGATCAGCATGTGACCCTCGTTCTTGCAGACATGTTTGCTGTAGTTGCCCCACTTGACCTCCATGTCGAACAGTCCCAATCCGGATATGGTGCGATACCTGTCATCCTCTATCCCGTTCGGATCCATGAGCCTGCGACCCATCATCTGATATCCTCCGCAGAGGCCTATGATCGGTATCCTTCCGACATAGTTCCTTATGTGCTCGGCGAGTCCGCTGGTGTTCATCCAATGCAGATCGTCCGTGGTGTTCTTGGTACCGGGTATGATGATCGCATCCGATCCCTTCAGCTCCTCGGCCGTGGTGACGAATCTGACCTTCACATCCTCCAGCATGAGAGGATCCAGATCGGTGAAATTTGAGATGTGCGGTAACTTGATCACAGAGATCACATACCTCCCGTTACCTGCTTCCTTGGTGTTACGGAAGTATTCGGAGTCCTCCTTCGGGATGTCGATGTCGAGATGCGGTATGACACCTAGCACGGGCACACCCGTGAGTCTCTCGAGCTCCTTCCTAGCATCGTCGAGTGACCCCACGTTACCCCTGTAATTGTTCAGTATCATGCCCTTGATCCTTCTCCTGTCCTTCTCGGGGATGAGGTCCAATGTCCCTACGGCATATGCGAAGGAACCTCCCCACTCCATGTTCACGACGAGGATGCAATTGGCATCGGCGATCTCCGCGGCACTCATATTGACTATGTCCCGATCATAGATGTTGATCTCCGCAGGGGATCCGGCACCCTCCATGACCATGTAATCATACCTTGCAAGGAGGAAATCGATGTTCCTCCTGACTATGTCCCTTCCGTTCTCCTCGACGAACGTCCTGTAGTACGATGTGACGGAACAGTCCCTGAACGGTCTCCCTTCGACGATGATCTGCGATCTCCTCTCTCCTTTGGGTTTCAGGAGGATCGGGTTGATGTTGTATGTCGGATTGGTTATGCCTGCGGCCTTCGCCTGGAGTGCCTGCATCATGGATATCTCGTCCCCGCGACGCGTGACCCTGGAGTTGAGGCTCATATTCTGTGATTTGAACGGTGTGACGGAATACCCCTTCCTGTTGATGATGCGGCATAGTGCGGCGGCGGTGATCGATTTGCCGGCATCGGATGTGGCACCGACGATCATGATCGCCTTCCCTCTGTGATAGACCTTCTCCTTGGCCTCCTTGAAGACGATGCTCATGATCCTCTCGTCATCGCTCTCGGTGATACCGAGCTCCGAGAATCTCTTGTACGCATATGCCACCACACGGTTGTCGTGACAGAATAGGCATTGGGAACAGTCCCATACGTCACGGGATGTGTTCTCCGAATGCAGATTCGCACCGAGGTCCTCGTCGTTACACGGATAGAACGGGCAATAACAGAACGAGCAATTCTGTCCTCTGTAATGGCATGGATGATACTCACAGGACGTGTTCGAACCTATGTTCCCGGCCTTCAACTCCGCGTTCACTTTGCTACTGATGCACTTCATTCGATCCCGTTCCGTGATACATCTGTATATCATATTGTGGATTATAAATCCAACCATATCATTTGCGATATGTCTGCAATCGTTCTGACGATGATGAGGTGACGGGATCGAGGCACCACATTTCCGGGCATCCGATTAACTCATTAACTGTAACATTCGGTTTATATTGACTTGGTACGACTAACTATCAATCGCCAGGGTCGAAGTCCGTATACGGGGACTTCGGGACCCTAAGTGCGGATGGACTCTCTGAGCTGTCTTAGAGGAGGTGAAAGAATAGCCAACGATAAGAAGCACCAGGGAGACAAGCTGCAAAAGTACTCCCTGGTACTTCAATTAATTCGCCTTTTGGTCGAATTAATGAAGTAAAACCACTTACGACTGCCGAAAGGCGGTCGGTTAGGGTCTTAAATCTCCTATCGCAGGATGAGTATTTATCGACTTCGTCGCAATTGGGTCCGAATCCGCCCTTGATAGTCCCAACATCACATCGGGTGTGGCACCCTGCCTTGTTGACGTCGTATAGATGACCATCGAACGTTGTGAATGGAACCCGCACATACCGACCTCAGGGTCATACTCCCCGAGCTGTCTCAGAGTAGTTGGAAAATAACCGACGATAAGAAGCACCAGGGGGACATATTGCAGAAGTGCTCCCTGGTACTTCAATTAATTAGTTTGGTCGAATTAATTAAGTAAAACCACTCACAACTGCCGAAAGACAGTTGGTCAAGGTCTTGAACTTCCTATCGTCTAATGGGTATTTATCAACTCCGTCGTCACGGATCCGTATGACCTCGATATCGGATACACGGTCGACAAGACATTATATCATATGCGGTCATTCATGAGGACATGGCAGAAGGCTTCCAAGTACCAGATTCTTTGAGCATTTACGGTAATGAGGACATAGCGAAGGATGTCCTCTCGAGGATCTGGGGGAAGCGGGGTGTGTTCACGTGCACGGTCGGTAACACCCTCACATCGACGATACCCGGAGTATCGGATGCAGGGGACACACCGGAACTGACATTGTTCACGGGTCCCGCCGATGCCGAACTGCTGTCATGCGGAAGGACACTTTGCATGAAGGGCATACCGATCAATCCCGGAGGGATACCCACTCCCGCGACATTGACCATGGCCGCCCTCCAGCTGTCCGATATGCCTTGTTTCATCGTGAACGGCGGATGCAAGATATTACCTCAGATACCCTACTTCGAGATGGGCGGAGAATGCGGTGACAAGATCACCACGGGACATGCCGTCAAGAATGTGAAGGAGGTGTTCGAGAGGGCGAAGATCCTCGGCCGCAACCTTGCGAGAGGGCATGATTTCCTCGTCGTGAGCGAATCCATCGCCGGAGGCACCACCACCGCACTCGCCGTCATGATGGCGATGGGTGTGATCAAAGAGAACCTTGTGAGCAGTTCGTCACCGAAGAACCCTAAGGAACTGAAGACCAATCTGGTGATGGAAGGATTCAAAGCGGCAGGTATAGAGATAGGTTCGCTGGCACACGATCCGCTGAAGGCGATCGAGTGTGTCGGCGATCCGATGATGCCCGTGAACATCGGCCTGATAATCGGTGCCGCCGAGACCATACCCGTGATAGTCGGAGGCGGGACGCAGATGTCCGCCGTGATAGCCTGTGCCCATGAGTTGGAACCGTCGATAGTCGGTAACGTGATCCACGGTACGACGAGATGGTTGGTGAAGGATGTGAACTCCAACGTCTGCAAGATGAACGATGCGATCACCAACGATATCCCGTTGGTGTATGTGAACGTGGACTATTCCGACAGCCCCTACGAAGGATTGCAGGCATACGAATGGGGATTCATCAAGGAAGGTGTGGGTTGCGGAGGATCATCGATAGCGGCGATCGCAAGCTCGTCCGGAAAGATGGATTGCGATGTGCTCCTGAAGAAGGTCCACGAGATCTATGAGGGGATACTCGGCATTCAGTCGAAGTAACTGCGTGCCAACTGTAACTCGTACATGGTGTTGACGTTGATCGCGAGATCGACCCAATCCGTCTTGAAGTAATAATCCTCGGGGCATTCACCGTCCAGGATCATCTGCCTGTTCATTATGGTGAATCCCGACAGCACCCACCACGAACCGTCCATCTCGAAGGAGAAGGAAGGTTTGATGCCTGTGTTGATGACGACTTCCTCATCTATCACCGCGAGGAAGGAGTCATGGGGATCCTTTTCGAACGCCTCTATGAAGTTATCCACGGTGAAATCCCTCAACAACGGCAGATCGGATGGAGTGGAGAACACATACTTACCGCTCATGTTGCGATATGCCTCATGGAGATCGCCGACATAATCCTCGCCGGTGGTCCACAATACCTCCACATTATCCAACGTCTCCAAGAATTCCCCCGTCCTCCTGGTGTTGGGGCTTACGCTGACCAATATCCTATCCACATGCCTCGCTTTCCTGAGTGCGTTGATCACATGCTCTATCACATGCTTACCGGCGACATCGATGAACGGTTTCTCCACACCGTTCCTGCACATCCTCGTGCCCTTACCGCCGGCCATGATCAGGGCTTCCATGTCAGAGCCCCATGAGATTGATCATCGACAGTATCGCGAATATGATCACTACGCGCGATGTCTCGTTGGTGGCACCCAACACATCGCCGTTCACCATGCCGAAGTTCCTGCATGCGACCTTGGACATTATGTATCCCCAGATGACGGAGATGACGATCGCCACGACCAATACGATGAGATGCATGTATTCCAATTCATTCCAAATGAGATACGATGCGATGGCCCAGTATGCTACCGTGATGATAGTTACAAGCACCGTCGATGCCAGAAGGGACCTCGGTCCGGTGTATCTCACGGAATCGCCTGCCATGCCGTTACCGGGTATCCCGAATGCGGCTGCGGAAACCTGTGCGTTCCTCGCCAATATCTCCCCTGCGGCCGCCACGAACACGAATGCCGTGACCGTCATCGAGGAATATTCTGCGAATAGAGATAACACGACCATCAGTCCCGTTGCCATACCGCCGGCACCTATCAGCGTATCCTTCAGCGCACGTACGTGATCCTCCCTCTTACCGGCGACGGTCAATCCGTCACCGATATCGATCGTTCCATCGAGATGCAGGAAACGGTTCATCATCCCGACCAAGAGGATGGTCAATGCCGCAGATACCAATGTACTGCCGGTCATCCACTCCACCAGCGAGAACACACCGACGGCGAACAGTGCGTAGAACAATCCTACGATCGGTACCAACCAGAACTTCCTGTTCATGGCATCGATGTGCTTCATCTCTATGTTGATCGGGAGCATTGTGAAGAATGAGAACATGCCCTTGAGTGCATCCATGCATCCGTATCTCTCGCTCATGCGTATCTCTCCCTGAGTTCGTTGCACCCGTCCTCATCCATGTCGTAGGGGAAGTCGCCCCTCTTTATGAGACATCTCCTGACCGCGTCACGTACGGAGCGTGCCAATGCTATGCCTATCTCCGATCCGGTCCCGGCGTAATTGGTGATATTACCATCCTTGGGACATACGATCGCTATGGCATCGGATGTCGTACCCGTCTCCTTGAAACCCAGATCATGCAATGCCGCGGTCTTGGCCTCGGTCATGGCTATTACCGAGTTGACCTTGGCGGCATCCGTGAACGGTACATCGGATATCCCGACTATGTTGATCGTTCCGGCGCACATCAGCCTGTTCCTCCTCTCGGAGGATATCCTGAACCTTTCCGTGAAATCATCGATCACATCACCGGCTATGACCTGGTTGCTGAGACCTGCCGTGGCGATCGCACGTGCATCATGACTCCCGTATGATGATGCGGAATCCGATATCACACGGTCCACCTCCGCGGCGGTCATGAACGATACCGTGTCATCCGGTAACCCCAGTACATCCTTCACGTGATCGATGTCCACCAACGGATCGTCGTGATCGTACATCGGTTCGACCTGCATTATCATTATCGTGTCGGTCTCACGCAATCCTCCGTTGGATACGCATGAGCTCAATACATCGACCCTCTCGTCGAATCCTATCGCGGCTACCGGATAATCATCGACATACTCCATCCTGACATGTGCGTTGGGTATCATGCGAACACCTCGAACAATTGTATGAAAAGGGATTCCATGGAACCCTGGATATGGATGCCGCAGAATGCGTAGAGCGGCAGTGCGATCAACAATATGTAGATGATCGACGAACATTCGATGAGGAGACAGCATCTGTTCATGTCCCTCACCGTAGGCATCGGACCCGTGCCCATGACGTAGACTCCCTTCTTCTCCATGGATATCCCCAATGCGGCCGCGAATGCCGTCATCGGCCATCCGCTGTTGGGGGACGGTGTCTTGTCATATTCCTTCAGCGCCGCGGGTATGGCGGCCTTCCAATCCATCCTGAGGATGAATGCACCTATCGTGACGAACACGATCGATATCCTGGATGTCACGAATCCCAATACATCGTCCAATCTTGCCGGGAACGTACCTAGATAACGGTATTTATCGTTGAGATATCCCCACATGGCATCCATGAGGTTGGCACATCTGAACGCTATCGCACCGGCCAATCCGAATATTCCGAAGTATGTCGTTGGGGATACCACACTATCCACGTAGTTCTCCGATACCGTCTCCGTGCATGAGGACACTATGTGTCCTTCGTCCATCCCCTTCGTGTTACGGCTGACGATCATCTGTAACTTGGATGCGGCGCCCTCGACATCCCCCTTCTCCAGGTCCCTGCGGATCGGATCGAGGTGTCTCCTGAAGGATGATATGGCGAACGTTATCTTGAACAGTATAGCGGTCACGATTATCCATGCTATCTCCCCGAGATAGTACTTGGCGGCGGCGGATAACAGGAATGCCACCGTACCGAATAGCAGGAGAACGAACACGTACGACAGGAATCCCATGAATCTCGTGAATGATGTATCTCTCCTCGTGATGTGTCCGTCTATCCAATACAATATGCTGCCCATCCATCTCAACGGATGTATGGCGTTGGGCACCTCCCCTATGACGAGATCGATGACGACCGCGAGTATGATTATCAGGAAGGCGTCCATCAGGATATCCATCGATTCACCTCAGTGCTTCCGCAACGGCTTCCACGAACCTCTCGTTACGTTCCCTGTCCTTGACACAGAATCTCACGTTGTCCCTGAACCTTTCACCGAATGAGGCGCAGTCGCGGACCATGATGTTACCCTTGAGCATCCTCTCCACGAACTGATGTCCGTCCATCCCTACCGGGCGGACGGAATCGAAGAAGAAGTACGAGTCGGTCATCCTTATCGGCAATCCGATATCGGTCAGCTCCTTGTGCATCCACTTAGCTTCTGATGCCATGAGCCTTGCGGCCTTCTCCACGTGTCCCATCCTGTTGCGGATGAGTTCTGTGGCGACCTTCTGTTCTATCTGACCCACGTTCCATGTCATACGTACCTTGTTCAGTTCATCTATGACATCGGGGTTGGAGAATCCGAACCCTATGCGTATGCCCGGGATCGCGAATGATTTCGTTAGCGAACCTGCTACCAGAAGATTGGGATATCTGTCCACGTATCCTATGCATGATATCCTTTCGTGATCGGGGACGAGCTCCAACAGCGTCTCGTCGAGGAACACGAACGTTCCCTTATCCCCACAGTATTCCACGAGATCCAGTATCTTCTCCCTGCTCTCGATCCTTCCCGTGGGATTGTTGGGGTTACAGATGTATACCGCTTTGACCGAATCATCGATCCTTGATTTGAGGAGGTCGAAATCCATGCGGAAATCATCCTCCAATAACAATTCCTGAGTGATTATGTCCGCACCTACGATCCTGCATTGGTGCGTATATTCGGCGAAGGATGGACTCGGTATGATGACGCTGTCCCCGTCCTCGATGAATGTATTGGGGAACATGCGTATGATGTCGGACGAACCGGAACCTATGATGATATCCTCGACGGGGACACGGAATCTCTCGGAGATGGTTTCCTTCAGTTCGGTGCTGTTGTCGTCGGGATAATGATCGATACCTTCGACGGATGATGATATTATCTCCCTGATGTCGTCAGGTGGTCCGAACGGGTTGAGATTGTGGCTGTAGTCCTCTATGCCGCCGATCTTCCATGCCTGTCCGCCGTGTACTGTCTTGGGCAACCCGTGCAACGTTCTCTTGGACAACATGGATGGATTCATTGTCCATGTGCATCATTTCATGGGTATAAATGTGCGATGGTCTCGTTCATAGAAGGTGGAACGACGTGCATCGGTGTCCTCGATCCCGTAAAGGTCATTCATGATGTCGCATCATGGTCACGAATTAAGCAAAGAGGATGTTTACACATATCTGCGAGTTAAGCAAAAAGGAAAAATGACCATTTATTATAAGAAGGAATAATACATCACATGTAACGAATTAAGCAAAGAGGATGTTTGCACATATCCGCGAGTTAAGCAAAAAGGAATGACAGGTGATTCGCATGATGAGACGCAAGGCATACGACACACTTCTCGATTGGAAGAGGGATGATGACGGCAGGACCGCCCTCCTCGTCGAGGGTGCACGCAGGGTCGGAAAATCATACCTAATCAGTGAATTCGCCAGGAATGAGTACAGATCCCACATAATCCTGGATTTCTCCCATATCGACCCCGCGGTGATCAGGTTATTCGAGAACGACATCCACGACATACCTCTCTTCCTGGAGAAGCTTTCGCGTATCACACGCACGAAACTGTATGAACGTGAATCCCTGATAGTCTTCGATGAGGTCCAATTCTATCCAAGAGCCAGACAGTCCATAAAGCACTTGGTGGCCGACGGGAGATATGATTACATCGAGACCGGTTCCCTCATCTCCATCAAGGAAAATGTGAAGGACATCCTCATACCGTCCGAAGAGAGATCCATCAGGATGTATCCTATGGATTTCGAGGAATTCTGTTGGGCCATGGGCGATGAAGTGACGGTACCGAACATACGCACCCATTTCGAAGATAGGGTGCCTCTCGGCAAGGACATGCACGATGTGACGATGAGAGCATTCAGGACATACATGTTGGTCGGAGGTATGCCACAAGCCGTGGAGGCATATGCGAGAAGGCGTGATTTCTCGGATGCGGAGGCGGTGAAGCACACGATCCTCGAGCTGTACAGGGACGATGTGCGCAAAAGGGGCGGAAGGCTCGTCGCGTTGTTTGATGACATCCCGTCGCAACTCAACAAGCACGACCGTAAGTTCAATCTCTCATGTGTGGAAGATGGTGCGAAGATGTCGCAATACGAGGATGCGATATTCTGGCTAGAGGATTCCATGATCGTGAATCTCTGTTACAATTCATCTGTCACTGATGTAACATTGAGAATGAATCTCGAGCGTAAGACGATGAAATGTTACATGGGGGACACCGGACTGCTCGTAAGCATGGCCGTAGATGACGGGACCGTGTTGGAAGATGATGTATTTCTTTCGTTGCTTGAGGATAAGCTACATGTGAGCGAGGGTATGTTCGCAGAGAATGTGGTGGCCCAGATGTTGAGGGCCAACGGTCACAAGCTGTTCTTCCATTCATTCTACGAGAGGGATGAGAACAACAATCGGTACGAGATCGATTTCCTGATAAGGGACAGGAAGAGGATATGTCCGATAGAGGTCAAGACATCGGTGGCATCCAAACATGCATCCTTGGATAGGTACATGAGAAGATATTCCAAGACGCTGGAACAGGCGTATGTCCTCTGCGGGAAGGATCTGAAGAAGGACGGGAACATCCTCTATCTGCCGATCTACATGGCGATATGTCTCTGATGGATATGGATCGACCGAAAAGGAAATCGTTTATGGATCCGTCCATCCGAATTGTCGGATGAACGGATCTGCTGATCATTTGTCCTCGCCAAAGATGTCGAGATCATACTGATAATCGCTCTTGTGGAATCTCTTCGGCAGGACGTACAGTTCCCCGTCCTTATCCAATCCGACGGATGCGGATACCTCGTACACATCCTCGATGAGTTCGGAGGTGATGACCTTCTTCGGGTCGCCTATCGCTACGATCTCTCCCTTCTTCATGATGATACAGAGGTCGCAGTACCTCGCCATCAGGGATATATCATGTTCTGCGACGAGGATGGTCATGTTCTTCCTGACCATCGCACGGAGATACTCCATGACATCGAGCTTGTACTTCATATCGAGGTGTGATGTGGGTTCGTCGACCAACATCAGCCTTGGTTGCTGCACGTACGCCTTGGCGATCAGCACACGCTGCTGCTCTCCGGAGGATAACATGTGCAACGGACGGTTCCTGAGATGATGCACACCGAACTTATCGAGACATTCCTCGACGAATGATTCGTCCTCCTTCGTCTCCCACCATACGTTCTTGAGATATGGGTATCTGCCCAACATCACCGTCTCGAACACGGTGAGACCGAAGCTCGTCCTGAGTTCCGCAGGAACGTTGGCGACGATCTTCGCCACCTCTCCCGGGCCCTTGTTGAGGACGCTCTCCCCGTCGATGAGGATATCCCCCGATGTGGGATCGTGCAATCTGTTGATGCATTTCATCATCGTGGTCTTACCGCAACCGTTCGGTCCTATCAGACCGACCAACAATCCGGGGCCGATCTTGTACGATACGCCCCTGACGGCATGGTAGCCGTCCTCGTAGTATTTCTGGAGGTCCCTGACCTCCAACAATGGAGTCTCATCCGTCATACATCTTCCCCCTCTTGATAAGGAGATAGGCGAACACAGGTACGCCTATTATCGTTGTGATGGCACCGACAGGGAGTTCGAATCCCGGGACCAACATCCTCGACGCGATATCCGCGACGATCATGAGGAAACCGCCGAATGCCATCGATGTGGGCAGCACCAATCTGTGGTCGCCTCCGAGCATCATACGGCACAGGTGGGGTATGACCAATCCCACGAAACCGATGATACCCACGAACGCTACGCATATGGACGTCAGCACCGAGGCGATGATGAGCATCCATCTGTTGAACCTCTTGACGTCGAGTCCCATCTGTCTCGCCTGGTCCTCTCCCAGAAGTACCAGGTTGAATTCCTTGGCCCAGAACAGGACGCCGAACGATATCGCGAACGATGGGATCAATACCAACCACACCTTAGGCCATGTGACCTCGGAGAACGAACCGTACAGCCATGACAACGCACCCGTGACGTGGTTACCCGCGAATGTGAGCATCAGTGTCTGTGCTGCGGAGAATACCAATCCTACGATGACTCCGGCGAGGACATAGTTGATGGATGTCCCTCCCGCTTTGTTGGCGAGCAGCATGGTGCACATGAATGCCAACACACCGCCTATGGCGGCGGTGAATGCTGTCAGATAGATCGAATGCGAAGGGAACAGGCCGAAGAACGTGAAGTCGAATGATATCACGGCTATTGCTGCGGTACCCGCACCCGAGGACACACCCATGATGTACGGATCCACCAACGGGTTCCTGATGATTGCCTGATACATCGCACCGGCGATCGATAATCCGACACCGACGGCTATGGCGACCAATGTCCTAGGCAGCCTTGCGCTGTACACCATCAGTTCGTTGTATGTGAGGTCCTGTCCTCCCTTGGCCAGGGCGGAGAAGAGACATTGGAACATCTCTCCGACACCGAGTGTCGTCGTAGGTCCTACGCACAGAGAGACCATCGCTGCGATCAGCGTCAATGTGATACCGATGCCCATGACCAGCCACAGGCGGTGTCTGGAGAGCGTGTTGTGCGAATATTCCTCACCGAAGAGGAAGTTCCTGATCGAGTGCACGATATGCTGCCACGGATGCTCCCATTTCAGACCGTATCTCATGACGAAGTATCCGACGACCATGACCGCGGCGATCACCGCCAGGACTATGAGCAGGATCTGCCATGGAGCGAGACCTTTCTCGGGCAACGGTTCCGGCGTGGGATCATCGAACCCGCCTGCGACGGAGATGACACTCGAATCGTTACCGAAGATGTATCCTCCGTTGTATACGGTGAGTCCCGCCATACAATAGTGCTGATATTCCTCGTCCTCGAGGAACTTACCGATGATGTTACCTTCGAGGTCGAACTCCATCATGGCCGCACCCGTGGTGTATGCCGTTGTGGCAAGTCTCTCGCCGTTGATCAGTACGAGGAATGAATGTGATATGCTGACCTCATTGTTCAGGATGGCGATCTGACCGCTGATGTTCATACGGTAGAGCTTGTTGCCTCCCTGAAAGTACACACCTTTGAAATCATCCGTGATGACTGCCGTGGTCCTTCCCAGGCTTCCGTAACCCTTGTCCTTGGGTTCCACTATCGTCGTGACGGTGCTCTCGCCATCGTATTCGTAGAGCGCGATACCGTAGACCTGTGCGCTCATCCCTCTACCGTCGGTGAAGGTGCAGAAGATGTAGTACTTCCCATCGGATTCTATGATGGAAGGCATGGTCACGGAACCGATCATCGTCCCTCTGTAGTCGGCCTGATAGACGCTGATGTCGGTCTTGAGTGTACCGGAGTTCTTGTCGAGGATGTATAGATGTCCGTCGAGCATACCGGCGAACACATAGTCGCCGTACACCACGGGTGCGGAGTAATATCCTCTGCCTCCGGATGCGTACGACCATATGGGATTGAGATCGAGATCGATACAATAGATCATCCCGGACGATCCCATCGAGAACAAGGCACCCGAGTCATAGACAAGTGAAGTGAGGCCACTCGCTCCCGCATATCCGTCATATCCGACGGCAGGATGATCGTCCAAGGCATCGGGGATGTTCTTGAGCGTCTTCTCGGGTGTCGCAAGACCGCTGCTGGTCTTCCAGTTGATCTTGTACAACGTACCTACGGATTTGGAGGTCTCTCCCTCCACCCCTGCGGAGCTCTGCACATAGATATAATCGCCGACGAGGGCGAAGTTACTCGTCTCATAGTACGATCTGGGGTATTCGAAGTACCATTTCACGGCACCCGTGTCGATATCCCTGCACACGAGGGCGGCCGTGCTGGTCCTGTTGTTGTCCATACCGTATTTGATGAACACATATCCTCCGGCGATCAACACCTGTGCGTATGAACCGGTGTATGCGGCCTCATCGGAACCCATCACGCCCGTATCCTTGCTGATACCGATGATGGAATTCGTTATCTTACCGTCCCATCCGACCTCCGCCCATTTGACACTGGATTTATCGGAGGATATGATCGCGGTCTGACTGTTGGATGCCTTGGCATCGTATCCCATGCATGTGACCGATTGGTTATCGGGTGTCTCGGACGGCACCGTACCTTCGGGATAGAATCCGATCGCTATGTGACCTGAGGAGTAGGGTGCGGAGAGATCGGAGATGACGGTCCATTCGTTGTCACTGACATCCCATAGGTAGGGGATCCAATCCGATGTGACCGTGATGGAGGATGTTCCCGGTATATTGAGCACGTCGGATGAGCTTCCGCGTCCGTCGCCTATGATGTTCGTGGCCTTCCCATCGACCGTGATGGATGTTCCCGATATCGTGCAGGTATGTCCGTTGGCCTCCAATGTCGCCTTGATGACATCGCCGTATGTGTCGCCCTCCGTGACATCGTACCAGGTCTTGGCACCGTTGCCTTCGTCGAGCATGAATCTGTCCCCGCCCGTCGTATCGGCCGACGATATCGACGATAGAGGGACCATGATCACCATCGCCACGGCGATGAATGTGATGATTGCTGTCGCTCTTTTGTTCATTTACCTCTCCTCAGTTGTCGTATGATAGGTATTTGGTGATGGTCAGATAGTCCTTGTAGTCATCACCGATGTATTTCGGCAGATCCACATCGAATGAATCCGGGTAGATGATCTCTGCCAATAACTCGCATAATTGGGGGAATCTTGGTGCCGCACGCGATGCGAGATCGGATGCCTTCCCCGTTACAAGATAGATCTCCTTGTTGGCATACGCCTTGGTCATCTTCCATGAATCGGGAAGATGGGAGTACATGTAATCCCATTCGGATTGGGTCGCATCGTATGAGTCCGTGACTATGATTATGACATCCGCATTCTTTTGGGCCACCATCTCTGTGTTCGCATGTGCCCATCCGTTCATGGATGCGAAGGCGTTCTCGGCGGATATCATGTTTATTATGTCGTTGACATAGGTGTAGTTACCTGCGACGTACGGGGCGCTGTCGGGCGAGAGTGCGACCATTACCCTCTTCTTCTCGATGACATCGATCTTGGACGCCACATTCTTGACACCGAGTTCATCCTCGGATATGGCGTTCTGTGCGGTCATCTCATAACCCATGGCCTGACCGACGATGAACGTGTTGTTGTAGATGGTCTTCATGTCCTCTCCTTCATAGAGGACGACGGATGTGACACCGGAATCCCTGACTGCCTTGGCGACCTGTACCTGGTTGTACTGTGTGCTATCCGCCACCACGAGGTCCGGATCCTGCTTCATGATGATCTCGTAACTGGGATCGGTGTATGTTCCAACGACCGTGATCTTGCCCTCGTCCTTCATCTTGATGATGGAGTTGGGATAATTACTGTAATAATCCGCACCCACTATGGCCGCGACCGCATTCATGGCGCCAACGGTCTCCGTGGCTACGGGTGAAAGTGTAACCACACGCATGGCCTGTGAATAACCGTATATGCTGACACCTGTGGCATCGACGGCAACGGTCGGTGTCTCGTCCGATGCCCTGTATGCCCACGTAACGATGGCATAGTCCTTCATATCGATCTCATAGGTATCCGATCTGGTCCATGTGGTGGAGTTCTTCACGACATACCATAGACCCCAAGAATGCGTATCGTCATTGGTCACACCATTGATCTCCGTGACGATGTTGTTGTCATTGATGGTCAGGGTGTAACCGTTCTTCTCGCATGATTTCTCCAAGAGCGATATCGGGTGACTCGATGTGTTGAGATCGTATTCGAACCATGTCGTATCGTACTCTCCGAAATCTATCAGAATCCCGTCGGCATGTGCTAGACTGCTTTCGCCTGAATTCAATGAGACTATACCTGAGAGAATCACTCCTATGAGGATTATCGATGCCGTCAGATAGACCTTCAGTTGTTTCACGGTCATCTTCTTCCGTTGTGTCAAATTATCGTCCTCAGAATCTTTCATCGTATCAGGTTGGATGATACAACCAATGATTTGTCTGCTATTAAATGATATTCGTTCGATATTTCGGGCTGGATTAGTAATCCAAAAGTATTATATTACATCATCTCTAATTTGGACTTAACATCCAATAAGGGTTATTATCATGAATGGAAAGTTCAAAGCATTGACACTAGCGATCGTCGCTATGTTCTGCCTCACTGCGGTCATCTGCGTCATCGATGACAAGGATGCATCCGCAGCGGACTCCATCGAACACTACCTCTACTTTGAGGTAGTGAGTGATGATGGATTGGTAACAAGCAGCGATTGGATCAAATTCACATCAACTACCGATGCCACAGATTTCGTAGAGAAGGCCAACGCGGCATTCGCATACTACGGATACACCAACATCAAATACGTCGACAAAGGAACATGGATCTCTATCACATACGACTCTAAAGGAGCATCCTCCTGTTTCGTTGGAAGTGAGGATGGAAAGAGCTGGGTAAAAGTCGATGATACTAAGGGACAATACCCTAATGCGAAGTATATCGGTCTTGCACTCAACAACGGCTACATCAGCAAAGACGTCTACGACAAACTTGATGATGATCAGAAGAAGAACTGGTCCGAGACCACGATGAGCGGAAGCTATGCATACGTCAAATCTACAATCGAGGCCAAGACAACGGATGCGGACAGCCACACATTCCCCGAGGAATACACCAGCCACATCTTCGTAGAGGTCATCGGTGCAGATGGAAAGGACACATCGACGAAATGGATCGAGTTCACGACACTGAAGACCTTGCAGTCATTCGTCGCCAACGCCAACACTGCATTCGCCAACAACGGACTCAGCAAACTCACATTCTCATCGAGCGGATGGGTCACATACGATGGAGGCTACAACAACGCCACATACTATGCAAAGAACGGAGAATGGGTAGCTGTAACCGACACAGCCACACAGTATTTCATCGATTCCGTCGCACTCGCCGTCGGAAACGGATACATCAGTGACACCGTCTACAACGCACTCTCCGATGCAGAGAAGAAAACATGGATGGAGAGTGGAATGGGTCCTGGTGCATGGGCATATCAGAAAGTCGTCAGCGAATCCACGACAGGCTACGAGCCCTCCAAGAGCAACAACAACACCGCTCTCATCATCGGTATCGTCGTAGTTGTCGTCATCCTCGCAGCAGGTATATTCTTCTTCACGAAGAAGAAGTGAACTCCCTTTAATCACAAACCCCTTACTGCGGACGGGAACGTCCGCAGGCACTCATCTACGACAGCTTCTAAATCCATCACATCGTTCACGATCACATGTTCGCGGATGCGCACCTCCATATCGCAAAGGAAGGATTCGGTACGGGATACAGGGACATCTCCGATGCAGGATTGCTCTTCTGCAATGCGACCGGACCGTCGGGATGGAATGATCTGATATCCCTGTCGCAATCCGATGAGAGAGTGATACCGTTCTTCGGCACCCATCCGTGGTACTCAAATGAATATAACGGAAAGGATGCGCTGATCGATATCCTCGAGAGATATCCGAAGGCCAATGTCGGGGAGATAGGTCTCGACGGAATACGCTCCGGGCATGATGCGCACAGGATATTCACGGAACAGTTGCACATCGCATCGGAGATGGATAGGGTCGCGAACATACACATGGTACGTTCCACGGACGATGTGCTCGCTGCGTTGAAAGGGTGCGATGCGAGATCCATAATACACTCATATGATGCATCCGCAGGTCTCGTCAACGCATTCGTCAGACGCGATTGCTACCTGTCGATATCCCCGAGACTGTTCAGGAAACCGGGCGAGAAGGTGAACGACATCCTCCGTGCCGTACCGAGGGACAGATTATTGCTGGAATCGGATCATGAGGGCGGGGAGATGGATATGCACGGACACATCTCCAAGGTCGCATCGGCGATCGGTATCGATGCCGATGAGCTGGCCGATATGACATACATGAATGCATGCGATGTGTTGAAGGGATGAATCAATCCCATGTCATGAACGGTATCATGTATATCGGCACGTAGGTGATGTCATCATCGGCCCTGATGTCCTTCGAATGGATGACGAAGGCCTTCCTGACACGACCCCTGTATCTTTCCATCAGCACATCCAAGGATCTGTGCGGTGTCGATCTGCCCGATTTCACTTCCAGTGGTATGATCCCGGAGATGCTCGGAAGTATGAAATCCACCTCGTATTTCCTTTCACTATCTTTCTTCTCGAACTCGGTGAACCAAAGGTCGTATCCTCTGCATGTCAGTTCCTGTGCGACCATGTTCTCGAACAACATCCCTTTGTTCATGGACAGCTCCCCATCCATCAGGAGACCATATGTCTCTGCCAACCCTTTCTTATCGTTCTGGAAGGCGAGGCTTATCAGCAGACCGGTGTCGAGGAGATAGCATTTCACCCTGTTGACGTCCTCGCTCAGGCCGATCGCAACGTTCGGGTCGGAACTGCAACGGCATCTGTTGAATATCATGGCGTCACAGAGCCATTCCATGGCTCTGTCGTAATCCCTCTTCCTCGTCCCCCTTTCTATCCTGGTCGGGGACAGTACCTTGTGCGAGGATGATAGTAGTAACGGAATGCTGTCGAACAGATTCAACGCCCTTTCCATGAACGGTCCGGGGATCTTGCGGATGTCATCGCGATACAGACTGATGATATCCTTCTTGACATATTCCGCTTCCATGAGGTCATGACGTTCCAGATACGTGGATACGACCTGCGGCATCCCTCCGATCATCATGTATTCGGCGTATCTTTTCAGTATCGATCTGTGCGTGGTGTCTCCCAACGGTTCTTTCCTGTCGGTGATAGACCTTAACATATCTGCGGTCACATCATCACCATTAGCCCACAACCACTCCTCGAAATCCATCGGGTACATGTCGATCTTGTGTTCCTCCGAGGGTATCCTAATCCCTGCTACCTTGGATTTCACCGTTATGAGCGATCCTGTCTCGATGTAATCGTACCTTCCATCCTTTACCAGGACCTTGATCATCTCCCTTGCCAATGGGAATGCCTGGACCTCATCGAAGATGATGACACTATCCCTCTCGTAGAGCCTTACGCCTGTCTTCAATTGAAGGCGATTGAACAACATGTTGAGATCCGTCTTGTTGTCGATGAATATGCGACGCATCTCATCATCCGTCTCGACGAAATCTATCAGGATGTGACTCTTGTATTGATCCTTGGCGAACCTTTCCACCAATGTGCTCTTGCCTACCCTTCTAGCCCCTTGTATCATGATTGCAGAACGTCCATTGGATACGTTCTTCCACTCGAGCATCTCATCGTAGGCCTTCCTTCTGAATTCCATCTTCGTTCATGGTGTCCAACGGCTCTTGAATATATAAAGATGACAATTTTGCAACTGAAGAAATCCGCCATTTTGCCACTTTTGCAAGTCAAGGAATTTGCCATTTTGCCACTTTTGCAACTGAAGAGTCGATCATGATGTCGTCACGATAGAATTACAGAGGAAATAGCAATGGAATGATAAGGACATCATAAGGGAATGATAAGGGAATGATAAAGATCGACAACGGATGCATCACGGACTTCCCTGCCTCCGACATACTGTGAATGGTACATTCCGTTGCAATCCATTATATCCCATCCATACAATCATTCGGTGACCCGTCATAATTCAAAAGGGATGATCAGACATGAAGGCCAATATCAACGGAAAGACCACAGACATCCGTGCCGTATGGTTCGAGGATGGCAAAGTCACGATGATCGATCAACGCGAACTGCCCGACAGGATCGTCATAGTATCGTTCAAGGATTACAAGGATGTCGCAGAGGCCATAAGGAACATGACCACGCGCGGAGCTCCGTCCATAGGTGCCACCGCGGCATACGGTATGTGCCTGGCGGCCATCAACGGCAACGATATCGAACAGGCCGCAAAGGACATCAAAGCGGCGAGACCCACCGCCAACGACCTGTTCTATGCCGTCGACCGTATGTCGGAGGATCTCTCGAAGGGAAGGGATCCGATCGAAGCGGCTGATGCCTACGCCCAATCCATGGTGGACAAATGCACCAAGATAGGCGAGTACGGAGGGGAATTGATCAAGGACGGATACAGGCTGATGACCCACTGCAACGCGGGAGCATTGGCGACCGTGGATGTCGGTACGGCATTGGCACCCATGCGCAAGGCGCATGATGACGGCAAGGAGTTCTTCGTCTACGTATCGGAGACCAGGCCCAGATTGCAGGGTATGCAGCTGACCGCTTGGGAATTACTGCAGGAAGGGATAGATCATGCCATAATACCCGACGGTTCCTCGGGTCATTTCATCAGGAAGGGTGTCGATATGATCATCGTCGGCGCCGACAGGATAGCGGCGAACGGTGATTTCGCCAACAAGATCGGTACGTTCGAGAAGGCGGTATTGGCGAAGGAGTTCAACGTACCCTTCTACGTCGCAGCCCCCATATCCACTTTCGATTTCAATACCAGGACGGGAGAGGACATAGTGATCGAGGACCGTTCCGAGGAGGAGGTGACGATGGTGAAGGGTGTGCGCATAGCGCCCGTAGGTTGCAAAGCGTTGAACCCGTCGTTCGACATGACACCGGCAAGATACGTCACGGGATTCATCACCGAGAAGGGAATCCTCAAGCCGTCGGAGATATCGAAGGTGAGGGAATGAACGAGCTCTATGCGAGAGAATTGCTCACGGATATGTGCAGGACCATCTACAATAGAAATCTGACCGTGTCCGCCGGCGGTAACATGAGCATGAGGGTCGATGATTATGTGTTGATCACACCCTCCGGAAGGAACAAGGGTATGCTCACACCCGATGAATTGGTGAAATTATCGTTGGATGGGGAGATATTATCTGAGGGTAAACCGTCGATAGAGCACAAGTTCCATCTCGCATTGTACAGGAAGAATGAGGATGTGAATGCCATAGTGCACTGCCACCCTCTGTACTGTACGACGTTGGCAGTAATTGGGAAAAAAATGAACACATGCCTCACACCCGAGGGGATTATGCTGTTGGGCGAGGTGCCCACGATACCCTACTACACACCGGGTTCCGATGAGTTGGTCAGGGCCATAGAGGAACATTCCGACAGTATGGCGATGCTGATGGCGAAGCATGGTGCGTTGACACAGGGGGCCACACTCGAGGAGGCGTACGACCGCATGGAGGAGATGGAGTTCCAGGCCCATATGCAGTTGTTGGCCAAACGTGCCAAGGATCTCCCCAAGTCCGAGATAAAGAAGATCAGAGGGATGTTATGATACTGATCACGAAATGGTTCGGTTGCTTCCTATGCGACGAGAACAGGATAATCGACAAGAGACTGTTCCCGAAGGATGCCTCCGTCATATCGGAGAAATTGGCCCTGATGCAGAGGGGAGGTACATTACCTGAGGAGCACGAGCTCGTCGAGGGCAAGAGCAAGATGTTCGTCGCCGACAGACGTCAGGCACTCTTGGGTAAACCTACGTTGTTCGATTCGTCATTCATCAAGGCGGAGAACTTCGGTTACGACAATGCGCTGATGCATGAGGCGATGTTGGGATTGGGAAGACTGAGGACATCGGAACCCATCCCGAGGGACAGGAGTCTGGTTCAAGCGATAAGGAACCTCGACGATCTGATCGAGACATCCAATCTTCTGAACGAGAGATTACATGAATGGTACGGCCTCCATTTCCCCGAATTGGCCGATCATGCCAAGGACAAGAGATATGCGGATCTGATTGCAAGATACGGTGAAAGAGATGGAATAATCGAGGAACTCGGCATAGAGTTGGAATCCATCGGTGCGGAGTTGGACGAAGATGACATGAGGGCAGTCCAGGATCTCGCGGATACATTGTGCAGGATATACGACGACAGGGAGAGGACCGAGGGATACATCTCCGGGATAGTGAAGGATTCGTGTCCCAACCTGTGTGCGATAGCGGGTGGACCGTTATCGGCGAGACTGATCTCCCTAGCGGGAGGATTGGAGAGATTGGCATCGTTACCGTCATCCACCATACAGATGCTGGGGGCGGAGAAGGCCATGTTCAGACATCTGAGGTCCGGTAAGAGGCCGCCGAAGCACGGTGTGATCTATCAGCACCCCGAGGTACACAGAGCGCCCAAGTGGCAGAGAGGGAACATCTCGAGGGCATTGGCCGGAAAGATATCGATCGCTGCGAAGATAGACCAATACGGTGGGGAGTTCAGAGGGGATGCGCTCAACGAGGAATTCCTGAAACGTGTGGAGGATATCAAACGCAGATATCCGAATCCGCCCAAGAGGCCCCAGAACCAGGGCGGGAAGAAGAGATTCAACAAGAAGAGACGTTGAATCACTGTTCTCAAAAGATGCCGGAAGGCATCGAATCTTTCATTTTTTGATTTTTGGTAGATGGCATCGTGTCTATTATTATGAATATATTAATAACTAAGAATTAATAATTACAATCATGGATAGAAGAGTGTTAATTGCATCATTAATAGTGACTGCAATACTAGCTTTAATGATGACATGTGCTGACGAAACTGAGGGAGAGTCGATTAAAAAATACACGATTAATGAGCATGATATTGTCTTTGACAGCGATTTGTTTACCGTATTTTGTAAAGACAGTGAAGGGAATATGAAATACAAGTTGAATGACCTGACAAATCATAGTGAGATAACAACAACAGATTCGCTAAAGTTGTATGCTATCACGAAATATGGATACTGTATACCAAAAATGAATGGTAACACTTATTCAGGTAGCGCAATCGTGTTGGACGGCCATACTACCGAAATAATATTTTCAGCAGAGATGTTTCAATATAAAATTGAGCTTTCAACAAGGGGTGCAGATGAGTATAAGGAATCAATTAGCAACTATAGAGGTATGATAGAACTGCTAGGTGAAATCTCCTTACCAGACCTCAGTTCCAATGTTATCAAATACGGATACAAACCAATCTGTTGGAATACAAGAGAAGACGGAACAGGCACCGACATATTACCAGGTCCAATTACAGTAACTGAAGACTTCCTCGATAACATATATGATGACCTCATTATCGACAAACTCACACTATATCCGATATTCATCAAAAAAGAGTATCAGATCATCTGCAATCTAAATGATGGTGTGCGTGAAAATGTAGTAATGTGCCCTTCAATAAAAATCGATGAATCAATCGATCTCTCAAATTACATCTATGAAAGAGATGGTTCAGTTTTCAAATGTTGGAAACTTGGAAACTCAGTATTCACTAGATCCGACATTTTTACACTTACCAAAGAAATGGTTAGTGATGAAGAAACAATAATCATGTCTGTACAATGGTTAGCTTGCATAACATCCGACTTAAACCACTGTACGTCCACATTGATTTCCGATGTTGTCGATTATGGAACGCCGTTAACTATGATTGTTAAATCGGACGAACACTACCGCCTACCGAATAGCATAGAGATAATAGGCGCAACATATG
>CAVJRF010000006.1:0-62277 GCA_963651945.1 Eggerthellaceae bacterium | reverse complement strand
TGGACCTCATGCCCAAGCTGCCCCCGAAGAGGGGTCCGGGAAGACCCCGCAAGAACCCTCAGTGATCCTCGATAGTCCACGCTATTGGGAAACTGTTGATAAGAGTCATCTGATATGCACTATCTCATCATTTCTCCCTTTCTCGACAGAGCACAATACCATCACGACCGCAAGGATGGATAACACCAACATCATCCCCCAGACGGTCGAGAAGTTCTCCAACGTATACTCCCTGCCGATTATCATACCTGATACGGTGGTGCATACGCTGGCACCCAAGAACAGGAACACATTCATCCCGGACACGGCCGTACCGGAGATGGATACCGGGAACCATTCCTTCATCTGTGTGAAGGAGAGTGTCATGAAACCACCGAAGAATCCGAACAGGGTACTGACGGTGAACCAGAACCAATAGTTGTCGACATCCCCGGAGAAGAGATAGATGATGGCCCAGACCATGGTGAAGCAAACGGTACCGAAGATCATCGTGCGTCTCTTGGAATGGATGAATCCCCTGGTGGTGAGCGTTCCGATGAGCAATGTACTCAGGATCTTCCCTATCCCCAATGATGTGATCATCCATGATGCGGATAACGCAAAACCATACACCGAATCGAAATACTTCACGGCCCACGTTCCCTGATAGACCATTATGGTACCGTAGACGAAACAATATGCCAGCGCACAGGTCCAGAACTTCCTTCCGCCCGAGAACACCGTTCTGAGCCCCTTGAGCACGGGGACCTTATCAGCAGACCTCTCGGTACTATCCACGGCACCATCGAACATCACCTCCACCGGCGG
This sequence comes from Eggerthellaceae bacterium, assembly GCA_963651945.1. Lineage (GTDB taxonomy): Archaea > Thermoplasmatota > Thermoplasmata > Methanomassiliicoccales > Methanomethylophilaceae > Methanarcanum. The sequence goes on along the minus strand of CAVJRF010000006.1, from coordinate 61,470 downwards.
CAATCCCCTTCCGGACGGGTGATCACGGACTATGATGAAACATAACATGGCCAACAGACCGGTGACGATCCCCAAGATGAGGAACACGTCCCTCCAACCGATCAACGATGCCAACAGGGACAATGGACCCGCGGCGGTTATGGCGCCTACGTTACCGACAGCTATCACGATGCCGTTCAGAACTGCGAAGTCCTGCTTGGGGAACCATATGGATATCAGTTTCATCAACGGGACGTAGACGATCGCCATACCCGCGGCGATCATGATCTTCCCCAGGACTATGGCCTCGAACGTGTCTCCGAACGCGGTCAATAATGAACCCAAGGTGGCTATACCCAGGAACACGGTACATGATAGTCTCGGCCCGAATCTGTCCGCCAATAACCCACTCGGCATCTGCATCGCAGTATACGTCCAAAAATACACACTGCTGAGGACACCTATGGTCCCTCCGACCTCTTCCACTATATCGGATCCGACTACACCTACGGTTATCCTTTGGAAGTATACGAAGAAGTATGCGATCACCATCACGACAAAGATGGACCATCTGTACCTGTCGAACAGTCGTCTGATCCTTGATTGTTGAATGTCCTCGGTCACGACACGGACATATTTGATCATGATATAAGGATGACTAGGATCTCCAACGAAATCCCCGTTCCTTGAAAAAAGTACGGTTTATATGCAATCATGCGATGTACACCCCCAATGAACGAAGCCGGTAAGACAAGGATGCTCATCCTGGGCGGATACCTGGGTGCGGGTAAGACGACGCTAGCAGTCAACATCGCGAGATCACTCAAGGAGAGAAGGGATAAATCCGTCTCCATAATCATGAATGATCAGGGGGATGTCCTCGTCGATACCGAATATTCCAAGGATGCGGGGTTCGACACACGCGATATAATGGGGGGCTGCTTCTGTACCAACTTCGACAAGTTCGTATCTAGCGCAAGGACATTGGTCACCGCCGGCAGACCCGATGTCATCATAGCCGAACCTATCGGTACATCCACCAATATCATGAATTCGGTGGTCGCACCCATGAGATCGTTGCATCCGGATGAGTTCAGCGTGGCTCCTCTCACCGTGGTCGTGGACTGCGTCAGAGCATTGGACATCCTGTCCGAGAAGGAGAAGAGGACGGAGGAGACCGTCGACATACTTCCTGCGCACCAGATCAGGGAAGCGGAGATCGTCATCCTGTCCAAAGCGGATCTCGTGAACAAGGATACCTTGGAGAAGGTCAAAGAGGCCGTGAACAAGGTCCTCCCCGGAATAAGGATGATCGAATCGTCATCCGTGGACCTCAGGAACATGGATGAGATAATGGACCTCATCCTCTCGGACGAGGTCAGTACGAAGGCACCGATCGGCGAACAGAACAAGGGATTCGCATTCGAGAAGGCCAAACTGGGATGGTACTCCGGAACATTCGACCTCACACCGAAGGATGATGTCGATATGTATTCCCTGGAAACGGACATGATGAGAGGAATAGCCAAGGAATACGGCCCGAAATCGATTGTTCATGTGAAGGTACTTGTGGAATCACCCGAATCCGCGGCGAAGATGTCCCTCGTCGAGGAGACCATGCAGGTCGATGGCATCTACGGCTCCAGGTATATCAAGACCCCCGGTAAGCTGGTATTGAACGCCAGGGTCGTATCACCTCCGAAGAGACTGGAGGACACCATGAGGGCATTGATCGACGAGATGACGAAGAAGTACCCTATGGATCTCGTCATGACGGGCGAGAAATGCTTCACACCCAAACCAGAATCACCTTCTCATTTCTTCTTCGAGTGAATGATCGGGGCCCGCCCCATCATTCACCCTGGCACCTCACACGTGAGAAAAGATAATAACCTGCATCATCGTGGAACTTCACGTGAAGAGAAAGGAACTGGAGATGAGACTCCAGCGTGTGGCCCCATTCGAAAACCCATCTGCCGCACTGGAACAGTACCCCACACCATCCGCCATCGCATCGGACATCCTATTCTCGGCATATGCGAACGGCGATGTCAATGATAAGGTTGTGAATGACCTCGGATGCGGTACAGGGATATTCTCCATAGGTGCGAAACTGTTGGGTGCGAGGACCGTCAGAGGATATGATATCTCAAGATCGGCATTGGATGTCGCAGGAAAGAATATCGAACTCCTCGATGTCGATGTCGAACTGAACGAATGCGATATCGGTGATGTGAAGGATAGAGCGGATACGACATTCATGAATCCGCCCTTCGGTTGTCAGAACAGACGTGCCGACAGACCGTTCCTCGACAAGGCCATGGAACTGTCCGATTCCATCTACTCCATACACATGGCGGACACATTGGGTTTCCTTGACGAATATGTGAGGTCCAAAGGAAGGGAGATAGTCGCGTACGCGACCTATAAGTATAATATCCCCCACACATTCACCTTCCACAGAAAAGAGAAGAAAGAAGTTGACATTGTCGTGGTCAACGTAAGGTAAGATGATTCCAATGAGTGAGAATAGAGAAGTGTTCCCCGGAGACGAAGTCGCAATCGAAGAAGAATATCTGGCATCCGAAGGGACATTCGCAAAGAACGGTATCGTGTACGCCGCACAGATAGGTACACTTGTCCTCGACGATGACGAATGCATCGCCAAGGTTATCTCCCCCAACCCGCCGAACATCCTAAAGAACGGGGACATCGTATACGCCACGATCGGTGACATCAGGAAGACGATGGCGACAGCGAACGTCCTGGCGAAGGATGGCACATGCAGGAGGATCGGAAGCGAGACATACGGTACGATCCACGTATCGAAGATATCACCAGATTACACGGATGATGTCTCCAAGGAGCTCAGAAAAGGGGATCTCGTCAGGGCCATGGTCATCGGTGTCAAACCGTCACTGCAGCTCACGACGAAGGATGCCCACCTGGGTGTCATCCGTTCATATTGTGGCAGGTGCAAGACGGAACTCGTCAGAAAAGGCAAGGGTCAGCTGTACTGCCCCAAGTGTGAGCGCAACTCATACAGAAAACTCGCCGATGATTACGGCGATGTTGTGATCGAATGAGCTCAGAGGACGATCTTCAGAGACAGATAGACTCCCTCAAGAAGGAGGTCGACGGATTGAAGGAGTTCGTCAGAGCACTCTACAACATGATATTGGATGATGATGAGGACACTGACGAGGAATACGTCGGCGGCATAGAGTTCGGAAGGTACAACACATGAAGCTCGTGTCACTCATGTCCGGAGGGATCGATTCCCCCACGGCATCCTATGTCATGGCAGAACAGGGTGCCGAGATCATCCTGTTACACATGGATAACGGATGCTACGCTGACGAGAAGGAATTGGACAAAGTCAAACTGTTGGCATCCAGGTTATCCGAGGTGACTGGTCAGGAGATGCCGTTGTATTCCTTCAACCACGAGATCAACCAAACGATCATCCACAAGAACTGCGAGAACTCGTATCAATGCGTCTTCTGCAAGAGGACGATGCAGCATGTCGCGAGGGAATTCGCCAAACAGCACGGCTGTTCGGGGATCGTCATGGGAGATTCCCTGGGGCAGGTGGCATCACAGACCCTCAGGAACATAAGAGCGGAAGGATATGGATTGGACTTCCCCATAATCCGTCCGTTCATCGGGATGGATAAGTTGGAGATCATAGAGATCGCCAAGAGGATCGGTACATACGATCTGTCCATAATGCCCACGGCAGGATGCGGGATAGTTCCCATCAGGCCGATAACGGAAGCATCCATCGACAAGATCAAAGAGATGCAGTCCAAATTCGATTTCGATGCGATGATAAAGGATTGTGTCGCATCGGCCAAACGCATTCAGTAATATCTTCCACGGTTGAATGCGTAGCATGTGGCGATGTCCTCATCGCTGTAAAGCATATCCATGGACACCCTGTTGATGTACATGGCCTGTACCGCCGAGATATACAATACGTAATCTCCGATCGGGATCATGCGATCGTTCCTCTTGGGCGGCTTGACGGAAATCGGTACCAGTGCCGGACCGGTACATGCGGTACATACACGGAAGTCCTGTTGCTGTTCCAGTATGTACTCCTTCACGTCATCGTCGACCTTGATATCCCATGCCATACGACGACAATGATGATGTCCGATAAAAATACTGTGGCACATGTGTCGGACGGTAGTCGGATATGCCCGCATATCCCAACCGTCGATTCAGAAAGAGATTAATTGTTGAACGTCCGTTATAGCATTCAGGTGGGAAACAATGGCAAACAAAAGTGTTACACTTTCTATCGGCACCATATTGATCCTGGCCGGGGCACTGTTAGGTATCATCGCAGTGTTCCTCGTATGGCTCAATGTCACCATAGACCTTTGGATCACGACTGCGAGCACCACATACACGGGTATGGACTTCTTCACAGGGAAGTTCGACACCAACGACTTCCAGAGGTATTGTCCCTTCATCGCATGGATACTTGCAATATTAGTCTTGGTCATCAACTTCCTCCCGGTCGCGGGCGTGAAGATCGACAGTAAGGTAAGGAATACCGCATCGGTCATCTTCGGAGTGTTGATCATCTGTTTCGTCGTGATCTGGGGCACATATCACATCATTGACGGCGTCGACAAGATCATGTTCGACAATGCCGACATAGGTGCATGGCTAATGATCGCCAGCGGAGCCGTCATCACGGTCGGAAGCTGTGTCAACTTCTTCACGAAGGACTGAACCTCAGGGGACTCCGTCCCCACATCACCTTTTTATCCGCATCATACTTCCCGTGGGCATGGTCATAATCCTTGACAGCAGCGCCATATTCTCCATGGAGAACCTTCCCGAAGAGGAATGTGTCTGTCCGCCCGGAGTCATCGACGAATTGAGGAGATACAAGGATCCGAGACTCGATCTGTGGGGAGATATGCTTCGTACATCCGACTGCACCGGCACATCATTGAAGAAGGTGGAGGAGGAAGCGAAGAGAAGCGGGGATCTCGGAAGACTGTCCCCCGTTGATATGACCGTCATAGCATTGGGATTGGACCTGCATGGTATCGTGTACTCGGATGATTTCTCCATACAGAACGTATGTGCGAGGATGGGTATCGAGTACAAGGCCATAGGTACCAATGGCATCAAGAAGGTAGAGAAGTGGAACTACCAATGCATCGGATGCAAGAGATGGTACAAGGAAAAGATGGATGAATGTCCGATATGCGGCTCATCCATGAGATCCCACAGGAAGAGATGATCACGGGAAGATGCGCTTGCATCTGATCAGATTGTTCATGCGCCTCTTACCGAGTATGCCCATGCACATGGTGACCATCCATTCCGGTCCGCTGAATGCGAATGTGTCGGCCAATTTCTTATTGAATGCCGCTGTCTTCAACGGCTTCTCCATGACCCTGCGCCACTCATATTCATAATCCTGAAGCGAACGTCCTGTCAGGATGTTGTCCGCGGCGATATTACCGCATATACGGCCCGCGATACGTGCCAATGGTATGCCCCCGCCGTTCACGGATATGACATGACCTGCGGCATCTCCGACCACCATACCGTTGCCTGAGACTGTCTTCGGTATCGGACCCTCCGAAGGTACGTGCTTACCCTCGATCTTCGTAATGATATCGAAATTGTTCTTCTTGGCGAATATATCGAAGTATTCGCTCAATGTACCGTCCGCGAACTTGGGTGAGAAACCGACACCGACGTTGGCCTGACCCTTCTTGGGTATGATCCAACTGTACGCACCGGGTGCGACACCTCCGAAGAACATGACGACCACGGGATCGAAATCCCCTTTGGCCTGAGCGGTGACAGCGGGATACGGGCGGTGATTCCTCTGAAGGCCCAATGACCTTGCCACACGCGAACCGGGACCGTCCGCTCCGATGATGACCTTGTATTCGATCTCACCCTGACTCGTAATGGCCTTTCCATCCTCGATCCCTTTGAAGAGACAGTTCTTGATGAGCGTCGCTCCCGATTTGATCGCCTCATCCGCGAGATATTGATCATACCTGTCACGATCGATCGTATATCCGCTCATCGGGATGTCCGTGGCCTTGTTCTTGGGATTTACCAATCTTATCCTATCGGTCTCGACCAACTTCATTTCATTCGGCAGATCGAACGTATCCTCGAGATCGTCGGCAAGAGGGAACATCGTCCTTATCTCGTCGGTGGCAGGCATGAACTCACCGCACCTGACGGGAACACCGACCTCCGGTCTCCTCTCAATGAATGTCACCTGTACGCCTTTCTCCGCGGCATACCTTGCGACCGTGGAACCGGCAGGACCGGAGCCCACAACAAGTATGTCCGTAGTAAGTCTGTCCATATCCATCACCTATCACGTGATACGATATATCTGGCCAATAACACAAAAGAATTCCTGTATATCGACTCGGGTATCGCCATTATGCTCTCTATGGCCTTGTCGATTATCGCCTCTGCTTTCTGTCTGCAGAGCTCGATGGCGTTCGTCTTCCTGATGAGCTCCAATGCATCATGGACCTCTTCTTCGGAAGGCTCCTCCTTGGTGAAGACCTCGGCTATCTTATGTCCGTATTCCGGATCGTCCATAGCGAGGATCGTGGGCAACGTCGGTTTTCCCTCTATGAGGTCGAGACCGACCCTCTTGCCCGTATTGTTGACATCACCGATGACATCCAATGTATCATCGATGATCTGGAATGCCATACCGATACCGTGGGCATAATCGCCGATGGCATCGATGAATTTCTGAGGTGCGCCTGCGAGATATGCACCCGATTTCGCACATGCTTCGATGAGCTTCGAGGTCTTGCCGTTGATTATCTCATAGTAATCATCCTCGGTGACCCTGGTCACGTGCTCGAAGTCCTTCTGGATGAATTCACCCTCACTCATACGTGATGCTGCCTCGACTATGACATTGACTATGTCATTGCTCGTGGCCCCCAGTGCCTGGAAACCCTTGGCCATCATGTAATCTCCGGCGACGATGGCTTTACTCACGCAGAACTCCTTGTGCAGTGTCCTCCTTCCGCGTCTGATCTCGCTCTTGTCATTGATATCATCATGTATGAGCGAAGCGGTGTGAACGATCTCGTAGGCGGAACCCAATGATACCGCACTGGCGACATCCTTGCCTCCGCATGCAAGATATGCTAGGACACAAATGGCCGGCCTCACCCTCTTACCGCCGGAATCGACGGTGTAGCGACACATCGCATTGAGCTCATCGTTGTTGGAATGAATCACTGAATGGATCTCATCCTCGATCATGATGAGTTCATCGGATATTGTGTCGTACCAGGCTTCTGCCATCGTCTGCTGATGGTAATGACGTACTTAAATCCTTTTCCAACACGATGAATGACTGGGTGTGTCGAATCGGTTCAAAATACCACACTATTTGGATAGAAAGATTGAAAGATGTTTGGGGATCGGGCCGTCTCCGGCCCGATCGTTCACATCAGATCGTGAACAGCACTTCTGCTGCCTTTGCACATGCATCGATCAATGCGTCCGGGAACAGACCGAGGTAGATCACGAAGACGACACAGATCAGCATAGCGATCGTATGTGTCGGTTTGATCTTGATCTTCTCGGTGCTCTCTCCTGCATCCACATACATGGCCTTGACGACCCTTGCGTAGTAGTACAGCGAGATAGCCGAGTTCAGGACTGCGATCAGACCGAGCCAGAGCCACTTCGTGACGACTTCGCCGTCAACGAAGATCGCACTCGAGAAGAGCACGAACTTCGACATGAAACCAGCGAGCGGCGGGATACCTGCAAGTGAGAACAGGAAGAGCAGCATACATGCTGATACCAACGGTGCTCTCTTTGCGAGTCCCTTGTAATCGGAGATGTTCTCTCCGAGACCTGCCGTAATCAATGCCGCGACGATGATGAATGCTCCTCCCTTCATGAACACGTGTGTGAACATGTGGAAGAGACCACCTGTCAGTGCGTACTGGCTCATGACCGCTAGAGCGATCATGATGTAACCGGCCTGAGCGATACTCGAGTATGCGAGCATCCTCTTGATGTTCTCCTGTGAGATCGCGACGATGTTACCGACAGTCATCGTGATGGCTGCGATGAAGGCGAAGATGTACTGCATCTCCTCCGTTCCGAACTTCGTTGCGTTCGCGACGACGAACAGCACGAGGAAGATCTTGAAGAGCACGACGAATCCCATCTTCTTCGAACCTGTTGCCAGGAATGTCGAGACAGGTGTTGCCGCACCCTCGTACACATCGGGTGCCCACATGTGGAACGGTACTGCCGAGATCTTGAATCCATATCCTGCGATCATTGCGATGAGACCGATAAGGAACGGATAGTTCCATGTCGACATCTGTCCGATTGCCGCACCGATCTCTGCGAGGTTGATGGTTCCGGTAAGACCGTAGATCATCGAGATACCGTAGAGTGTGAGACCTGATGAGAGACCTCCGATGATCAGGTACTTGACACCTGCTTCGGCTGCCCTCGGGTCGTTCTTCTTCATGGCTGCGAGAGCATATGAGGAGATACTCACGGTCTCGACACCGATGAAGATCGTCAGGAGGTTGTTGGAGCTTGCGACGAAGAGCATACCTGCGAGTGCTACGAGCAAGAGCGCGTAGTATTCACCGGCGGAGCGTTTCGTCGTCTCTGCACTCTGGGGTGAGATGAAGACCACTAGACCCACTACAGTGAGGAAGAGGATCATCATCAATGCCGAGAATGCATCGAGGCTGAACAGGCCCATGTATGTGCCCTGTATGCTTTCATCTGCGATAGCGAGTGCTGCCACTGCCGCTGCGAGGATGATAGCTATCTCTGCGATGATCGCGGACCATTTGCCGTCCTTCGTGATGAAGTAGAACAAGGGTGCGATCAACGCACCGACGAGTACTATCATTTCGGGCGCTATGGGAAGCGTGTCACCAAAGATTGTTGTTAGGAATGATGCGTCCATCAGAACACCCCCGCGAACATCGAGACATATCCCTCGATGAAACGTGTTGCGTAGTCAGGCATGATTCCGAAGAATGCGATCATGACGACCATGATTGCCATTGCGACGAACTCATACTTGCTGATATCGTGAACAGGTCCTCCGTGCACACCGTGCTCGAAGTCGATCTTTGTTGTCAGGTCTCCGAAGAGTGTCCTCTGCATTGCCCAGAGGTAGTAACCTGCTGTGAGCATCATGGAGAGCATACCGAATATGATCATCCACATCTGAGGCGTGTTCGCGATGAACTCCCAGAATGCATACAGGATACCGAACTCTGCGACGAATCCGACAAGACCGGGAAGACCGAGTGATGCCATGAATCCGAACATCATGAAGAATGCCCACATAGGCATCTTGGTAGCCAATCCACCGAGGAGAGGGATCTCTCTTGTTCCGATGTTGTGTCCTGCAAGACCGCAGACCATGAAGAGGACGGCGGTGATGAGTCCGTGTGCGAACATCTGGAAGATAGCGAACTCGATACCGATCTCAGAGAGACATCCGATACCGAGGAGCACCATTCCCATGTGGCTGATCGACGAGTATGCGACCATCTTCTTGAGATCCGTCTGTCCGATACATGCGTATGCACCGTAGATCATCGAGATGATACCTAGAGCGATCATCACCCACTGCCACTCGACTGCACCGAGGGGGAAGTTCTCGAGACAGATCCTGATGATACCATAGGAACCCATCTTAAGCATCACACCGGCCAGAAGGACTGAACCTCCGGTAGGTGCCTCGACGTGTGCGTCGGGAAGCCATGTGTGGAACGGAACGATAGGCATCTTGACGATGAATCCGAAGAACAACAGTCCGAAGACGGTCATCTGGAACCATTTGTCCGTGTTGGTGCTCATGTATTCAGACACTGCTGCGAAGTCGAAGTTACCTCCGGCCGAGAACACCAGGATGAAGATACCGAGCAACATCACGAGCGACGCCACATGCGTGTAGATGAAGAACTTGATCGCAGAGTAGTGTCTGCGGGGTCCTCCGTACCACGAGATCATGAAGTACATCGGGATCAGGGTTACCTCCCACATGATGTAGAAGAGGAAGTAGTCTGCCGAGAGGTAGACTCCCATGAGTCCGAGCTCCATGAGAAGGAGCAGCGTGTGATAGTAGTTCGGTCTGTCATTCTCCTCATATGAGAACAACCCTACGACGAACACGAGGAGCGCCGTCAGGAAGACCATGAGGACACTGAGCCCGTCGATGGCAAGCTTGAAGTTGAACTGGAAGAAGTCAGTCTTGATCCAGACCTCATTCATGCCCATTGTGGCGTAGTCATCCTGCATGAAGAGCAGTGCCACTGAGATGACGAGCGTTGCCGCAGAGAACACCAATGCGACGAATTTTGCATATTTCGCTCTCTCATTGCCCATAAGGAGTGTTAGGATCGCTCCGATGAACGGGATTGCGAGTAGGAATATCAGCATATCCATTTTACATACCTCCCGCACAGAATACGATCGCGAACACGAGGATCAGGACCACCACACCTGCGATGACCACTGTTGCGTAGTCACGTACGTGTCCGGTCTCCATCTTGCTGACGACGTCACCGCTTCCGATGACGGCGTTGGACAATCCGTTGACCGTTCCGTCGATGATGTTCCTGTCGAATGCATCCACGCCCTTTGCGATACCTGCACCCAACTTCCAGGAGATCTGATCATAGATCTGGGGGAAGAAGTACCTGTTCGCGAGGAGCTTGTACAATGCGGATTCTCCGTTCTTGTTGAACTTTCCGGGGTTGATGGTCTTCTTCGTGTACATGAAGTATGCGAGGATGATACCGATCAATGCGAGTGCGATGGATACGTATGTCCATACGTTCGTGAAGATTGCCTTTGCGATCTCGGTTCCGGATTCCATCTCGATGTCAGGGAAGCCCATGGCTCCGAGTGCGCCCTCTACGAGGCCGCCGAGTCCTGCGAACACGAGAAGTCCCGAGAACAGTGCGAACACTGCAAGGACCACAAGAGGCGCTACCATGATCTTAGACTCATGGTGACAGTGCTCGGCATTCGCTCCGGGTGCTCCGGTGAATGTCATGAACCACATACGGAACATGTAGAACGCTGTCATGAATGCGGTGACGATTCCGAGTGCGAAGAGCACGATGAAGAACGTCTGTCCGTTGTTACCTGCGTTCATGGCTGCCTCTAAGACCATATCCTTCGACCAGAATCCGCTGAAGATTGGGACTCCGGCGATCGAGATACAACCGCATAGCATTGTCCAGCCTGTGACCGGGATCTTCTTGAGCAATCCGCCCATGAGACGCATGTCCTCCGTACCGGTACAGTGGATGACCGATCCGGAACAAAGGAACAGGAGACCTTTGAAGAACGCGTGGTTCAGCATGTGGAAGATACCTGCGAGGTAACCGAGTGCTCCGAGTGCGATGAGGTGGTGGTCGCCTGTGGAATAACCTTCCGCCATCAACCATCCTCCCGCTCCAAGAGCTAGGATCATGTAACCGAGCTGTGAGAGTGTCGAGTATGCGAGCACTTTCTTGATGTTGAAGTTGTTGAGTGCCATCGATGCTGCGAATATCGCTGTGAATCCACCGATGAAACCGATGAACAGAAGCACGTTCTGTCCGTACTCTGCGTTGAACACGTAGAGGGGCATTGCCCTTGCCGTGAGGTATACTCCGGCCTTGACCATCGTGGCTGCGTGGATAAGTGCGGATACGGTCGTAGGACCTGCCATCGCATCCGGCAACCAGTCGTGCAGAGGGAACTGTGCGCTCTTACCGATCACACCGCCGAAGACAAGGAGTCCTGCGAGTGTGAGGAGTATGGGTTCGCTTGCGCCTATCGCCTGGATCGCAGCTGCGTCGAAGATGTTGACGTAGTCGAGTGATCCGAAGAGGTAGAGCAGGATGAACAGTCCGCCCATGAGACAGACATCACCGGCACGCGTAACAAGGAAAGCCTTCTTTGCTGCGGATGATTTCTGCTTCGCTTCGGGATGGTCGAAACTCCAGAATCCGATCAGGAGGTAGGAACAGAGTCCCATGATCTCCCAGAAGATGAACATCTGGAGGAAGTTGCTTGAAACGATGAGACCGAGCATTCCTGTAAGGAAGAGTGAGATCTCACCGTAATACCTCGTCTTCTTCGCACCCTGATCGTCCATGTATCCGATTGAATACACGAAGATCATCGTGGAGATGAATGACGAGAATAGCATCATTATGCATGTAAGGCCATCGATGTATACTCCGAAGTTGATCGTGAAGTCACCGATGAGGAGCCATTTCATGTCATATGTGTAGCTTGTGTAGTCACCTGTGATGAACTCATAGGAGACGAGTATCGACAGCACACAGGCTGCCGCTGCACCGAGTATAGCGACGAATCCGCCACCCTCACGCATCTTCCAGCCAAACAGACCGACTATGACGAAGCACAGGATCGGAAGGCAGGGTATAAGCCATGCGTAATCCATTATCATGTTTACCACCTCATAGTTGTGAGATCATCCGTACTGGAGGATCCCCTTGTCTTGTATGCGTTGAGGATCAGTGCGATACCGACTGCGACCTCAGCTGCCGCTATTGCTATGGACATGAGCACAAAGACGTTACCGATCGTAGCATCTCCACCGACGTGGTATGCCGCGAAGGTGATGAAGTTGACGTTGGCCGCGTTGAGCATGAGCTCGACGCTCATCAATGCCACCAGTGCCTTGTCCGTTGTCATCATACCGTAAAGGCCGAGACAGAACAGAATTGCTGCGAATACGAGGAAGAATTCCATCGGAATCATTGACGTCCCTCCTCTTCTTCATCCTCGTCCTCTTTGGATAGTGTGACTCCTGCGATGATCGCTCCGAACATGACTGCACCGAGGATCAACATGACGGGACCCCACTCTTCGAAGAGTACGTAGTTGATACTGTCCTCTGGGAGATTACCGTCCGCATCGGGTGCGAAGGGTACGCTTGCGGGTTCATCGTTCTTCTCGAATCCCCAGTCGACCGTCGCGACACCGATGACGATTATGGCCATCATGGCTATGGCGACGATGCCTCCCATTACCGCTTTCTTACTCATTGGAATCACCCTCTTTGATGGTCCTTCTCGTCAGCATGATGCTGAATGCGTAAAGGATGGTGATTGCTCCGACATATACGACCACCTGGACCGCTCCTATGAACTCTGCGTTCAAGAAGTAGTATGTCGCTGCGACGCAGACGAACACGAATGCCAGGTAGAATGCACTGTGCATGATCTCTTTCGATGTCACAACATGAATTGCTGCAAGTATTGCCAATGCTGCTAGTACGATGAATGCTACCGCATCCCAGTTACCGTTGATCCAGGCCCATGCCGAGACCAATCCGTCCCAGATACCGTAGACGATGTCATTTGCTGTAGGCATCACAGCACCTCCTCAATCTTCAGTGCCGCTTTGGGGCAACTGATAACGCAGTTCTCACAGCAGACACATGCATCGTTGTCGATCTTCGGGTGCTTGATGTCCCTTCCCTTGTCGTTCTTACCTACAACGACCATCTCGATGGCGTTGACGGGGCAGACCTTAGCACACTTCTGACAACTGATACACTTGGGTCCATCCAGGACGGGCCTGTCGGTCTTGTAGAATGCCGTAGGCTGGTCCGTGACTCCCTTTGCGAGGTTGGACAGCAAGTGCTCTTCCATGTGGACCTCCATCATCTCGTTCGTACCCTCGAAGGCGAGCCTCCTGGGGTCGTAGATGAGGTCCTGTCTCGTGAACTCTGCGAGTTCATAATCTGTAGTGGTGGTCATGGCGTCCACGGGGCAGTACTCTGCGCAGTAACCGCACATCATACACCTTCCGACGTTGACCTGTGGCCTCTTGACCATGTTTCCATCGTCATCCGCCACCTCGACCAACTCGATACAGGTCGTAGGGCACATCCTGACACAGATTCCGCATCCCAGACACTTGTCGAATACGAGACCGGGACGTCCACGGTAGTTGTCCGGGACCCACTCCTTCTCGTAAGGATACATGATGGTGACTGGTCTGTGGATCGTCGTCTTGAACATCCTCACTATGGATGCCCACATGGGGACGATGACTCCCTGACCCTTGAATTTCTTGTTGGCATATTTGTCTAACACTTTCATCGGCATTACAACCACCCTGCCATCTTGATCATGATAACGACCGCGAGGTTGACGACGGCCAAAGGCATGAGGATCTTCCAACCGAGGTTGACGATCTGATCGGTCCTGACACGAGGCATGGCACCCCTTGCGATGACAAAGAATGCGAATACCAAACATACCTTGAGCACGAACATGATCTCAGCACCCCACCAGTCCGTCGGGAGTGTCGGGAATGCCCATCCGCCGAGGAACAGGATGACGATGAATGCACATGCCACGTATCCTCTGAAGTAGTCTCCCAACATGATGAGACCCCATTTCATACCGGCATACTCTGTCTGCCATCCTTCGACGAGCTCAGCCTCTGCCTCAGATAGATCGAAAGGCACACGCTCCGACTCTGCGATCGCGCAGATGAAGAATGTGAAGAATCCGATGATCTCAGGGATGATGAACCACATGTGGTCATTCTGGAAGCTGATGATGTCGTTGATTCCGTAACTTCCTGCAAGGAGACATGTCGAGGCAAGGATGATGAGCATCGGGACCTCATATGAGATCATAAGCTCGGCTGCCCTCATACCTCCGATAAGGGAGTACTTGTTGTTCTGTGACCATCCTGCACATAGGATGAGGAAAGGTGCCAATGCGAAGATACCGAAGAGGATCAGAAGTCCTACTTTGTAATCTGCGATGAACCACCTTTCGGAGAGAGGCACCATACATGCCAAGAGGACCGATGTACCGATGACGAGCGAGAGGCCCCACCAGTAGATCTTCTTGTCAATTGCTTTAGGTGCGATGTTCTCCTTCATGAATGTCTTGAGACCGTCGGCCAGACACTGGAAGTATCCGAGAGGACCGATCCTTGTCGCACGCCTGTCCATGACCCTTCCGAGGATCTTACGCTCCTCCCAGATCATCGTCAGGTTGATGATGAAACCGATGGCGAATATGACCACTGCCATCATCACGAGTGCTAGAGCGTTCATCATTCCGTCGTCCACGAGGAACAGTGAGACACCGTTGCCGGGGAAGATCAGGTTGATCAGCCATGCCAAGAATCCCAAGAGGAGTTGGCTGAGCTTGTAACCGATGTCGTACGGCAGGTTGTATACATCACCGAAGGGGTAATGCGTGTTGATCAATGGGTCACTGTAGACTATCCAATCCAATAAACCGCTTCCCATGTCATCACCTGTCCGTCTCTCCGAGACACATATCGATCATTGCCATGATCGACGGGATATCTGCGATCCTCGCTCCCTGCACCATGTGCTTGGATGCGGAGACGTTCACGAAGATCGGACTGCGGACCTTGAGCCTGTAGGGCTTATCCGTTCCGTCCGATACGAGGTACATGATACTCTCTCCACGGGGATCCTCGATCTTGGCGACGTGCGTACCTGCGGGGACGCATCTGGGCACCTTCACACGGCTCGGAGCTTCCCTGGGGAGGCTCTGGAGCTTCTTGAACGACTGCCTGATCATCTCGCATGACTGGTACATCTCCTCGATCCTGACGAGGAACCTATCGTATGTGTCACCGCCTTTCGTGCTGTTCTTGTTGAGTACGGGGACCTCGAACTCGAGTTCTCCGTATGCGTCGTAGGGGTCGTCCCTGCGGACATCGTAATCGACACCGCAACCTCTCATGGCCGGACCGGTCAATCCCCAGTTGGCAGCATCTTTGGCTGTGATGTATCCGATGCCCTTCATACGTGATACGAACACGGACGAATCCGTCGAGAGCTTTAGGATCTCGGGAAGTCCGACCTCTTCGAACCTCTCGACGCACCTCATACAGTCCCTCTCGAAGTAGTAGGGCATATCGTTCCTGACTCCTCCGATACGGGGGTAGTTCGTCGTAAGCCTCTGACCGCAGAGCCTGACGTTCAGATCGAGGAAGAACTCCCTCTCCCTGAGTGCCCAAAGGAACACTGTCAGGTTACCAAGGTCGGTACCTACCGCGGCCAACCACATCAGGTGTGACTGGATACGGCATATCTCGTCCGCGATGACACGAAGGTATTGTGCCCTCTCGGGGACCTCGATGTCCAGCGCCTCTTCGACGACCTTACAATATACGTGGGACCACGTCATCGATGCTGAATAGCAGAGACGGTCTGCCATGGGGATGATCTTGGGATAGGTCCTGTTCTCACATTCCTTCTCCCATCCGCGGTGCAGATATCCGATCTCAGGCTCGGCGTCGGTGATGATCTCTCCGTCAGCTTTGACCCTGAGGGTCCAAAGTCCATGTGAGAACGGGTGCTGCGGACCCATCGTGATCCACATCTTGTCCGTAGACATATGGTTCTCTTCTTGCATGTTCGTCATTTACTCCTGCCCCCTCAGTTTGTACGACTTCCTGAATGGGTAGAACTCATAGGAAGTGGGTGTGAGCAATCTCTCGAGCTTGGGGTGTCCCTCGAATATGACTCCGAAGAGCTCATATGTCTCCCTCTCGTGGAAGTTAGCCCCTTCCCAGATGGGTGTGACGGACGGCACGTGGAGATCCCCGTCGGGAAGATCCACTGTGATCTCGACCATTATGCCTGTGAGGTAGTTCGTGATGTGATAGACTACCTGGACCGTCTCGACGTAGTCGACGGCACAGACGCTGGTCGCCTGCTCGTAGTTGAGTTCATCGTGAATGAATTTACAGAGGTCGTAGATGGTCTCCCTATCGGTCGACATGTAGATCCTTCTCTTCTCGGTGATCGCTTTGACGTGTTTCTTGGTGGACTCCTTGAAGACGACCTTGTCTCCGAATTTGTCCTTGATCATCGCGATCGTCTCTTCATAACTCGGTGCATCCATGATCAATCATCCACCAGGAATACGCCTCTCTTGAAGTAGGCATCAATCTTCTTCTGCAGTAGCAAGAATCCATCGATCATCGCATCGGGCTTGATCGGGCATCCGGGGATGTAGACATCCACAGGAACGATCTGATCCAGACCCTGGATGATGTTGTAGGAGTCATACCAAGGACCTCCGGAGATCGCGCACTCTCCCATGGCCACGACCCATTTGGGCTGGGGGATGGCCTCATACAGACGCCTGATGTCCGGACGGAGCTTCTTGGAGATCCATCCATTGATGAGCAGGATATCTGTCTGCCTAGGGGAGGAACGGTAGATCATACCGACACGCTCTGCGTCGTATTTCGGTGCCGATGCGGCGGCCATCTCGATGGCGCAACATGCAAGTCCGAAGTGTAGAGGGTGCATTGAGTTCCTCATAGCCCATGCCCATACGGGACCGGTCAGTTTGTCGATCGATCTCCTAGTACCGGCGCTCAACATATCGTTGATCATAGCCGATGACCAGGTCATGAACTCATCTGCGCTCATAGCAACGGCATGTGGGTAAAGGCTCATATCCATATGGTTTCCTCCTTTTTCAGAGCGTAAGCCACCCCTAAGAGAAGCATGCCTAAGAACAGGAGAACCCAACATTTCCCGGTGTCAGAAAGACTCGAGAAAGCCACTGACCAGACCATGAGGAAGGTAGCAACCAGGTCGAAAACGACGAAGATGATACCGAACGAATAGTACTGGAACCTGAACTGAACGCGTGCCTGACCGATAGGTTCGGAACCGCATTCATAGGTCTTCTCCTGCCACGCAGTCATCTTCTTAGGTCTAATGAACCTCGAAACGAACCATGCCAATGGTGCAAATCCGAACGATAATATCGCCAGGACGAACCATGGTAGATAATTCACAACTAGTGACATTGCTCTTCATGCAGGCCATATAATTATTAAAACCCTTCTCGCGCACATTATAGTAATAAGGGGAAAAAGGGTGAAAAACAGGTCCTGAGGACAAGATTTTATAACAGGAGGAACGGATAGTCCGAACGATAACATGTCCATGAGAATCGGTTTCATCGGTGCTGGGAAGATGGCCACGGCCATGATGGAAGGCATCATCGCGAAAGGACTCTGCGGAAAGGATGATGTCGTCGCATGTTGCAGGACGGAATCCACGAAAGAGAAGATCGAGGATACGATCGGGGTCGAGTGCTACCTCGATGCCAGGCCTGTCTTCGAACGTTCGGACGTCATCGTCATAGCCGTCAAACCGAATCAGGTGAAGGATGTTCTTCTTACGAATATCGAAGCTATAACTACGAAAAAGCTCATCATAAGTGTGGCCGCAGGGGTCACGATCGGTACCCTTGAAAATTATGTGCCAGACTCTAAAATAGTACGTGTTATGCCCAATGTTTGCAGCACCGTACTCGAGGGGGCTTCGAGTTACACATTGGGCACAAATGCGACCAAGGAAGATGGTGCGATCGTCAAGTCGATCCTCGATGCGATAGGCATGTCTTTCGAGATCTCCGAGGACAAGATCGATGCCGTCACCGGGCTCAGCGGGAGTTCCCCCGCATACATGTTCATGGTCATCGATGCACTCGCGGACGGGGGTGTCCTCATGGGACTCCCGAGGGATCTTGCGTTGAGGCTTGCGGCACAGACCATGCTCGGCTCGGCGAAGACATACCTCGAGACGGGACGTCACCCCGACGAGCTCAAGGACAGCGTATGCTCACCCGGAGGGACCACTATAGAAGGCGTCAAGGTGCTCGAGGAATCCAACCTCAGGGCCGCACTGATCAATGCCGTCAGGGCCAGTGCAATGAGATCGAAAGAGATGAGCAGGGACTGAGTCCCTGCTCCTTATTTCTTTTATTATAATAGATAATGAAGAATCATAGGGGACGGGTCACTGACCCATCCTCCTCTTCCCCCTGTTCAGGGGAAGATATGATTTGATCAATCCCTTTGCGACACGGGGTGCGTTGGACCATATCGAACCCGTGAGCCAATCGAGATCCTTCTTGTTGTTGATGGTGGAATTCATCAACTCCTCTCCCTCCCTCTTGATGCTCCAAAGCTTATCGTTACGCTCGGTGAGGTCCTTTATCGTCATGATGTCATCCACCCTTCTCATGACGTCACGCGCATATTCGGTCCTCTCCACACGTGCCTTGTACATATCCTCGGGGATACGTCCGGTCTCGAACTCTATCTTGGCCAACTCGTTCGCACAGTCATAGGATGTCTCTGCGATCTCGTCCCTGTTCATCCATTTGGTCTCATAGGACAGTACGAGCTTCCACGAGGGGTTCTCGAGCAATGTCCTGTGCTCCTCCAATGTCCTCGCGAAGAACCTGTAGCCCCATTTCTCCGGATCCTCGAATGCCCTGCTCCCGGGATCCACGAACGGTGCGAAGGGCGCATTGTAGATGAACAGCCCATCATCCTTCTTGA
This sequence comes from Eggerthellaceae bacterium, assembly GCA_963651945.1. Taxonomy (GTDB): domain Archaea; phylum Thermoplasmatota; class Thermoplasmata; order Methanomassiliicoccales; family Methanomethylophilaceae; genus Methanarcanum. Next base: position 42,063 of record CAVJRF010000006.1, on the reverse strand, counting down.
CGGATTCCCACAATCCCTTGGCCGCTCTGACGCTGTCCATGGCCGATTCCTTCGTCTGTGAAGGAAGACCGGTCATGTAGAACAGATCGAAACGTACGCATCCGTTGTTGAACGATGATGTCACCGTCTTCTCTATCGAACGGTTGTCATAACCCTTACCCATGGCCAATCTTACTACCTCGTCATGGGAATCGGGTGAGAATTCCATGGAATACTCACCTATGTAGTGGTTGACCATGCTGAAGAACTCATCACCCGCAGGGAGGAATATCTCGAATGCGATGTGGTTGTCCACGCCCAGGTCATGGACGTTCTTGAAAAGACGTTCCGCGTAGTCCTTACCACCCTGTCTCGGATCGCCTATGATGAAGATCGGTGTCTTCAGATAATCACTGGCGGCGGAGATATCCTCCGCAAGCTTCTCGGGACTCCTGAAGGCAGCCTTCCCTCTGCAGAGTAATCTCTTGTTCGCCTCATGGGAACCTCCGCACTCGGCACAGTTGAGCGAACAACCCCTGACCGTGAAGACGGATAACATGGGCAACTTGTCCCAATCCAACCAGGGGAGTGCACCTTTGATGTCCATGTGCTTCATGGTGTTCTTGATCATCGTCCCGTAGTCGAACTTCACCCAATCCAGGTCCTCCGGTACGAACGATACCTCGTTGACGTGGACCTTACCTTCTTTATCCTTCCATGCGAGGTTGGGCACATCGGAGAAGTCCGTGGCGCCCTTCTCTATCGCCTGCATCATCTTCACATGAGGTATCTCCGTGGAGTCCCCGCGCATGACCATGTCGATCCATGGCATGGCCAGAAGCTCCTCGTAGAAGTATGACGATGAGAAACCTCCGAATTCCACCATGGCATCGGGATGATATTTCTTGACGATCTTCGCCAATTCGACCGCACCGTGACAGTGAGGCATCCAGTGAAGGTCTATCGCATACACCTTCGCATGCAGAGATTTGATGCGCTTCTCCACATCGAAATCCTTGCTCTGGAGCATCTGTACGGCGATGTTCACTATCCTCGTCCTGAAACCTGCGGCCTCGAGATGCGACGACATAGTCATGAATCCTATCGGATACATCTCGAAGACGGGTGTGGACGGGACGACATCACTGACCGGTCCGTAGAAAATTGGTTTCTTTCTGAAATCGTAAACGCTGGGTGCGTGCAAGAAAATAATATCGTCTGCCATATTGAGTCCTCCATCTCTTATGTGCCATAGCGCCTGTTGCGCTGTTGATACGATCTTATGGCCCTCAGGAAATCTATGTACCTGAAACCGGGCCAGTAAACGTCCGTGAAATATAATTCGGAATAAGCCAACTGCCATATCAGGAAGTTGGACAATCTCAACTCCCCGGATGTCCTCAGTACGAGGTCCGGGTCGGGATCGTCGGATGTGTAGAGATGTCCGGAGATACTGTTCTCATCTATGTCGGATATCTCCAGGATCCCTTCCTTCACCTTACGTGCGACCTCCTTGACTGCACTAACGATCTCCTGTCTGCCGCCGTATGCGACGGCTATGTTGAAACGGTAGCTGTCGTAATCCTTCGTGCGCTCCTCCACACATCTGACCGCTTCCATGAGCTCCTCGGTGGCCAACTCACGGTCACCGATCATTCTCACGTGTATGCGGTTCTTGTGCACACGCTCGTCGTCGGCCAACTCGTACATCGTCTCGATGATCAGCTTCAGAAGATAATCGACCTCGGAACTGTCCCTCGAGAAGTTCTCCGTCGATAATGCGTATATCGTGAGCACACGGATATTGAGCTTGAGACACCAATTCAGTACCTCCTCCACCTTCTTCTTACCAAGCCTGTGACCCTCGCTGGTATCATCGGTCTTGAGCACGTCCTTCGCATACCTGCGGTTACCATCCATTATTATGGCGACATGCTTGGGCATCGGACCGCCCATGACCTCGTTCTCCAGTTTGGTCTCGTACAGGTCGTAGGTGGTGTTGGATACGAAATCGGTGAGTCCCATCTTACTCGAAATCCTCCGGGACCCCTGCCGATCTCACACCGAGATCGAAGCACCCTATGGCCGCTACGGCCCCGATGACTCCTTTCTTACCCGTGATGTAGATGATCTCCACATCGTTCTCCTCGGCGACCTTGATGGCCTCCTCCGGAGTGTAGAGTATGGACTTGGCCTTCCAGCTCCAATCGATGAGTGCATCCGATTGCTTGAGGCCGGTGAACACCGTCATCACGGTGTCATCCGAATATGATGCTTTCTTGATGAAATCCTTACAATAATCCACCAACTTGTCGAGATCCTTCGGTTCCACGGCGAATGATACGGCGGTGGAACAGCAGTTCGTGGTCTTGTTGGGTGCCTTGGGATTCAACTGGATGATCTTGTGCTCCAGGAACCTGCCGTACGGGCATGACATTCCCATCTTCAGCGATGCCACCCACGATGCTCCCTGCTGCGGGGTATCGGTATCATCAACACCGATGATCACCCTGATCATCTTGGGTGTGACGATCTCGGTGGATGCCGTATATGCACCGCCGATTTTGAAGTCGTCGGGATAGATGGTCTCTATGACACCATCCGCCTGCGGAAGGCATGCGCCTATCCCGACGCTAGCGCCAGCGATACCTCTCCATTTGGTGTATACCTTATCATCTACGACCCTCAATGATTCGAGTCCCTGTCCGCCGATCTCGGCCGATGCGGGGCCGAATTTCAGTTCCTTCTCGCCCACAACGGCATCCATTATCATGGTGTGACCGTCCAATTCGATGTTGTTGATGACACCGCCGGTACGTTTCCTGTTGACGATATCCCATTCCATCGGCCCTCTTGCGGAACACGTCTCGATGATCTTGGCGAGACCGTTCTTCTCATCCACGATGGTATACAGGCCCTTACAGAACATGGGTCCGTACTTCTCGCGTACCTCGTCCGGCCTGAGAGTGTAAGGCATTCAATCCAACTCCTCTTCGTAGATTATCCTCATGCATTCCGCAGGCACCTGCTTGCAGAGGAACACCGTCCTAGCTGCCCTTCCGATGTCATAACCGGCATCGAAGCATGCATTCGTGTCTATGGCGAGGATCACGGGATTCTCCACACGGACGGAACCTGCCGCGAAGGCATCATCATACGTCAGAGAGAGGTGCACCATGGACCTGTCGGATGGCATGAGGCCTGTCTCGAGGATGATCTCCGCCTCCTCCTCCGTGGTCGGATAGTACAACTCGTCCGGGATGTTATCGGTATCGAGCTTGAGGTCCAACGGGATCGTGTGGCCGTATGTCGCCCTTATCTCGTCTCCCGAGACCTGATACCTGCCTTTGGGGTCCGTGTCCGCCAAAGCGATTATGTGATGTGGTCTGAGCCAATGCATACGGGGGTTGTTCTCCTTGACCTTGGATACGATGTCCTTGATCCTGACGAATCCCTGATCGTCCATCCTGAGGTCGAACCTCCCATGCCTGAGTATGCCTGCCATTGTCCTTCCGAGCTTCTCCAACTCGTAATCGTTCATGATGAATTTTCCTTCTTCACCGCAAACCGGGCAATATTCGTCACGGAAGTATCCGTGTTCCTCACATTCTCTCATCATATTATCACTTCTGAGCCTGAATTGAAAGTTCTGCAGCTTTGACCACATTGTCCATAAGGGTACATATCGTCATCGGACCGACCCCTCCCGGCACCGGTGTGATCGCTGACACGACATCCTTGATGTCATCGAAATCCACATCACCGACGAGCCTTGTGCCCTTCGGGCTGGTTGGATCGTCTATCCTGTTGATACCCACATCTATCACGACGGCACCCTCCTTCACCATGTCCCTCTTGATGTACATGGGCTTACCGATGCTGACGATCAGCACATCTGCCTGACGTGTGATCTCCGACAGATTCTTGGACTTCGAATGTACGACAGTTACCGTGGCATCCCCTCCGAGGCCCCTCTGCATCATCAATGCGGCCATCGGTTTACCGACGATATTACTCCTTCCCACGACTACGATATGCTTCCCTTCGGTGCTTATGCCGGAACGGATGAGCATCTGTTGCACACCGCCGGGCGTCGCAGGCAGGAATATATGATCGCCTACGAGCATCCTCCCGACGTTCTCGGGATGGAAACAATCGACATCCTTCTTCGGATCGATCGCGTTGATGACCTTGTCCGTGTCGATGTGCTCCGGGAGCGGGAGCTGTATGAGGTATCCGTGGATCATGGGATCCTCGTTCAACTGTCTTATCTTGGAGAGAAGATGTTCCTCCGTGATGTTATCGGAAAGATAGATCATCTCCGACCTTATGCCCAATTCCGCACACTTCTTCTCCTTGGCCTTCACATAGACCTGCGAGGCGGGATCGTTACCGACCATGACCGCGGCCAGACCAGGTACGACACCGCATTCCCTGAGCTTTGCGATCCTGTCCTTGATCTCCCCGTATATCTCGGAGGAGATGTCGCTTCCTTTTATCAGAGAGCATGTCATTTGGGCACCCTATCTTCCCGAATGCTAGTTCCATATATAAAATACATAGAATGTTGTGCTATGGGCACAGATATGCCGGATAGTTCTGTCACAGACCATCGTCACCAAGTAGGAAATCCGTCACACCGAGTTCCCTTATGCCATCCCTTGTGACGGTGTCCCCTTGTCCGTCGAGTGATATCACGACCTTGGGGTTGTTATCCTTTATCGCCCTCAGCGGGGCAAGTTCCCTTGCCTCCGTCTCATCATCATGATATCCGAGACACACCTGCCAATAGGCCTTCCTACCGTTCCTCTCGGTGACGAAGTCCACCTCCTTGGAACCCCACCTGCCTACGATGACATCGTGACCTCTGCGTCTCAATTCCAGGAACACGATGTTCTCCAACACCCTGCCCCTATCCTTGCTCGCCATCCCAACGGCATTGTTACGTAGGCCTGGATCCACCGCGTAATACTTCGGGGTGGGACTCAGTGCGGTCGATCTGAGATCACATCTGTCCGCACGATAGAACATGCATGCGCCCTGTACTATGTTGAGGTATCTCTCCACTGTACGCTGATTCATATGGAGTTCCTTTGCCACAGTACCAGCACCTATGGGGTTACCGATATTCAGCATCAGATAGGTCACTATCTTCCCAAGCTCCTCCGGCTTCCTCACATTCCCGCGTGCCACCATATCCCTGTAGACGATGGATGCATACAGATCGTTCAGCACAGCGGATGTCGACTGCTCGCCCATCGCAGGATCTATACCCGGAAAACCCCCGGTCTCGAAGTATTCCGCGAATACCTCGTCGACCCTTCTTCCATCCCCTCTGAGCTCATTGTACTCCTTGAATGACAACGGAAGCATCCTTATCTCCACATAACGGCCGGTAAGATATGTCGTGAGATCGGTAGAAAGAAGATGCGCATTGGAGCCTGTGATGTAGATGTCCGCTTCGGTATCCACCATCAACGCATTCACCGTCCTCTCCCAATCCTTCACCCTCTGTATCTCATCCAGAAAAAGGTAGAAACGACCCTTCTTGGGAATCTTTCCCATCAACATTGCACTAAGTTGTGTGTGGTCATCGATTCCGTTGAAATTGAAAGATTCCAGGTCGATCATCAACATCTCATCATCGGATGTTCCATCTGTCCTCAGTTTTTCCATGAACTGTAGGAGCAATGTAGACTTTCCACATCTTCTGACACCTGTTATGACCTTGACATGGTCCCTGTCATCACGGAACGTCTCCAATTCGGACATATAGGTTGGACGGACTATCATCTTCCGACTCATACCACGTTATCAATGAATATTTATTTGAAATTTTGTATTATAATACAATTTTTATTATTTTTATGATAAATATTGTATTTCAATACTATTTTGAATACCCGACTAAAGCCCGGTGCAGGAGAAATGCCCCCTATACCAAAATCGTGACATCACACCGTAAAGGATTATGGTGATTGACATATGTTGAAAAGATTCGCGGTCAAGAACATATCATCTACTGGCAACAAAGCATCCATGACATCCTACCATTGGAACAAGGTGTTCGATGATGTCGGCCCCCTATACATGGACGGATTCGACATGAATTACCGTCACGAGATGGCTTTGAAAGTACTAAGACTCGTTACTGAGAAGACGAATATCCAGACCATTTTCACAACACACGACACGTCTCTCGTCGGCAATGGTGTGTCACGCCTCGATCGTCATATGATACCGGGTGAGAACGGAAAAAGGTCATTCTCGGACCCTACCGATAGGGAGATCAGAAGAGGTCACGACCTCGAGAAGATCTGCCACGATGGAAAGTTCGACAAGTGAGATCATAGGCAAAGATCCGACATGCTCATCGGTCTGAAGCCATCATCCATCAACGTCTCCAGGATCCAACGGATCGACGAGATGTTCTCTCCCACGACATCATCCGACAATATGCCAGATGCCTGTGTCTCGCATACATGCCAACTGTGTGTCGATAATACGAACACACCGTCATCCAATCCCCTTGCCAACTCGACGAAATCCTCCTTGGGTCTCTGTCCCTCATGCATCGGCCACAGGTATGATGTGATCTGCTTTCCTGAGGCATCGTTGCCCTTGACGACGGGTATCTCCGTCAGACCCCCTTCCAAACGATACGGTCTGACCTGCTTATCCGCATACACATAGTATGACGAATCGTATCTTATGCCGTATTCGGGAAGGAATGAGAGCACATCCTCATTCGCCAACATGTACGGTGAACGGAATCCCTTGGGACTCCTCCCTACGCAATCGCGTATCAACGAGATGGATCTCTCCGTGATATCCCTCATCTCGCCATAGTCCAATTGGATCCCGGTCTTACTGCCTGTGAGATCCTCATGATCCAGACCGTGCATCGCGACCTCATATCCGCTGAGATATTGGAACGCCCCCGAGGAATGCAATGCCCTGGCCTCGGCGAAGAACGTGGCCCCGATACCGAGGGAATCCAACATCTCGATAAGGAGTTCCGTACCCTTGCCGGTGGATGTGAATCTCGGTTGTGTCCCGTCCCCTCTGTCGAAGGATCCCGCCTCGCGCCTCCCCTTGACAGGGATGTTGACATCCCTGTCGAGATCGATGGTGAAGCACAATGACCTCATCTGATCGCCTTTCCGGCCTTCTCGATGAGCATACCCTCGATATCGATCGGTTGGAGCCTTATGGACATATCCTTGGCGCGCTGGCACTTGGATTCCACATCCGCATAGATCTCCATGATCACATCGCCCTTCTCGACCCTCTGTCCCTTCTTCTTCAGGACCAACAGTCCGGCACCCTTGTCCGTCGGGGCACCTGCGGCCTTGGCGATCTGTACGATATCCTTGTTGTTTATCGAATGAACATATCCGCTCGAGGTGCTGAGGATATCAAGCTTGTACTTACCGGGCTTGAGATCGTCCGCCTTCAGCTCCGGATCCCCGCCCTGGGCGACCACGATCTCCTTGAACTTCTTCAGTGCCTCTCCCGAATCCAGCAACCTCCTTGCCTCATCCGTACCGTTCGGTATGCCTCCCATCTCCAGGATCATACCTGCAAGCTCACATGCCTTCTCCACCACGCTGGAAGGATGACCGTATCCCTCGAGGATACGGATGCACTCCCTGGCCTCCAACTTGGGTCCCACGGCACTGCCGACGGGTTGATCGCCGTACGTGACGGCACATTCGATATGCATACCCAGCTTATCGCCGAGATCCATGAAGTCACGGGTGTAGGACCTGGCCATCTCTATCGTCGGGACCTTCGTTCCCGGACCGGTGGGTATATCGACGACAAGATGCGTCGCACCGATGGCGAGCTTCTTGCTCAGGATGGATGCCAACATCTGTGCCCTGGGGTTGATGCCCAACGGATTCTCCACGCTTATGACCATGTCATCCACGGGAGCGAGGTTCATCGAACCTCCCCATGCGAGCACACCGCCGATCTCCTCGGATATCCTCTTGACACTGTTCGCATCGAGTTCCACGTTACAGAACGTCTCCACGAAATCCGACGTACCGCATGCGCTGCTTATCGCACGCGATGATGTCTTCGGGATCATGAGACCTGCGGCAGCGACTATCGACACCACTATTGGCGTGACCTTGTTACCGGGTACCCCGCCCACGCTGTGGAAGTCGAACACGGGTGTGCGTTCGAACTGTATGCGCTCACCGGTATCCACCATGGAATCCGTGAAATCCGCTATCTCATCGATATCCATGCCGTTGATGTACAGCGACGTCAGCCATGCGGAGATCTCAATCTTCGATAATTTGTTCTCAAGGATGTCGACGACTATCGCATTTATCTCTTCCTTGGTCAGCTTCTGACCGTCCATCTTCTTACGGATGCCTCTCACGGATTCGGGCTTGGGCGAGAACACCACGGACACCTCCTCTCCGTCAGAGATGCCTGTCCTCTTCATGACGTCCCCCGGGATCAGGATGTATCCTCTCTTCACCACCGTGTCGGACCTGTTGGCGATCATGACATACTGCTTCTTGGCGCTTATCTGTACACGTTCGCCCTCTTTGACACCGATCTCGATACAATCGGCATCGTGGATGATGACCCTCGGCTCCGAGGACTCCACGTCATATGATCTGGCGATGAGCTTCATCTCTGTCCCCACTTCTCCAATGCGATACGAAGTTCCTCATGGTCCTTCGCGTATTCCTCTGCGGGGATGTGCGCGAATGCGGCATCCACCGCCTGTGACATGGCCATTGCACCTTTGACTACGCCTCCGGGGTGTCCTGCGACACCTCCTCCGGCCTGTATCTGTACGTCGAATCCCGCCGCATCTATGATCTTACCCACGATCCCCGGATACACTCCGCCGGAACATACGGGCATCACGGTCCTGTACGGTACCGTGATATCGTCGAGACATGCGTCGAGGTTGTGGTGATCCCTGGGATCACCGGACATCTTGCCGACACCGAGCGTACCGATATGCAATGCATCACCGCCGCACATACGTACGAGCTTGGTTATCGGGAGCATGGATATCCCGTGCAACGGATCCCTGGTCATGGCACCGTGCATCGTCCTGTGGACGTGTATCGGTACCTTGATGGAAGGGTCCTCGGCCAGGGCCTGCACCGCAGAGAAACCACATGTGATCACATCGACCATGATCTCCCTGGCACCCCAGCTCTGCACCTTCTCTGCCACCTCCAATATCTTGTGGCCTGCGGTGCTGACGTTTATCGCATGCATCATCTTGTGGCCCTCTGATTCCAGACGGTCCAATGCCTCCGCGACGGCAACGGTACGATCCTCTATGGGACAGAAGGTCTGATCCACGAGCGTCTCGTCATCCTTGCTGTTGGTCAATCCTCCCTTCCCCGCCTCGTAGACATAGTTGGCGAACTCCTTGGGAGGAAGTCCTATCTTCGGTTTCACGATCGTACCGACCAACGGCTTCTCGGGACGGTCCAATGCCTTCCTTATGCCGTCGATACCGAACTTCGGTCCTTTGAACTCCTTCAGCATGCATTTCGGGAAGAAGACATCCTCCAACCTGAGCTTACCTATGGACTCCAATCCGAACAGGTTGCCGGCGATCACACTGAGGATCTGCGGTACAGCACCCACCTCGAGACTGAAATCCGCCACGGGATATGCTATGCGTATGTTATCCTTGCTGATCTTCTCGACACGTGCTCCGTATTTCTCGAATACATCGTCCTTGAGCGTGGTTATCCCTGTCCACGTACCTGTGGACTGTTCCGCGGCTATCGCTTCCGCCGCCTTCTCCATGGGCATGTCCGTGGTCACACGATAATCGCATACCACGAACGCATCCTGATCGATGTCCTCGCCCAAATGCAGATATGAATAGTTCTTCATTCCAAATCAGTCCTCGCTGAATAACTCTATGATCGTTTCCCTTGCGGATGACGGGGCTATCATCCCCAACTCCGTTATGTAATATGTAATGTACTCGCCGACGGTACGATCGAACACGGGGTTGTAGATCTTCACCGTGTCCGGTACATCCACCTCCCTGGCGACCTCCCTTATGTCGCGTTCCTCGATCTCCACGTTATCCCCGTCGAGCGTCAACGGCGAGAACTTGTACGTCTCCGCACATGCGTAGAACGGTATCCCCTTCTCGTGGGCCACGATCGCCAACTGTGACGTACCGACCTTGTTTATCAGGGTGCCCTGTGCCGTGACTGTATCCGCACCCACGAACACCTTGTCCACATGATCCATCACGAGACAGGCCGCACTGTCGACTATCAGTGTCACGTCGACACCCGCATCCGCCAGTTCCCTGGCGGTGATCAATCCCTGTCTCCACGGTCTCGTCTCGGTGGCGAACACTTTAATCTTCTTACCCTGTCCGTGGGCCTCCTTCAATGTGGAGATGACGGCACTGCTGTTGCAGTGCGTGAGGATCGTATCGCCGTCGCGTATGATCGATGCGCCCAACTCCGCTATGGAATCCACCGCGTCATGGGAATTGTCGATGAACTCCTCCGCATGACCCTTGATTATCGACAGGATATCATCCACATCCTCTCCCTTCTCCACGCCCTTGAGCGATGCCATGACGCCGTTGTAGAGCGATACTGCGGTAGGTCTCGATGCTATCAGCGTCGCCTTGGCATCCTCGATGTCCCTGAGCAGCACATCCCTGTCGTTGCCCTCGTACGTATCTGCAAACTCATACAACGCAGATGCGCAGGCCCTTGCGATCCTGCCCGCTCCGCGTATACTCATATCCTTGATGGCCTTCGCGGTCCCTTCGACATCCATGACATCACATCGGATTGCGTGATATAAAAGCTCGACCGCATCACGGCATGAGGACCTCGACCACTATCCTTCTGGCCTCATCCATACCGCACAGGATGTATGTCGCACCGATCAATGCCTCGAACGAGTCCGCACGCATGTTCTCCTCGACGATGTTCCTCCTACCATCCCTGTGACCGTGTCCCACCAGCATGACCGAATCGATACCCAATCCGTATGAGAGTACCCTCTCGGAGATCCTCCTGTTGGCCACGATGTCCTGTTTGAAATCGGTCATCTCGCCCTCCTTCAGATCTGTGCATCTGTAGACGTGCTCGCATGCGATGAACTCCAACACCGCATCGCCCAGGAACTCCAGACGCTCATAGGATTGCAACACCTTCGGCTCTGGTAGGTTCAATGCCTCGCTGCAATAACTGTCATGTGTCAATGCGGAACAGTACAACGACAGGTCATCTTCGCTTAGGGATGTCCTGTGGAACGGGGCCCTGGCCATGAACTCCCTGACCTTCTTCCTGTGTGCCGAGATGTCGTCCGATACCATGATGAACGGTACGTGAAGGTCACTCGGTCATATTTATATCATTATTTGTCATACAAGCGATTATGGCCGGAAAGAAGATGAGACTCAGAGGCATAAAGCATACACCAAAGAGACTTGAGAGCGATATACTCGAGAGATCCAAGGCACTTTGGGAGGATCCGTCTCTGATAAGACCGAAATGCGCGGGGAAATGTTTCCTCTGTCCGTTCGATAAGACGTTCTCATCCATATCCAAGATCGGCAAGATCAAGGACGATCCGGATGCCCTCATCAAGATGGCATCGAAGGGCAGTGACGACCTGTTGAAGGCGTATTGTGCCACCATCTCGCTCTATGCCGCAGGTTCCGTGCCATACCTCGCGACAGCCAAACTGGCCGGCGAGGAGGTGTCGTATGCACAGAGGGGTTCCGTCGGTAACGACAAGCTCATCGGGATGCAATATTACAACGACCCCAAGATCAGATTGCTCATGTACAACGGTATCGCCAAGAAGAAGGGATTGCACATCTACTCCTTCGGTGACGAGATCGTCTGTTCGAAGAAGCCCAACATGCCCGTCGACTACATCTACGATACATTCTGGGACACACCCTATGAGTTCGAGAACGACGAGATAACATGCGGCCATCATTCCGACGGGATACTCGTGATCAGGGTGAAATCCGCCGATACCGAGATCCGCATATGCAAGGATTGCGCGAAGGAGGTATCCACACTCCAATTCCTGATCTCCAGATTCGTCGGCGGGGATCCGCTCGACGATATCGAGGTGTTCGTGGAGCACAGCTACCACAGCGAAGGCTCCGAGGGAAGGACACCGGTCACAGGCGACAGTCTCAAGAGATACTCCGTGGGTGCGATGACGGATGTGAGCATCCTGAACATGGTCCTGAAAGGTGAGATAGGTTCCCTCAAGAGTTCCGATTCGGCGACATACATCATCGGAACGAAGAACTACGGTTCCGATCTCGATTCGTTCCTCGGTGACCTCACGGGTACGGAGGCGGAGATGTTGGCGCTCAGGTCGTACCTCTCAGGCAACCCATCCGTCTCGGTCATCGCCAAGAACAACAAGGCATCGGATGCACTCCTCTCCGTGTGGGGCGATGCACGCAAGGTCATCGCGTCATTCACCAGCGAGGATATCGCCAATTCATTCAACGACCCCGGCAAGATGAACCCATCGCAGGCGATCAAGGAAGCGTATCAGAAGCACATCTCGTACGATGTCGTATCGAAGCTCCCGGAGTTCAAGAGACCCGGTGATGCCACTAGACACGCCGATGCATATGCGAAGGCATACAAGGTCGGCGGTGCGGATATGCTGAAGGAATGCATGGCCAACATCGTGCCCAAGGACAAGAAGATGCGTTCGATGGCGAAGGCGTTCTGCGATATCGCATCCATCGATGTTGTGAAATGTTCGGGCGATGAGGCAGAATTCTCACAATTCCTGCTCCCGTTCGTAGAACAGCTGATCGATGCTGAGGGCGAGGACTATAGGGACAAGATGAACACGTTGCTCACAGCATTAGGCTGCGGAGAATCCGTCTAAAGTATCCTGACATCCGCCACATAATGTGATACGGACGGGGCGAACGATTTGACCTCGCGGATACCTTCGATCCTATAACCGTCATGGCATTCCCTGTCGAATATCTCGCGTATCCTATCCTCGTACTCATGGATGTAGAATGTATCGTGATAGTGTATGATCCCTCCGGGCTTGATCATCTCCAACGCCTTCGGCAGGAATTCGGATGTGGTCTGCACATACCCCATCAGTATACGGTCGGCGAAATGTGTCCCGATATCGAGGTCGCGATTGTCGGATAGTATCGGTTCCACGATATCCCCCACCTCGTTGAGTTCCACATTCTTCACCAGGAATGCGTACGAATCGGGATTCTTCTCGCATGCATAGACCTTAGAGGGTCCGGCGAACTTCGCCAACGGTAAAGTGAAGTATCCGATGCCTGCGAACATATCTACCACGGTCTCGGACGTACAATCGAGGTTCTTCATGCGTTCCCTCTCATCCACATTACCGGAGGCGAACATCACCTTAGTGACATCCATGTCGTACAATATGCCGTTCTCCAATCTGACATCCTCGGTCCTGTCACCGTGGATGATCTCCGTTGTAGGTCTCCTGAATTCACCCGACACACCCTGACGATCCACACAGATGGACTCCATCCCGAGCTCTCTGGCATATACATCACCGATACGCTGTTTGTAGGGTTCTGCCGACTCCTTCAACACGATGATCGCTATCCTTCCGACATACTCCCATCTCATCGGAAGATCCCTGATGACCTCCTCCGGCAGATCGGATAATGCCGCCTTTATGCGCTCCTGCGGCGGTGTCCTGTCCCTGGAATGGGCCTCACCTTCGGTGATCCCGTATCCCATGGATGATACGATGTCCTCCTTCCCTTCCTTTATCGGGACGAGACGGCATCCGTCACCCTTCGATATCTTCGCATTACGGTTGACGAGGTCCTTCCTCATCAGCAGAGGTATCGTCTCCGATGCCTCCTCAACGGGGATCATGGCCAACTTCATCTGAACAGCACCCTCAACCCTATCGGTAACCCGACCCTCATGAATGTTGGATTGATGAGGGCGTATTTGGCAACACTGCTCGTGTTGTCTATATCGATGTCCCTCATCCTCTGACGCAACCTCTCATCTGAGAAGGCAGGATACATCTTACAGAAGTCATCGTTGTTCATCTTCTTGTACAGGGATCTCATCATACAACCGTTCCTGATCTCCTTGCCTATCTCGGATCTCCAGCCCTTCTCATATCTTGATAAGGTCTTCTTACTGAGATCATTCTTCTGAAATGCCCTATCCGTGGCCTCCTTCAGATGAGGCGCGGATCTGACGATCGGATACAGACCTCCGCCGGAGATCTGCTTTATCTGACCGGCGGCATCGCCTATGAGCATGAGATTGTCGGAATACGTTATCCTCCGACCGCCCATCGGGATCTTCCCGCAATACTTCCTCAGTATCGGTACATCCTGCAATCCCGATCTCTTCAGGAGGATCTTCATATAATCCGAGGGTGGGCCCGCATCCCATGAGGAGCACAATCCTACACGGGTGAAATCACCGCAGGGGATGACCCATGCGAAGAAACCGGGTGCGATATCGGTGCCGAACAACAGATCGATCTTATTCTGAACGTCCGACCTGTGATCCATGTCGAAGACCATGCCTCTGACGTACTCCTTGGGCTCATTGTCCCCGAGGCTCGATGCGACCCTTGACGAATGACCGTCGGCCCCGATGATCATCCTGGACTCGATCGTCCCCTTGGATGTCTCGATGGTCACTACACCGTCCCTGACCTTATGCGAAAGATATCTTGTAGAATATGATATGGAGGCACCGGAATCCATGGCCCTCTCGGCCAATCTCTGATCCAATACCGTCCTGTCGGTGACGATCATCCTCGGCCTGTCGGATTCGATCGTCAGTATCCTCCCGTCGGGGAATATGAAATCGGATGCGTCTATGACACCGTATCTAGGCATGTCGACCTTCAGCGCATCCGCGGTCTCGACGGATAGGAAACCCGCACATTGTGCGGGCCTGCCTATCACATCATGCTCTTCGATGATGTGCACGTCGTAGTCCTTGGCCAATAGGTCGGCCGTTATTGTACCGGCCGGTCCGCCTCCGACCACGACGACATCATACATGACATCACTGTTTCTTCGATTTCTCGTAGTCAGCGATGAATTTCTGTATACCCTCATCCGTCTTCGGATGGGATACCATCTTCTTCAGCACATCGTAAGGGATCGTAGCGATATCGCATCCTGCGAGTGCCACGTCCAGGACATGGACGGGGTGCCTGATGGATGCTGCGATGATCTCTGTGTCGAAGTCATAGTTGGAGTAGATCTGAACGATGTTGGAGATGAGGTCCGTACCGTACTCTCCGATGTCGTCCAATCTTCCGACGAAGGGTGAGACGTAGGCCGCACCCGCCTTGGCGGCCAACAATGCCTGCTGTGCAGAGAATATGAGCGTCACATTGACCCTTATGCCCTCTTCCCTGAGCTTCGATGTCGCTTTCAGGGTCTCGATGCACATGGGGAGCTTGATGACCACGTTGGGATGGATCTTCGCGAGCTCACGACCCTCTTTTACCATCTCGTCCGCCGTCATCGACATGGCCTCTGCGGATATGGGGCCATCCACGATCTCTGCGATCTCCTTGATCCTCGTCTTGACATCGACGCCTTCCTTGGCGATGAGACTGGGATTTGTGGTCACACCGTCGACGATGCCCCAGCTGTTGATCTCCTTGATCTGATCCAGATTTGCAGTGTCTATGAAAATCTTCATTACAATCACCTCTTCTTTGAAATTGAATCCTTGGCGGCCCTGACGATATCCTTCGCCGTGAGGCCGTATTTCTCCATCAGCATCTCGGCCTTTCCCGATTCACCGAAGGTGTCCTTCGTACCGACCCTGACGAGAGGTACGGGATGCGATTCCGTCACCGCCTCTGCGACGGCGGAACCCAGTCCTCCGATGATACTGTGCTCCTCTGCGGTGACCGCACAACCCGTCCTCCTGACGGATGCGACGATCGTGTCCGCATCGAGCGGTTTTATCGTGGATACGTTGATGACCTCGGCAGAGATGCCCTCCTCGGACAATGCCTTGGCCGCATCGAGACAGTATGATACCATCTGTCCGGTACCGATGAGCGTCACATCCGAACCCTCTCTGAGCACATCCGCCTTGCCTATCTCGAATCTGACGTCGGCAGGATATATCTCGGGGAAATCGGCACGACCGAGCCTCATATAACACGGGCCCTTCTGTTCGGCTATCGCCATTGTGGCCGCATACGCCTGATTCGCATCGGCCGGCGAGATCACCGTCATGTTGGGTATCGCACGCATTATCGCGATATCCTCCAATGCCTGATGAGATGCACCGTCCTCTCCCACGCTTATACCGCAGTGGGTGGAGACGATCTTGACATTCTGTTTCGGATATGCCACGGCCAGACGGATCTGTTCCCAGCATCTGCCCGTCGCGAAGACAGCGAATGTCGATGCGAACACGGTCTTGCCGGATGCGGCGAGACCGGATGCGACACCGATCATGTCCTGCTCGGCGATACCGACCTCGATGAATCTCTCCGGTGCGACCTTCTTGAACTCCGATGTCTTGGTGGAACCGGCGAGGTCCGCATCCAATACGACGACATCGTCCCTCTCTCCGGCCAACTTCGCAAGTGCCTTACCATAGTAGTTACGCTGTGCGGCTCCCATCAGATCACCTTCTTCAATTCCTCTACGGCCTGTTCGTACTCCTTCGCATTGCAGGCCTTCCCGTGGAATCCCGCATTGTTCTCCATGAACGAGACGCCCTTACCCTTAACGGTGTTGAATATGACCACTACGGGTGAATCCCTAGGCTCCTTCGCCTCTTCGAGTGCGACTATGACCTTGTCCATGTCATGACCGTCGGTCTCGATGACATCCCAACCGAACGCCATCCACTTATCTACCAGAGGTTCCAACGACATGACCTCTTCCGTGTCACCGCAGATCTGCAATCTGTTACGGTCGACTATCGCAATGAGGTTGTTCAGTTTGTAATTGGATGCGAACATGGCGGCTTCCCAGTTCTGTCCACTCTGGAGCTCGCCGTCACCGAGCATACAGTACACATTGTATCCCTTGCCGTCCATCTTACCTGCCAAGGCGATACCGCAGCTCATGCTGAGCCCCTGTCCCAGGGAACCCGTGGACATCTCCACTCCCGGGACCTTGCCACGGACCGGGTGTCCCTGCAATTTGGAACCCAACTGCCTCAATGTTATGAGGTCCTCCACTGGGAAGTAACCCGATTCTGCCAATGCGGCGTAGAGGACGGGTGCGACATGTCCTTTGGATAATACGAAACGATCCCTGTCCTCCCAGTTCGGGTCCTTGGGATCGTGCTTCATCACCTTGAAGTAGAGTGCGGTTATGATGTCCGCTGCCGATAAGGATCCGCCCGGATGTCCGGAGTTGGCCGCATACGTCATCTCGATGACATGCAACCTGAGTCTGTTGGCCATCCTCTGTAGCTCTTTGGAGTCCATCCTCTCACCAGGGGATCATTCGTTCTCGATCCTCGGTGCAAGTAGGTACATGACCCTTCCCTTATCACCGGCGACGTTGAAGTTGAATTTGGCGGGATAGTCGTTATCCAGCTCGATCTTGACGACGATGTCCGAAGGCATCGCCTTGACGAGATTGGAGAAGTAATCGAGGGGGAACATACTGCTGACCTGTGAGTCCACATTGATCCCGACGAGACTGTCCTTCTCCAGTCTGAGATCCGCCGAATCGGTGTCTCCCTCACAAAGGAGTTCGAAGTAATCCGTGTCGGCGATGAGTGTGATGTGGTCCGAGATCTTCTCGGATGCCTTGATACCTCTCTGAAGCTCGGATACGGGGACCTCTATGCTGGCCGCAAGCTCGAGCTGGGGCACCTTCGGGTCGCTCATGCTCGATGTGTCCACGAGGTTCATGCGCCTCGTTATGTTGCCGACCTTGAAGACGAGCCTTCCGCGCTCCTCATCGAGCTCCATCGAGATGACCTCTCCCGCGGCCGACAGTTTGAGGACCTCTTTGACCTTGTCGAGATCGAGTCCGATCTCCGCATCGTCCGCCTCGTAGCTCTCGAATGCTCCCGCATCCATCTTGAGCTCGATCATGGCGACATGCGCAGGATCGACGGCCTTCAGGCTCATCCCATCCGGACTGACGGTGAACTTCACCTCATCGATGAGGGTAGATATGACATTCACAAGTCCTTTCAGTGTCTCTGCTTTGATCTGTGCCTTGAACATTTCATCACCGTCCCGTTATCCGCAATCAGACCTTCCACTGGTAGTTGCACTTGGTACAACGGTAGAAGATGGTCTCAGGTTCATCGGCCGACCTGTTCTGTCTCATGTAGTAGTAGGCCTCGGTGTTACCGCACTTGGCGCAGATCTCACGTGCCTTGGGAAGTACAGCCTCTCCATCGGATACGACCGCGGTCTCCTTGGCTTTGGATGCCGTCGTGAATCCTTCGCTCTTCACTTCCTCTTCGATAAACTTATCGCAATTCTTACAGTAATATCTCCCATCTTCGGGGAAGACCATCGATTTGCACTCTGGACAGAACAAGTTCATTCGCCTCTGATGACGGGGTTATCGAATGAGACTATAAAACAATATTGTGCGCGTATAATAGCGCACGTGCCCGTCGACATCAGAGATACTGATCGTCATCCGATACGGAATCGTCCATCGTGGACGTGTTGACCGTCTCACCCGATTCCGCCTTCTTCTTCTGGACGGACAGGATCGAATCGAATGGGTTGGACTTCTGTGTCATCACCGTCGTTGCGACATCCGCACATATCTCCACCGTGGTATCCGCGGACTTCGTCGGCCTCTCGATTCTCTCCTTCGTGTCCGATACATTGGTGACCATCGTGGATTGGATGACCTGCGTGGGCTGTACGTGCATGGATGGCTCTGCGGATATCGCGGAGATCTGCGAATAGCTGAATCCCATGGGCTTCCCCCTTCCGTGACGCTCCATCGAGCGGATGCGCTGAGCGGATGTACCGCCTGCGGTACGGATGATGTAGCGGAGTTCCTTCTGCATCTGATTGGATACGACGCCACCGATGACACCGAAGACCGGTGTGATGAGGTATGACACATATGCGATGCTGAGTCCGCTCCCGCCGAACAGTGCTCTGAGGTATTCCAGGGCCGATGCAGCGAATGTCGCCAACAATGTGGATTGCTGGCTGAGCGCATCGATCTCGGCCTGATAGTCCACCGATAGGGCGCCGTTGATGGAATCCAACAACAAAGCTACCAGTGTCAGGATCACCAGGAAACATGCGGTTGCGACGGATGTCGCGAACAATCCGCGGTATGGGGAACCGGACCTCCTTCCTCCGACATAACCTGCGACCATCTGGCCGATGGTGGGGATCCAACCGACGACGAACAGCAGGATGAACGTGAGCAATGTACCCGAACGTGTGTCGCAGATCACATCCGCTGTATCCGCTCCGGTACCTAGTATAGTGTCCGTTGCACCCTTCAACCTACCGCTCACAGAATGCGAGCTAACGCTACCCATCATCCTCAAAATGCATCCCACCTGCCAGAGGATCGTCTGACGTCTATGCAATGCAATTCTTAATATTTAAGCCGTCTGCTTAACTTTTATTGAGTGAAAAACGCATCCCGAAATCGAAATTGAGTGATGTCTAAATTTAAATACGCAGTGTACATCGCGTATATTATAAAGCGCACGTGTCACGCGTATGCGCATTCACTGATCACTGTACAAAGGACGACGACTATCGCCCTTTTTCACAAAGTCCTCTCAACGAGGCGATAAACTCTATAGGAGAACAAACCATGGAAATGAAATTCAAATTCCTGGGCGGCGCAGATATGGTAGGCCGCATGGGAATGACGATAGAAGGGGCAGGGAAGACGCTCCTCATCGAATACGGGATGAGTCCCACAAAACCACCCGAGTATCCCATGCCGGCGGATACGAGGATAGATCACATGCTCCTGACGCACTGTCACCTGGATCACTGCGGTATGGTCCCTCAGATCTGCGGAAGGGACAGATGCGAACTGTTCACGACACCTCTCACGGCCGAGGTCGGAGAGATCATGATGTACGATTCGCTCAAGATTGCCAAAGCGGAGAACTATCCGCTACCCTACACCACAGGCGACATCGAGAGGACGATGAAGAACGTCGTCCCGATGACGTTCGGAGATACGTTCGAGCTCGGCAGGATCGAGGTCACCATGCACCATGCGGGACACGTACCCGGTGCGGCGATGTTCGAATTCGGTGTCGATACCAAGACATTGTACTCGGGCGATATCCACACGCTCAGACAGAGACTCGTCGATGGTGCCAGACCCGTGGATTGCGAGAACCTGTTCGTCGAAGGTACATACGGCGGACGTTACCACCCCGACAGGAAGAGCGTCGAAAAGGAATTCCTCGACAAGGTCGCCGAGGTCGTCGACCGCGGAGGAACCGTGCTCATCCCGAGCTTCGCCGTGGGAAGGACACAGGAACTGATGATCCTCCTCAGGAACGCCGGTTACGAGATGTGGGTGGATGGTATGGGACGTTCCGTCACACGCCTGTTCCTCGACTACCCGGAGTATCTCGCAGATGCGAAGGCGTTGAAGAATGCGAAGAGGAAGTTCAACGAGGTCCGCAACGCCAACATGAGGAGGGACGCGGGCAGAGCAGAGGTCATCATCACCACCGGAGGTATGCTCGACGGAGGACCCGTCCTCGGATACCTGAAACGTCTGAAGGACGACCCAAGGAACGCTGTCCTCCTGGTCGGATACCAGGCGGAGGACACCAACGGAAGGCTTCTCATGGAGGAGCGTTGCGTCAAGATCGATGGCGAGATAGAGAAGATCAACTGCGAGATACAGAAATACGACTTCTCCGCACACGCGGATCACGGCGAGATAGTGGATTTCGTCAAGGCCTGCAATCCGAAGAATGTCATAATCATGCATTCCGAGACGAGGGAACTGTTCCTCGAAGATCTCGCCGACTACAACGTCATACTCCCCAACACAGGAGAGACGTTCACGTTGGATGTCTGAGGGATGGTGGGGGATCACCCCATCGTCAACCCTCGACCTCCAGGTCCTCCCTACCCATAAGATAGAAGAAGCGTTTCTTCATCGCATCCTCGAACAGCTCACGGTCACAGTTGTAGTACATCGCGGTGACCATGGGATTCTCATGACCCACCAATTTGGAACAGACCTCGATCCTGACACCGGAGTTCAATACATCTGTTATGAATCTCCGTCTCAGCGAATGGGCCGTGATGTCGTTGCCGTGCTTATTGCCCATGCGTATCACACGCTGGGAGACCAGATGCGATGTCAATGGTGTGCCGTTCTCCCTCAGCAGGAATCTTTCGCAACCGTCCCTGCCTGAAAGTACATACGCCCGATACCTCACGTATCTCGTTATCTCCTTCCTGACACGTGCGGACATCGGCACCGTACGTATCTTACCGTCTCTATGCCCTTTACCGCGTACCTTCAACCATCCGTCGCCTATGTCATCGACCCTCATATTGGCGATCTCGACCGCTCTCATCCCCTCGTCCATCGCAAGTACCAATATCATCCTGTTGGTGGGATCCTCCTCGGCCTCGTACATTTTCAGGGCCTCGTTGTAATCGGCCCACCGTCTTCCGGGACGATCGGACGAGGGCCAGAGAAGATCCATCTGTCTGATGACGGTGTTATCTGCCATCATCACCAACCATCTCGAGAACACCTGTAGATAACTCTTCTTGCTGAGGTCCGATACCGGATAGCCCTTGACTATCGCCATAATCTCCCTCTCCTTCACCAACTTGGGGGAACAATGGAGGCCTTTGTCGTAGAGGAATCTTATCAGGGAGGAGATGATCTGATTGTAGGACGTTATCGTCGACTCCTTCCTGCCGCGATTCCATAACCTGTCAAGGTAGCGATCCAGATAATGGAAGGCCGCCTCCAGCTCCTCATCCGCCGTAAGGCGATCCTCACATGTGGTCCTGGGCTTGTTTCCCTTCTTATTGACTATAATATCACCGATTGGGATTGGGCCAGCGTTCCGATATTTTGTTCTGAGTTAAAACAGAATCTGTATTATCGCCACATTATACATTGTAAATTATACAGAACGTAAATTACATTTTACATTCTATGATATGTAGTGCATTCGATACGATCCGGAACGACACTGAAAGAATTGAGAAGAGGGATTGGCGACCGATCCGATGACCGATCGCCATGACCCGTCACTGACGGTACTCTCTGATGATCGTAGGCACGATGTATTTGTTGTTGAGATCGAACGCATCCTCGGGCTGACCCTCTTTTATCGGTCCGACCCAGAGAACATTCTTGGAGAACTCGAGCAGATCCTTCTCATTCATGCCCTCATCATACTTCTCCAGGATCGCATCCCTGTATGATATGTGGCCGTTGTATGCGGACTCGAGATATCTGTTACAGTAATCCGCACCGCTGATCGCACCGTAGTGCGGCAGGACTATGATCTCAGGGTGAAGGTCCTTTACACGGTTCACAGCCTCCAATGCCATCTTGAAGGATATGAGGCACGCGGGTGTGACGTGATCGACGTCCACCGCGACACCGATGGTCTCGTTGGATATCAGGAGCTTCTCCTCGGGACACCAGAACGCTATCGTGTCACGTGTGTGCCCGGGTGTCTCCATGACCTGCAGTTTCATGTCACCGAGGTCTATGACGTCCCCTTCCTTCACGATGATATCTGTGCTGATACCCGTGATGTTGTCCCTGATGAACGGGAAGTGATGAGTGTTCCACGCTGCCGCACGATTCAGATCGAGCATCGTCTTTATCGCATTCGGTTTCTGGAACACCTTCGCCGCATGTTCGGCCGAGACGATCTTCGCGTCAGGCCACTTCTTCCTGCACTGTTGCGCACCGGAGACGTGATCGTAGTGCGAGTGTGTCAGCAGAATGTAGTCCAAGGGTCTGTCGCCAAGGATCTTACCGATGTTCTTGACAAGACCCTTCGCACCGAAGGAGAATCCTGAATCGATCAGTGCTGTCTTCTGTTCGGTGACGAGGAGGAATGCCTCTCCGCCAAATACGGTCCCAACATTATGGATCTCGAATGTCATCGGCTCGGTACTTATTGAACGAATATTTTAGGGCATCGATTACAGGTAACGGTTGTCCCAGAAGGAATGTCTCCAGGGCACCTCCGCCCGTACTCACGTATGAGAACCTGTCGGTGAGATCGAAGGTATCCGCCGCACCGACGGTGTGTCCGCCACCGATGACAGACTGTCCCTTGGACTCTATCATCGCCTCCATGAGCGCTTTGGTACCGATTCCGAATCCATCCTTCTCGTACATACCGGCAGGACCGGACATGAACGACGTCCTGGAGGACATGATGACCTTCGTGAACTTCTCTATGGTCGCATCACCGATGTCTATGGCCGGTTCATCCACAGGGAGATCTCCGGCGAGGATCGATACCCTCTTGCCGTCCCTCTCCACTGCGACATCCGACGGGAGGAGGACTCTCTGTCCGTACTTCCTCATCGTCTCTCTCGCTGCCTGGAGGTTCTCCTCGGTCAACTCCTCCTTGAGGACGTTGAGCGATTTCTCTCCGAGATCGGTCCCGCGTGCGTAGAGGAATGCATTGCCGGCAAGACCGACCAACATGACGGTATCCGCCATACCGGTACCGAGGACATGGTCGATCATCTCCGATGCGTCGCCGAACTTGGCACCGCCCAATATGAATACGGACGGCCTCCTGGGCTCATCGAAGATGGCCTTCAATGCGCTGATCTCCTTGGCCATGAGCCTACCGGATGCCGACGGCACCTTTATCGGGAAACCCACCAACGAGCACTGCGACCTGTGCGCGGCACCGAATGCGTCGCACACGTAGTAGTCGATCAGAGGCGTGAGCGCTTTGACCAATTCACCCTCGGAATGTCCGAACATGTCCAACTTGGCCGTCTCGGAATCCAATTCCCTCACGTTACCGAGGAGGATGACCGAACCGGGCTGGAGTTCCTTTATGGCCTTCATAGCCTTCTCGCCCATCACATCATCCACATACCCTACGGGATAGTTGAGGTTCTTCGAGAGCCTCTCGGCGTGCTGTTCGAGGGATGTGAAGTCCCATTTCCCCTTCCTGCTCTGGTGCGCCAATATGACGACCTTGGCCCTCTTACCCATAAGCTCGCGGACGGTTGGGATGATACGCCTTATCCTGGCGTCGTTGATTATCTTCAGGGTCTCTCTGTCGAGGGGACAGTTTATGTCCACCCTCAACAGGACCGTCTTGTCCTTGAAATTGAAATCCTCTAGTGTGTGGAAATCCTTCATGAGATCACTTTCAGATGCCCATCGCCCTGTTGGTCTTCGCGATGGATTTGGCGGGATCCTCCTCGAGTTTGCACATCGACCTTATGCAATCGATGTTCTCGGGGATGACGTCGCTCTCCTGATTGACCGCCTGATAGTAGTACAGTGTGTTCCCGACGACCTTTATGCCGTCCTCCCAGACGACGATCTCGAACATATCGCCGCGTGTCCTTCCGATCTCCCTCGCGAGATCCATGATCTGGGCCGTGGACTTCACTCCGTCCTTCGCCTTGACCAATCTCACACGGGGCGTCCTCTTGAAGAGCTCTATGATCTCTTCCGTCGTGGCCTCCTTCTCGAGCTCCAACACGACGGTGTGGATGTGCATGAGGGTCGTGGGGACCTTAACGGCCATGGTCTGGATGCTGATCCACGGCAATACCGACTGCACATCGGGTCCGTGGTGCGTGGGGATCTTCACGACGGGTTCGATCGCATTGATCGGACCTGCCTTGCTGTCATTGGGATCCGCACTCCTCCTGATGAGTGTGACGTATCCGTTCTTGATCTTGTAGTCCTTGTCGATGGGATACAGTGTCCTGAGCAGACCCGTGGTGTTGCATGAGACGACACGCGAGAACTGTGCACCCCATGACTCCTTGTAGTTGGCCGCGGCATTGAAAGATATGCCGGTCAGCGAGTGGTCCTCACCGCCCTGCCATATGGCCTTGACACCTGCCTTGGCATATGCCTCCTTGTATTCTCCGGATACTTTGCCGGGGGTGCAATCAACGATGATGTCCGCACTCTTGATGAGATCGTCAACGGTACCTGCGACCTCGAGACCTGCGGCCTTGAAATCATCGACCTTGTCCGCGGGGACGTAGAGCGGATAACCCATCTGGATCGCAAGCTGTGCCTCGTATGTGGGCCTGGTCTTGGTGACCCCGATTATCTCCATATCGTCCTGCTGGTTGACGGCTGTTGCAACTCTCTTACCGATCGTTCCATATCCGTTGATTCCGACCTTTACCTTCATGGTGTCTGCTCCTGAACATCCTTATCACGCGCTACGATATAATCGTACGCCAAATGCGGTGGCATGATGATGCCACCACACGTGATATCCGTGTCGGACAGAGATTATAAACGAAGGATACTCAATCGTATCCGCAAGGGATTCGAATGAGGATCTATAACGATGCAGATGCGGACTTAGGTTTGCTCAAAAGAAAGAAGATCGCCGTATTGGGATACGGCTCGCAGGGTAGGGCACAGGCACTTTGCTTCCGTGACTCCGGGTTGGACCTTACGATCGGTGTCAGGAAGGGCAAATCGTTCGACAGGGCGAAGGAGGATGGTTTCTCCCCCGTATCCGTATCGGAAGCGGTCGAGGGTGCGGACATCGTCATGATGCTCATACCGGACGAGGCACAGGCGGACATCTACGAGAAGGAGATCAAGGACCACCTCAAACCCGGATGCGCATTGGAGTTCGCACACGGTTTCGCGATCACGTACGGACTGATACACCCTCCGAAGGATGTGGATGTCATCATGATGGCCCCCAAAGGTCCCGGACCGATGATCAGAAGGGTGTTCGAGGGCGGATACGGCGTACCGGCATTGATCTGCGTACATCACGACCACACCGGTAACGCGAAGGCACTGGCACTCGCTTTGGCGAAAGCCATGAACTGCACCAAACCCGGTGTGTTCGAAGCGAGATTCGAACAGGAGACGATGACCGATCTGTTCGGAGAACAGGCCGTGCTCTGCGGCGGTTACACCGCGATGATCAAGATGGCGTACGACACGCTCGTCAGCAGGGGATTCCCGCCGGAGATGGCATACTTCGAGGTGCTCCATGAGACCAAGCTCGTCACCGACCTCGTGGTTGAGAGGGGTATCAACGGGATGTGGAACGCCGTATCCAACACCGCCGAGTTCGGAGGACTCACCAGGAGGAACCGCGTCATAACGGAGAGGACGAGGGACGGGATGGAATCCATACTCGATGACATCCAATCCGGCAAGTTCGCGGAGGAATGGGTGGAGGACTACAGGAACGGACTCAAGAGGATGAAGGATCTCCAACAGAAGGATGCCGACGAGGACATAGAACAGGTCGGCAGATGGGTGAGACAGACATTCTTCGGGGGGAAGGAGTGATGAAGAACATAGTCATCAGGACCAGGAACGATTCCATCACCGGTACGCTCGATGATTCCGCTCTGTCCGATGCGATATGGCTGTCCTTACCGTTCCATGCGACCACCAACATGCTCGGCAGCGAGATCTACTTCGAGTTCCCGCTGACCGACATAGATATCACGGGCGAGGAGAGGACGGTGATGGATGTCGGCGACATCGCATATTGGCCCAGAGCACATGCATTATGCCTGTTCTTCGGACCCACTCCGCTGAGCGGTGAGGACGGCAGACCCGTGTCAAGATACCCTGTCATAAAGATAGGGGCGATGAATGGAGACTGCTCCTCATTGGATGAGGCAGGCGACAGACAACGCATCACGATAGAACAGGGTCAGACCACTGTGAAGGAATGATCGTAGGACGTAAGTCTCCTGCATCCGTCCTTCGTCACCAGGATCGTATCCTCGATCCTTATGCCGCCGACACCGGGGATGTATATCCCCGGTTCGGCAGAGATTACGTTACCCTCTTCCAGCACATGCTCCGATCTCGGGGAGACGTGGATGTTCTGATGGACATCCATACCGATGCCGTGTCCGAACGAGTGTATGAAGAGTCCCTTGAACTCTGTGGAGTCTATGAGCTCCCTGGCGGCGAGGTCCACATCCGATGCCTTGGCACCCGGACGTATCCTCTCTATGCCTGCCTCCTGTGCCTTCAATACGACATCGTAAGCACGTTTGAGCTTCTCGACGGGTTCACCGAGGAAGATGGTCCTGGTGAGGTCCGAACAGTATCTGTCGTACTTGGAACCGAAATCGAACAGAGCGGTATCCCCTTTCTTCAGACGATAATCACAAGGTGTGTGATGCGGTTCCGCAGAATAGGGTCCGAATGCCGCTATGGTATCGAAGGCGTTACCGGTGCCTCCCAACCTCCTCATCATGATGTCCATCTCGGATGCGACCTCCTGCTCCGACGCACCCTCCGATATCATCTCGGGGAGCTTGGATGCCACCTTCGACGATATGTCGCAAGCCTTCGTGATCGCATCTATCTCGGAATCCTCCTTCACATTCACGGTGGCGTTTATCGCAGGTAACGAGTCGACGATCTCCATCCCCTCGTTCATCTTCTTGAAATAATTGACCATGGAATACAGAGCGGCATCGGAATTGACGCCGACCTTCTTACAATCCTTCAGGATGTCCTTCACGTATGCGTTGCGTTCCTCTCCCGTGGAATACACGTGAACGTTACCCTTACCGCCCTTGGCGATCTCGGCCTCGAGCTGACTCACCACCACATCCAAAGTGCCGTCCCTGCTCACGAATGCCATCGCACCCTCGAAACAGCCGGAACCCTGTTCAGTGATATACCAGAATGTGGAGTCCAGGAACGGTTCTCCACCGTTCATGATTATGATGGCATCCACATCATCATCCGAATTGGCGATCAGCCTCTCAGCTCTGCTCATGATGCCCGGATGATGGTGGATGGAAATAAACCTTCAGATTCCGGCCCATTCGTTCCTTATTATCCTCTTAAGTGCGGCGATGGCCGACAGCGAGGACAGGTTGGATGTACTGGGTGAATCCGGGGCGTAGACGTTCGATGTTTTACTCACGGCCTTACCGAACCTACCTTCCACGGTCAGTACGTATGTGTTCGTATCTGCAGCGGGATCGAACACGATGGATACCTCAGTCTTATCGAACCCCACTCCGAGGATCGCGACTGTAGCAGCGATGTTCACGTTACGGGGGAACAGCTTGACCGCATCCCTCGCGGTACCGCGGAACATGACCGTGGGCTCTTCGATCTTGTTAACGTCAAGACCTTTCTTCTCAAGGTATTCGATGTGTGCCAGCGAACCCTTTCCTGCGGTGAGCTCCAGGCTTACCTGGGCGAGTTCGTCGTTGGATGCGGCCCTCAGTCCGTCCGTACCGAACAATGCTCCCGATGGGATGAATATGCGCGCGTCACAGCTCTTCGCCTTCTCGAAGACCATCTCTCTGAAATCATCACCGACGAGTGCACCGACGGATGTGACCATGATGTCCACACCGCGTGCCGCGGTCTTCAGGAGTATCTCCTTCGCAGCATCCTGCCTTGCCGCCTCTATCACCAGATCACAGTGATACAGCTCATCCTCCACGGATTCCACGACGATGGCCTTGTTCAATTGGGATGCTAGACGTTCCGCCTTCTCTTTCACTATGTCGATAAGATAGATCCTCTTGACCTCGTCCATCTTATCGGCTGCTTTGGCCAGTTTGCTGCCGATGGTCCCGCAGCCTACGATTGTGATGCGCATAGCTACTTTATCCAATTGCATTGTTTATATGATTTTCTTAATCGATCGTATGGCCCTCCCTCCGTAAGTTCGATGTTCCTCGAAAACGAACGAAGGCATCGGATCTGCGGACATATGATAAACGACCTATGCATACACCACGATCGATATGACGGAAAGATATCAGAAGCTCGAGCACACGGCGGATGTGATGGTCAGATGCACCGGTGCGGATCTCGAGGAATGTTTCGAGAACGCCGCATATGCGATGTTCGATCAGATAGTCGATGCGGAGAGGATAGAGGATGTTGCGGAACGTACGATCGAGGTCACGAGGAAGGATGACTGCGACAGATTGTATGCATTCCTCTCGGAACTCCTCTTCGTCATGGATTGCGAGAGCATGGTGTTCGATTCGTTCCATGTGGAGTTCGATGGCGATACCGTCAGATGCACCGCCAAGGGAGAACCATTGGATATCAAGAAACATCATGCCAGGGCCGAGATCAAGGCCGTCACGTACCACATGTTGGATGTGAACAGGGACGAACCCTCCGTCACGGTCATCTTCGACGTATGAGAATACCTAATAAATGGTGATGCATACGCCCATATATGCTCAAACTCGGCTGGTTCTCCACAGGAAGAGGTCCCGGCTCACGCAATCTCCTGCGTGAGGTCATGGAAAAGAAGGAAGATGGCACGCTCGATGTCGAATTCTCGTTCGTATTCTGCAATTGGGACAATACCGAGGAACCCAACCCCAGGAAGGAACAGAGGGAGATGTTCTTCGACATGGTGAGAGGGAACGACATACCGTTGATCACCCTCTCATGGAAGACGTTCAGACCCGATCTGTGGGATTCCGACCCCGTGGAATGGAGGAGATTATACGGAGCCGAGATAAGGAGAAGGATCAAGGACCTCGGGTTCGACCTGGGCATCCTGGCAGGATACATGCTCTGGATCGATGACGACACCTGTGAGCAATACGATTTCATGAATCTCCACCCCGCACTCCCGACCGGCCCGAAGGGCACATGGCAGGAAGTGATCTGGCAACTCATCAGGGAAGGTGCGGACGAACAGGGTGCGATGATGCACATAGTGACACCCGATTGGGACAGGGGTGCGGCACTCACATATTGCAGATTCCCCATACGCGGCGGGGACTATGACGGACTCTGGGCCAATCTCGAGGAGAGATTGGAACATGATACGCTCGAAGGCGTGATCGAGAAGGTCGGCATCGAACTCCCGCTCTTCAAGAGGATAAGGGAGGACGGTGCCAAACGTGAGCTGCCGTTGATAGTGGAGACCATCAGACAGTTCGCCGACGGGAACGTTCGTATCGAAGGAAAGAGGCTTTACAAGGGCGATGTGCCTCTCGAAGGGCCGTTCGATCTGAGCGAACAGGTCGACAGGAACATAGAGGGATGACCAATGGAATACAATCCGTCGGAGGAATTGGGACTCAGGAGCGAGACACAGCTCATCATGAGCTGCAGCGGGATTCTGTCATCCAACGATCCCAACAGGGAGCTGTGCGGATATGCCATACGCAACGGGGACCGGTTCTTCGACGTGGTCAACAGATACAGCGACATATCCACGAATGCCCTGGGCAGAGTGGATGACAAGTACGGCACGGCCATGAAGATGATCATCCCGTTCCTGAAGGCTTTCGGTGTGACCGACTTCATGGCATACACCGAGGCCAAGAGGAACATGACACTCATCCCGTATGCGGACAGCTGCCTCATGTATCTGAACTCGCTGTTACCGACGTTCATCAACACCGGCATACTGGAACACCATGTCATGGCATTGTGCGACATGACGGGATTCCCCATGACGAAGGTCACCTGTACGAAGGTCGAGTTCGATTCCGTGGATCCCGACAGACAGGAATGCAGGACCCTCAGGGACCTCGCCAACTCCATATCGTCGCTCCGCGTACCAAAGACGAAATACACGTTCGATGAAGGAGAGGTGCTATCCGAAGAGGATGCGACGATCGTCAACAGACTCGACGAGATATTCCTGGATGAGATACCGAAGATGGCGATCTACCAGGATTTCAAGGATGTCCCATCGATCGGTACCCGCGAGAAATCCTATTCCGCATTGGATATCAGGCGCAACACATCCATCGAATTCGATTCCACGGTATGCATCGGGAGCTCGATGACCGACCATGTGACGATGGAGCTCGTACGCGAGAGTTCGGGATTGGCCATCTCATTCAACGGATGCGACCAGGTCGTACGTAACTGCAATGTGGCGATCATGTGCAACGATGCCATCGTCTACACCGTGCTCGCGGCCGAATTCTATGACAAGGGTATCGAATCCGTGTTCGATATGATAGATAATTGGGATAGGAAGAAGCTGGAGGAGCATCCGTGTTCCGACAGGAACCTCATGAACGAGATGCTTCGCAGATTCCCCAAGAAACTCCCCAATGTGAAGAGGGTCGACCATCACAACGTCGATGATGTCGTGGCGGAAAGCGAGGCATACCGTAAGAAGGTAGAGGGATGCAACAGAAGGTACTGATCGTCGGCAGCGGACCTGCCGGCCTGTCAGCAGCATTCTTCCTATCCGGTCACGGCTTCGACATAACGGTCGCGGAACGTCTCGGCACCGATCAGTATGACAGATACCACCGGATATGCGGTGGCGGAGTGAGCAGATCGACATTCAGAACACTGTCCCCCATGAAGGCAGATGGCATCCTGAACGAATTCGAATACACCAAACTGATGTGGCCCGACGGGACGGAGATCAGGATGAGGACGCCGGGATACATCCTGGATCGCCCTGCGTTCCTGTCACACCTCAGATCCGAATGCGGATCCGATGTCAGATTCGTACACGCAAGCATAGATTCCGTGGACGTCACCGACGACGGATATCACGTGCATTCTCCGGATGGCGATGTCGGCACGTTCGACTGGATCATCGGGGCCGACGGAGCATCATCCGTCGTGAGAAGGTGCATATTCGGAAGCAAGCCCGCAGCATCCTGTCCGGCCACGGAGTTCCTCGTCGACAGGCATCCCGACGACAATCTGATCATAAGGATCTCCGACGATGGGAGCGGGACATACACATGGGAATTCCCCCACGGGAGCATGTCCGGTACGGGCGGGATGAAGGGAAGATATTCCGAGGATGAGTACGGATTCATGGGTTCGAGGAACATCCCCGTAGGAGGTGTCGGGAGGATCGTCAAAGGACACGCATCGCTCATAGGCGATGCTGCCGCTATGGCGAATCCCGTGAGCTACGGCGGCCTCAAGGCGGCGTTGATCGCCGGGAAGAAGGCCGCGGAATCGATCATCAGGGATGATCCCGAGAGACTCCAGAGATGGTGGGACGGATCCATCCTCTCTGACAGGAGATTTATGGACTTCAACCGCAGACTCAAGGAATGGTCCTCCGACGATATGCGTGATGCCGTCAGACCCTTCAGGAGCGGTCACGTCATCATACCCGGAATCGTTGCATGTCTGACACGTCCACGCAACATCCACATGTATTTCGGATGCCTGTTCGCATTCAGATACGGTTGGTGATCTCAGATACGTGCACCGTTGCTGAAGACGAAGTCATCCACCTCATCCATGGTCATGCGCCTGTCCGACAGTTCCGGATATGTCGTCGTCCATCTCTGATCCCTCATGTCGAACGTCCAACACCAGTTGTTCCAATCCGCCATCCTGGAATATGAGTCGTCATCGTTGTAGATGTAGTAGCTTCTGGGACACACCCTGCCACCCATGATCCTCACGATGAAGTTGCACATGATGTTCGATATGCCGTTGTTCTCATCCCTCAGCGCATCGTTCATGTATCTCAATGCGCAGATCCCGCACCAATGTCCGTAGAAGATGGGTGATGTGCGCTCCCCATCGACGAGCCTTATGCATATGCGGTCGCCCATCAGAAACACCTCGCAAAGATGCGACCATCGATGTTCGAATGCATGCCATCGTTACTGTACGATCCGTTCATGCATGATACAATATGCCGATCGAATATCAATGGACGATGCTACAGTTAATGAGTTAATACCATGTCCAAAGATCCGACAGGTCTCAGAATGGTCACGAAAATGGGATAGTGCTCATGTCGGGATTCGAACCCGAGTGTCGGCCTCGAAAGGGCCGAATGATTGGCCGCTACACTACATGAGCATTGGGTATGAGCGCATAATACAATTCATTTAAAAACGTTTCTCATGAGACCACATGATGCCGATATCGTGACTATTCGAACGAAAACATGTCATATCCTTCGGGATCCTCGCTGTTCCTACCCTATATTTATATACAGGGTGCAGTTAATCACTCGCATTATAAAGGAGATATCGAAATGAGTGCTGATGAGCCAATGGAGAGTCCCGATGAGGATGTAACGCGTGTACGTCTTCCTAACATCAAGGAAGGAGAGATGTTCGGCATAGCTGACCAGTTGCTCGGAGCATCCAAGAT
This sequence comes from Eggerthellaceae bacterium, assembly GCA_963651945.1. GTDB lineage: Archaea > Thermoplasmatota > Thermoplasmata > Methanomassiliicoccales > Methanomethylophilaceae > Methanarcanum. The sequence goes on along the minus strand of CAVJRF010000006.1, from coordinate 8,804 downwards.
AAGGGTCATGTGCGAGGACGGCACATCAAGGGTAGGAAGGATCCCCGGTAAGATCAAGAAGAGGATGTGGATCAGAGAGGGAGATCTCCTGATCATATCGATCTGGGATTTCCAGCCCGATAAATGCGATGTCAGATTCCGTTACACCAAGACACAGGCCGTCAACCTCAGTAAGAGGGGCAAAGTCCCGAAGAATCTTGACATATTCTGATAACGGTGTGATCATTTGCCGTCATACGATGAGATCTACGCTCACTTAGAGCGTCACGTGGACGAACTCAAGACCAACAGGACCGGTGACGAAAGGCAGACGGATGCCGAGGTCTTCGACAAGCAGACGTTGCTCGTCATCTATGACTTCATGACGGCAGGGTACGTCGATTCCGTACACTACACCATATCCACCGGCAAGGAGGGCAATGTGTTCTACGTCACCGATGAGGATGACGAACCGTTCGCACTGAAGATCTTCAGGACCTCCACATCCACGTTCAAACGTGTATCGAAGTACATCGAGGGGGATCCGAGATTCAGAGGTCTCTGCGGGAACAGGAGGAAGCTCATCTACGCATGGACCACCAAGGAGTACAAGAACCTCCAGAGATACCATGTCAACGGCATCCGTGTACCCGAACCCATAGAATTCGAGAAGAACTGTCTCCTCATGGAATACATCGGTGACAGGAACGGTCCCGCACCGCAGCTGAAGGATGCGGAGCTCAAGAGACCGAACATGACGTACAAGGAATGCGTATCGTTCATCGTAGACGGGTACAAGAAGGCACACCTGATCCACGGTGACCTCAGCGAATACAACATCCTGATGTGGAAGGACAAACCCGTCCTGATCGATTGCGGACAGGCACTCACGGCGGACCATTTCAACGCCAAGAACTTCCTCATGAGGGATATCAACAACATCAACAGATTCTTCAAGAACAAAGATGTCGATATAATCGACTCCGAAGAGATACTCGAGAGAGCAATGAGCGGAAGTGAGAAACAATGAGATCCATAAGAATACCGCAGGATAGGGTAGGAACCATCATCGGTACCAAGGGAGAGACGAAAAAGATGATCCAGAACATCTCGGGCATAAACTTCGATGTGGACACCGAGGGAGAGGTCATCATACACGACGAAGTCGAGGCAGCGGACCCGTTGATGGCCCTGAAGATCATCGATGTCGTCAAGGCCATCGGAAGAGGCTTCGCCCCGGACAGGGCGACCAGACTGTTCGATGACGACGAATACCTCGAGGTCGTGGATCTCAAGGAGTTCGTCGGAGGAAGGAACAACCAACTCTCCAGGATCAGAGGAAGGCTCATAGGCACAGGCGGTAAGACCAGACAGATCATAGAGGACCTCACGGGTTGCTATGTGACCATCTACGGCAACACCGTCGCACTCATCGGGAACTCGATAAGTCTCCCCGTAGCGAAACATGCCGTCGAACTGATACTGAACGGCAGCGAGCATGCCACCGTGTACCACTATCTCGAGAGCCAGAGGCCCAGACTCAGGATAGCCGAGATGGGATTCGATCTGTGAGGCGATGGTATGGAGGGATGGATCACAGAGGAACTCCTCGAGAAGGCCGCACAGGTGGCCGGAAAAGGTCTGTGCGACAGATGTCTCGGAAGGATGTTCGGTAAGGTCAGCACCGGGATGACCAATGATGTCAGGGGTGCGAAGATCCGTGATGCGTTGAGGGAGACGGGTCGCGAGGGTACCGTTTCGACACCGTGTCCGCTGTGCGATGATGTGTTCGATCTCATGGACCGTTTCGCCGATGCCGTCGCAGAGAGCGTGAACTCGGTGGAATCGGATAACTTCCTGGTCGGCAGCAGGGTGGACCCGTCGTCACTGAAGAAGGAGAAGGAGATCATCGAGGAGCTCGGACTGGAGAACAGCGAGGGCATAAAGACCGAACTCAACAGGGAGATCGGTAAACTGGCACTGCCCATGATACACCGTCCGGTGGAGTTCAAGGCACCGCAGGTCGTCGCATGTATCGACACACGTTTCGCAGAGGTATCGTTGGATATCTCCCCGATATTCATATACGGACGTTACAACAAACTCAGCAGGGAGATCCCGCAGACCGTATGGCCGTGCAGGGTCTGCCATGGCAAAGGCTGCCCCAGATGCAACATGACAGGTAAGATGTACCAGACCTCCGTTCAGGAGGAGATCGGCAACGTCGCCCTGGAGATGAGTGGCGGGAAGGAACATTTCTTCCACGGTATGGGCAGGGAGGATATCGATGCGCTCTGTCTCGGCGAAGGGAGACCTTTCGTCCTCGAGATAAGCGAACCGCGTATCCGCGACATAGACCTGGACGAGCTCGAGGCCAGAGCCAACAGGTCGGAACTGGCTCAGTACCACAACCTCCGTTTCGTACCGAGGGATGAGGTACAGAGGGTGAAGATGGCCACCCCTACCAAAACATATAGAGTGAAGGTAAGGGCTGAGAGCAAAGTTAATAAAGAAGCAGTAGATAACACGGCTTCATCGTTCAAGAATATATGCTTGGACCAGAGGACCCCGCAACGTGTCGAGCACAGACGTGCAGACCTTGTGAGGAACAGAACGATCCTTTGGATAAAGGCAGATAACATCGGTGATGATACGTTCGAACTCACGCTCGAGACGGAATCCGGGACCTATGTCAAGGAATTCGTGTCCGGCGACGAAGGAAGGACACAGCCGAACTTCTCGGACGCATTGGGGATCCAATGCAAGGTCGAGGAATTGGACGTAATAGCGATCAACGATCAATGAGGGATTCAAATGCAAGCATCCAGAGGATTAAGGACAAAGACCCGCACGCTTCTCCAGAAGAAGCCCAGGGCACGCGGACTCTCACCAATCACGAAAGGATTCCAGACATTCGAGGCTGGAGAGAAAGTCAACATCATAATCGACCCCAGCGTACACAAGGGAATGCCGTTCTCCAGGTTCCACGGACTCACAGGAGTCGTCGTCGGACAGAGGGGCGCAGCATACGAAGTGAGCGTCAAATCAGGAAACAAGACCAAGATGGTCGTTGCACGTCCTGAGCACCTCGTTAAGAACTGAGGCGATGCAGATGTCTGAGCAATATGTAACCTTAGCAGAGGTCAGGGACCTCCTCGTCGAAGAACAAGCGAAGAGGGCGGAGCTCGATAAGGAACTCAGCACCATTCAGAAAGCTGCGATGACACATGCTCAGACCATAGCGAAGATCACGAAGGAACAGGCCAAGGAGATCGTTGAAAGGGTCAGCGAGCTTGACTTCGTGACAGAGACGACCTCATATAAGATCGCAGATATACTTCCCAGATATCCCGAGGATGTGCGCGCCATATTCTCGAAGGAAAGGATCAACCTCGAACCGGACGATATCCAGAAAATACTTGATATCGTAGCAGAATACCTGTGAACACCCGAGGGATATCATGGAAGAGTACGCATACATACTTGATTATTTAGCACCAGGGCTTAAGAAGGAGGCCTCGTGCTACGCAATTGGTGAGGAGGAGTTCAAACTCTTCGAACTCGTGCCGAAGGCAGGTGTGATCATATCACTCAACGATAAGGTCTACATCGGCAAGGACCCCAAGCTCAGGACACATATCGATCATGTGAAGAGACGCATCGGGTACGAGGAACTCACGGGTACGGCGAAATCAGAGGTAGAGTATGCGGTGAAGGACATCGTCCTCGCAAACCCCGACAAATACATCAGATTCTACAACGAGGCAGGGCCCATCTCCATAAAGAAGCACCTCCTCGAAGAACTCCCCGGTCTTGGCAAGAAGACGGTGACGGAGATCCTCAACGCCCGTAAGGCAGGTCCGTTCAAGGACTTCGATGATCTCAAGACAAGGGTACCCGTCCTCAAGGATCCCGCGAAACTCATCGTCGACAGGATCGTACTCGAGATCTCGGACCGTGACAGAAGGCACTACCTCTTCATCCAGAGATGAACAGAGAAGAGACATCCCAACTCATCTCGCAGACGGGCATAGTCCCGAAGAAGAGCAAGGGCCAGAACTTCCTGACGGACGAACGTGTCGCACAGAGACATGTGGATTATGCCGGCATCGAGAAAGGCGACAGGGTACTGGAAGTGGGTCCCGGATTGGGCATACTCACGAACATCCTCGTCGAGAGATCCGACAACGTCACATGCATAGAGTTGGACGACATACTCGCGGATTACATCGAAGAGACATATGCGGACAGGGTGAAGCTCATCAGGTCCGATGCGATGAAGGTGGACTTCCCGCCTTTCGACCGTTTCGTCAGCAACCTTCCGTACAGCATATCCACGCCGATAATCTTCAAACTCTTGGACTACGACTTCAAGAAGGCCGTGGTCATGGTGCAGAAGGAGTTCGCGGAACGCATGGTCGCGGATGTCGGTACGGATGATTATTCGAGGCTCACCGTGAACCTGTACTACAGAGCGGACTGTCGTATCCTCGAGACCGTCCCGGCCTCCAGATTCAAACCGAAACCCAAGGTGGATTCCGCATTGGTGGAGATAGTACCCAGGGAATCCCCGTTCAAGGTAAAGGACGAGAGGACGTTCTTCAGGGTGACGGAAGTAGCATTCAACCACAGGAGGAAGAAGATCGGCACCTCCCTGAAATCGGCCAGGATGATATCCAATGATGCTGACATCCCTTACCTGGATGACAGGATCGAGAAGCTCACACCGGAACAGATCGGCGAGTTATCCGACCGCGTGTTCGAATGGAACAGAGATAAACTATAATCCCTGAGGAACATACACCGATGATTCCATGCAGATAGGTATTGTCGGGAAACCGAATGTGGGCAAATCAACATTCTTTGGCGCAGCAACGATGGCGCCGGTAGAGATAGCGAACTATCCATTCACGACCATAGCGGCCAACAAGGGCGTAGGATACGTCAGGTCCAAATGCCCGTGCAAGGAGCTCGGTGTCAAATGTACACCCCACAACTCGGGATGCGTCGACGGAACGAGGATGATCCCGGTCGAACTGTTGGATGTCGCGGGACTCGTACCGGATGCGTGGCAGGGCAAAGGACTCGGCAACCAGTTCCTGGACGACCTCAGACAGGCCGATGCGCTGATCAATGTGATCGATGTCAGCGGGTCCACGAACATCGAGGGAGTTCCTGGCAAACCCGGGGATCACGATCCCCGTGAAGATATAGAGTTCCTCAGGAACGAGATCGACATGTGGATCAGGGAGATCCTCAAGGACGGTTTCAACAAGATGGCCCGTACCGCGAAGATGACGGGTGCGAAACCCGAATCATTGATCTACGAGAGATTGGCCGGCCTGAAGATAACGGAGGCCCAGGTCAAGAGGGCCCTGATGGACATCAATCCCCCCAACGATCCCACGAAATGGGATGACGAGATCATGCTCCAGATAGCGAAGAAGGTCAGGGAGTATGGTAAACCGATGATCGTCGCCATGAACAAGGCCGATATCGCCCCCGAAGGTAACATCGAACTGGTGCAGGGGATCAACGACATGAACGTCGTGACCATGGCCGAGACCGAGCTCGCACTCAAGAAGGCTGCCGAGAAAGGCGTGGTGGAGTACGTCCCCGGCGACAGCACATTCACGATCAATACGCACATCGCACTGAACGATGCCCAGAAGAAGGCACTCGAATACATGAAGGAGAACATGGCGAAGTACGGAGGTACCGGGGTGCAGACATGCCTCGAGAAGGCGGCATTCGATATGCTCGACCTCATCACCGTGTACCCCGTTGAGGATGAGAACAAGTACACCGATCACTTCGGTCGTGTCCTCCCCGATGCGTACCTCCTTCCGAGAGGCTCTACGGCAAGGGATCTCGCCTACAAGGTCCACACCGATCTCGGAGAGAAGTTCATCCGTGCCGTGAACGCCAAGACCAAACGTACCGTGGGTGCGGATTACGAACTGCTCGACGGCGATGTCATAAGGATCGTCGCCAACAAATGAGGTTAACATGGGCGAATGGGATGTCAGGATACTGAGTGCATCATACTGCAAGGATGGAGAGGACGTAGTCATAGAGCTCTTCGGTAAGACGAGGGAGCAGAAGTCCATAACCATCCTCTATCCCGGCTTCCACACATATTTCTTCATCATCAACCCGACCGATGACCTATCCGACAGTCTGCTGAAGGATGAGGATGTGATCTCGACGGACAGGGACAGCCTCCTCTACAGAGGGGAATCCACCGATGTCCTGAAGGTCACCATCAGGTACCCGTGGCTGATGTCCGATTTCAGGAACAGACTGAAGGGCAGGTTCCACCTCCTGGCAGCCGATATAAGTTACCCGGACAGATTCATCTACGATATGGATCTGCACTCATGCATACGCGTGAAGGGAGAACCTGTCGAGAAGGACTACGCCACCGACCTCGTGATCAGGATGGATTCCTTCGAGAACATAGATTCCTTCGATCCGGGGCTCAAGATCCTGTCGTTCGACATAGAGAACAGCGTCCTGCACGACTTCCTGCTCACGATATGCTCGTGCGTCTACGAGAACGGGACCATCCGCAATTGCGAAGCGGCCACCGGTACGGAGACGGAGATCATCGAGAGGTTCAGCGAGATCATCCTGAAGGAGGATCCCGACGTCATAACCGGATACAACATCGACAATTACGATATCAGCAAGATCACGGAACGCGCCAAGATCGTCAAGGCTGAATCCAAGATAAGATGGGGCAGGGACTACGGCGCACCGAAGAGATTCTCCGAGAAGTTCTGGAAGGTCAAGGGAAGACTCATCGTGGATGCATGGTGGGCGGTCAGGAGAGAACTCAGACCGAAACAGGAGACGTTGAATGCGGTATCGATGCAACTGTTCGGCGAATCGAAACTCGATGTCGACCCCATGCACATGGACGAGGAATGGGTCAAGGACAGCAAGAAGGTCATCAAGTACTGCTTCAAGGACGCCGAATTGGCGTTGAAGATACTCAACCACGTGGGTACCGTCAGGAAGGGATTGGATCTGGCCGCGGTATCGTTGCTCCCTGTGGAGGATGTGCTCACATCCGGTACATCCACATTGGCGGATTCGCTCCTGATAAGGAGAGCGGACCGCGAGAAGATCGCCGTACCCATGACGGGGAAGATGACGAGGACCGATCAGATAGAGGGAGGGTATGTGCACACGATGAATCCCGGTCTGTACCATTGGGTCTGTGTCCTCGACTTCAAATCCATGTATCCGTCGCTGATCATCGCCAAGAACATCTGTTTCACCACGCTGTCGTCGGACGGGGAGATCGTGAGTCCTGACGGGACCACGCGTTACCTCTCCAAAGATAAACGTGTAGGATTATTACCAACGATCCTCGAGGGATTGATGGCACAGAGGGATGACATCAAGAGGAAGATGAAGGCCACGACCGACAAGGATGAGTATCACTATCTCGACGGTCTTCAGGCAGCTGTCAAGGTGCTCATGAACACGTTCTACGGTGTGTTCGCATCATCGTTCTACAGATTCACCGATAAGAACATAGGATCGTCGATCACCGCATTCGCAAGGCAGACGGTCAAGGGCATAATAAGCGAGGTGGAATCCGAAGGGATCGATGTGATCTATTCCGATACCGACTCCGTCTTCATGCAATCACCCGACCATGATCTGGAGGGATCCGTAGCATTCGGCAACAGTATGGCGGAGAGGTTCTCCAGGGACGGGGGTACGCTCGAGTTCGAGAAGATCCTCGAACCTCTGTTCACCCACGGTAAGAAGAAGAGATACGTCGGCAAGATCGTCTATCCCAAGGTCGAGAAGGAGCTCCTCGTCAGGGGCTATGAGGTGAGACGCTCGGATTCCTTCGATATGCAATCGGAACTGCTCATGAAACTGTTCGACTGCATACTCGAGGAGAAGAACGAGGAGGCATTGACGCTTACACGCAACGCGATACGCGACCTACTTGCAGAGAACGTTCCCGTGGACAAGCTCGTGATATCCAAAGGGTGCAAAGGACTCGATGCATACGAGAATCCGGATAGGATGGCGAATGTACAGGCCGCGAAGAAGCTCATAGCCATGGGGTACGACTTCATACCCGGCATGAAGGTGTCATGGATCGTCACGGACTCCAAATCCACGCCGCAGAAGGTGGAACCGTATGTGAGCGGTGTGCCTTTCACCGCAAAACCGGATTACAGATATTATGCGGAGAGGATCGCCCAGACCGCATCCAGGATAACCGAGGTGCTCGGATGGAGCGAGAAGGACATCATGATGGGTTCGCAACAGTCCACCCTGTTCGATCAATCCTTCGAAAGGACACCTATCCGTAAGAAGGAACAGCCTCAGAAGAAGGCTCCCGCACCCAAGGGCAAGAACACCAAGCTGTCCGATTTCTTCTGATCGGGATTCTACTCCGTGATGTCATCCGATCGTATTGTCGATGATGTGCCGTTCCGACGTTTTCGAAATGCCCGATCCTTGCGTTTTTTCCTCCATCGAATGGGTGACATTAGCAGAATTGTTTCTACGACATTTCTACGACATTTCTACGACATTTCTACGACATTTCTACGACATTTCTACGACATTTCTACGACATTTCTACGACATTTCTACGACATTTCTACCCCAAATTCTGCGCGTGTAAGTAATGGGTGAGTCCCTGCCCCTGCGGGGCAGGGCAGGGGTAGTCAGAGGGCGTCGAAGATGAGCTCCCCTGACGTCGCTTCTTTGGGGATGGGGATATCGAAGGTCTCGTACATCTCGCGCTGACGCTTGTCGATCTCAGAGATGCAGCGGACTCCATGGTA
>CAVJRF010000005.1:1845-62581 GCA_963651945.1 Eggerthellaceae bacterium | reverse complement strand
CCCCCCCCACGAATATCGATGTGAGGAGGAGCGATCACGCTTCCCCGTCTTATGTTTGACATATTCCTAAAATGATATAATAAAGTAATCTGGTTGACCGTTTTTTGCGACAAATCACATTGCCAAATCGACATAACGACTCGTGATCATCAAGAGATACATCGAATGAAACGACATGACATCGCAATACGGATCTGCGTATGATACGAACTCTACAATAACATCCGAACGATGTTGCACTCAGTGTTTTTATAATGAGTGCACATCATCGCTCCCATGACTATCGATCCATCAACAGTCAAGGCAAGCGAAGCATACCGTGAGAACGGACACTGCAAGATGAACAACCTCATCTGCGAGGACGGGGACTGCAGACACTGCAATTTCGTCACCGACGGTTCGCTCATGATCGTCACCGATGCACTATGTCACGAACTCGCACATATCAAGGCCCTCCTCGGGGACGAGAGTTTCGAATGCAACTGCGGTTGCAACGACGACTGTTGTTAAAGAGAGGCATCTGCCTCTCAACATCATCTGAGACGGATCGTCTCCAGATTCTGAGGCGCTTTCGTCTCTATCTTATATTTCTGATAGATCGACGATGCCAGATCGGCACACTTACGATCCTCGCCGTGACCGACTATGATCTTGGAAGGTCTCGGGTCCAACTTGGAGATGAAGTTCATCAGCTGTTTACGGTCGGAGTGTCCGGAGAATCCGTCGATCGTGACCACGTTCATCTTCACCTCGAGGTTGAGGGTCTTACCGCCCTTCATGTTGAGTGATACCTCCTTCCTTCCTCTCTGGATCGTACGTCCCATGGAGTTCTCGCTCTGATATCCTACGAACAACAACCAGTTGTTGGGATCGTCGACCCATTCCCTGAAATACTCCAACACTGGACCTCCGGTCATCATACCGCTCGTCGCCAGTACGATACATGGGTCGGGCGAATGACAGATCTCCTCCCTCATGTCGGATGTCTCCACACGCTTGAATATGGGGGAGAGGAAGGGATTCTCGTTCTGTTGGAATATCTTGGTCTTGAGCTGACTGTTGAGATATTCGGGATATGCTGTGTGGATCGCGGTTGCCTCCCAGATCATACCGTCGAGATAGACGGTCATCTTCGGCAGCTTGCCGGTACGCATCATCTCCTCGATCACCAGCATGACCTCCTGGGACCTACCGACAGCGAAGACGGGGATCAGCACCTTACCGCCGTTCTCCGTGGCCTTCTGCAGGATGCTGCACATCTCCTCGGATGCGTCCGCCCTGCTGGGTTGCATATCGTTGTGCCCACCGTACGTGGACTCCAACACCATCGATTCCAAACGGATGAATCTCGTGTTGGCGGGGTTGAACAGCCATGATTTCTCGTACTTCGTATCACCGGTGAACGCCACGTTGTGGAATCCGTTGCATAGGTTGAAATGCGCTATGGACGAACCAAGGATGTGTCCCGCATTGTAGAACGTCAATCTCACATCGGGAGCGATGTCCGTCGTCTTCTCGTACTGCAACGGGATGACATGGAGTATCTCGTCCCTTACATCGGATGCGTCGAAGGGTGCCTTCTTGGCCTCTCCGTACATCAGCTTGATCGAATCCAACTGCAACAGCGCCATCAGGTCCCTCGTGGGAGGCGTGCAATAGATGGGTCCGTCGAATCCATACTTATACAGAACGGGCAACAGACCGCAGTGGTCCATGTGCGCGTGCGTGATGACGACGGCATCGATGTCCGTTATGGGTTTCATCTCGGGCACGTTGAAATAAGGCGATGCATCCGATGAGGGATCGAGACCGCAATCGATCAGAATCTTGCTGTTCTTGGTCATCAGCAATGTGCATGACCTCCCGACCTGCCTGAATCCTCCCAGGGAGGTCATCCTCACGTACTGTTCCCCGCTGTCGATTATGGCCCTGTTGATGCGCCTACCTATACGGCGCATGATCTCCGATCTCTCGTCGCGGCTGTATCTCAAATAACCGCGGACATCGCTTATGGTCTTGGATGTTATGGGCGGTGAACGTATCGCCTTGATGTTCCATCCCGTGCTCTTCTTCATATCGCTCAGCGATTGTCCGCCCTTACCGACGATCGCACCGGGATTCTTCGCCTCTATGGTCACCACACCCGTATCGTAATCGAAGAACAGTCCCGTTATGTCCGCCTCCTCCGGGATCATCCCTCTGATCTTCTCCTCCACATCATCGGAGTTCTCCAACGTCTTGGGATCGGGACGGATGTCGAATCTCTTCTTGAGTTCGGTCGCCAACATCTTCGTTATACTGGTGTTCTCGGAGAACTTATCGAAATCCTTCGAATAGATCACTATCGTCGGACCCTCGACCTCGATGGCCGTTATGTCCAGATCATTCGGTATTATACGTCTTATCTCCTCGCTGAGATTGGCGAACTGTCTATCAGCACTCATATGAATTGATCCCTGAAATTGTGGTGAGAATGGTGTTTGAAAGAAAATGGTTTGATAATGGAACGGATCATCTTACGGGGTAGTTGATCCCGAGTTCGACGGCACGTGCCTTGATCTCGTCCTTGGGGATCCACCTGAATCCGTCCTTGTTGATGACTGCGATGAGCATTCCGTCACCGGATGCAGAGTCCCTGTTCATCGCCGTGTGCAACGCAGTTATGACTATGTCCCTCGCCTCGTCCTCGGAGAGGTCAGGCTTGTATGTCGTCTCCAACGAACCGAGTGCGAACACGGAACCGGAACCGACGGACATGACATCGTCCTCGATGTATCCTCCTGCACCGTCTATGCTGTACAGGTGTCCTCCCGTCTTGTCGTAACCTCCGACGATGTGTCCGACGTAGAATCCGTTACGGATGACGTTGGCAACGAGGGTGGCGGCCGCATTGACGGACATCGGTGCACCCTTCCTCATGGCGTACAGTGCGACCTCGCTCTGGATGTACCTTACCATGAGCTGTGCGTCACCGACGACACCAGCGATGGTCATTCCGAGGTTGTCACCGATCTTGTGGACCTTCTGAACGTTGGAATGTGCGATCATGTTGCTCATGGTCGCCCTCTGATCGGAAGCGAGAATCACTCCGTCCTTATACTTCACACCGATTGTAGTGGTTCCTGTTTTGAGAACTTGTTGCTCAGACATGTATTTACCTTCCAGAATAGAATTCTGTCAAAAGGCAGCTGTCTAATCCGACTTCTGCACCCAGTACGATTATCTCATACCTTATATAATTGACTGAAAACGGATCGCCGACTTCCGTTCAAGTTTTGGATATATATGTCATAGAGGCCCATGATATCGATGGATGCATTCACGGTCCGAGGGATGTTATCGGTATCACGCGGACACCGTCCTCCCTCGTGTATGCGGCCGATGACATGCCGCACATCACGGCAAGGAACTCCGGAGGTCTGTCGTTTGGATCGTCGCGAAAATTGTCTTCTGTTCAAATAACAAGGTAACTATCATCACTTTCACAGCGTAACTTTCATCGTTTTCATAAGGTAACTTTCACTGATCTCATGGTGCAACTTTCACCGACATCGGAAAAAAACAGGTCCATAGACATCATTCCGACAATCGGAACACCTGTGGAAGATAAAGGAGAAGGTATCGGCCTCCGACGGATGGATCTAGCTGTACTCCATCATACGTCGGGGTCGATACCGGGGAATGGTTTGATCGTCACATCCGTCTTCAGCTCAGATCGAGCCCGTTGACCCATGACCGTACATCGGACCTGGATGCGCTCGAGGAGAAACGGTGTCCGTCCTGCCAATCGCCGGTACCTGTCATCTGTTCCAACAGGCTACCGCTCTGCCCCATACCCGAGGATGATGAGGTAGCGAACGGGATCACGGTCTTGCCCGTGAAATCGTTGTCCTTCACGAAATTGTCGATGGGCCATGCGGCTATGCCCCACCAGATCGGATATCCTATGAACACCGTGTCGTACTCACCCCAATCATCGACGGCGGTCGTCGTCAAGGGTACATCCCTCAGGGATTCGTCCTCATGCTCCTTGTTGACACGGCTGTCGCTGACATTCCAATTCAGATCCGCCGATGTGTACGGTACCGTCGGGGTGATCTCGAACAGCGTACCGTTCGTCGCTTCCGCAATATATTCCGCAACTTGCTCGGTGTTACCTGTAGCCGAGTAATATACGACGAGAACACGGCCGGTGATCTCCGTATTATCGCCTGGCACATCTGTCGTGCCTCCATCATTCGTCCCTGTACCCTGATTGTTCATCGCATTGACTCCGATAACGACCAGGGCCACTATCACTACGGCGGCCAGGACCAGGCCGCCGACGATCAGATTGTTCTTCATCTCTTACACCTTCTTCATTCCTATCCATCGACAGTGTCCCCTGATCGTATCGTCGAATGGGACCCATGATACGGGGATCGGGACCCTTCAGACCCCTTTCCCCATCTCGTATGCTTCCTTCAATGCAGGAGAGCCGGATATCTCTCCGACCTGATACACTCCGGTACCGTAGATGATGCCCCTCTCGACGGCACCCTCCACGCAATCTGCATATCCGCGGAAGCATTCGATCGTACGTTCCTGCGATCCGCGACTCGCATCAGCGGAGGTCGCGATGTAGTAGAATTCCTTGTCCTTCACTTCCGTCCATCTTGCGACGGTCCTGTCTATGACCGTCTTCAGCTGTGCGTCTATGGAGTAGAAGTACACAGGACTCGAGAGGACGATGACATCCGCATCGATGATCTTCTGCATTATCTCTCCCATATCATCGTCGATGATGCACTTCCCGCCGGACTTCTGACAGTAGTAACATGCTCTGCAGTACCCTATCTTCTTCTCGGATATGCGTATCTTCTCCACATCGTTGCCTGCTTCCTTCGCACCGCGCATGAACTCGTCGCATAGTGTGTCGGAGTTTCCCCCTTTACGCGGACTCCCCGACAGGATCAATACCTTCTTTCCCATTGCAATCACCAATTCTTCTTGTCGTTGCCTGTATTACCCTTGGCACGTTCCTCAACGATACGGACGAACCATTCCACCATCTCGGGGTCCGCGTGGGAGAAGAACGAGCTCTTTCCCGTGTCCATCCCGCGTATCGCCTTCATATCGTCATCATCCAATCCGAAATCGAAGACATCGAGATTCTGGATCATCCTGTCCTTGTGCGTCGATTTGGGTATGACGACCACATCGCTCTGTATCGCCCAGCGGAGCATGACCTGTGCGGGTGTCTTGCCGTATCTCTTCCCGATATCGATCAATGTCCCGTTCTCGAACAATCCGCCCCTTCCCTCGCCGAAGGGTGCCCATGACTCGTGCTGGATCCCGTATTTCTTCATGTATTCGTGATCCACCGTACGCTGGAACAGCGGATGTGTCTCGATCTGATTGACCATCGGCTTGATCCTTGCGAAGGATGCGATATCGACCAACCTGTCCGGATAGAAATTGGAGACTCCGATCGCCCTTATCTTCCCCTCATCATACAGGTCCTCCAATGCGCGCCATGCTCCGTAATAGTCGGAGAACGGCTGATGCAGGAGCATGAGATCGATGTAGTCCGTCTGCAACTTCCTCATGGATTCCATCACCGATTCCTTACACTTCTCATACCCGTAGTTAGAGACCCAGACCTTGGTCGTGATGAAGAGTTCGTCGCGCGGGATACCGCTCTTCGCGATCGCATTCCCTACCTCCTCTTCATTGAAGTAGCTCTGTGCGGTATCGATATGACGATAGCCTACGGACAATGCATCCGAGACGCATCTCTCGCATTCCTCCTTCGTGACCTGATAGACCCCGTATCCGAGTACGGGCATCCTGACCCCGTTGTACAATTCCTTATACTCCATACAATCGCCTTCCATCGGGATGTCATCCCTCCAGGTAGACCTTGAGAGGGCCTCTGCAGAAATCGCCGATCTCCTTCACGGGATCGGATGAACCGTTGGTGATCGCCCAAGTGAATACGATACCGTAGTACGTCCTCACGATCCATATCACATCGTTATCATCGATATCCTTCGAAAGTATGCGAGATATCTTCTCGTGATCGTACTGCAACTTCCTGTTGACCCATCTGTCATCGCTCGATGATACGGATGAGACCCAGGATTGACACAGGTGTATCCCTGATTCCACGATGTAACGCATGGATCCCTCGAGGAACATGCACAGCGATCCGTATACGGAAGAGGACGGTTCCGTGGAGAGGTCGAAGATGTTATTGAATCTGCGATACGTTATCTCGTCGAGGACATCCTCCTTGCGCGGGAAGTAGGTGTAGAACGAACCCTTGCTAACCCCTGCCTCCTTGGTGATATCCTCTATGTTGATCGCATCGAGACCTCTTTCGAGGACGAGTCTTTCGGCCGCTTCCACGATCGATCTCCGTGTAAGCTCTGCAGCTTCCTGCCTTTTGGTCATCTTATCGTATGGAAGTAGTCGTACCGATTATTTAAATTCATTGACTTGTAGTCAATGACTTACAGTCAATTAACGGATGGGATATGAGAAGACGTAATAAACAGACCGCACATACTATTGATCATGAAGGTACTGTTGATCAATGGAAGCCCCAGGAAAGAATGCACGCTCACCGCCTTGGAAGAGGTGGCGGGTGCATTGAACGAACAGGGTGTCGAGACCGAGATAATAACCGTCGGCAACATGACGATAGCCGGTTGCAACGGATGCAAATCGTGCAAGAAGAACGGCCGTTGCATAATCGATAACGATATCGTAGATGAGATAGGCTCGAGGTTGGAGCTCTATGACGGATTCGTCTTCGGTTCCCCGGTATATTATGCGGGACCATCCGGTCAATTGCAGGCGTTCATGGACAGACTGTTCTTCGCATACGGCGGGAAGATGAGAGGGAAACCTGCGGCGTGCATCGTATCATGCAGGAGAGGAGGCGCAAGTGCCGCCTTCGACCGTCTGAACAAATATTTCACGATCAGCGAGATGCCGATCGTCACCTCCCAATATTGGAACCAGGTCCACGGTCAGAATAAGGAGGAGGTCATCCAGGACCTCGAAGGAATGCAGACCATGCGTACACTTGGAAGGAACATGGCATGGCTGCTGAAGTGTATCGATCTCGGTAAGAAGAACGGCGTGACCATACCCGACAGGGAACCCTGGGCAAGGACCAACTTCATCCGTCAGTGACCATGAGAGTCGATGAGCTCGACCTTCCGGACGAGGCCATAGAGGCATTGGAAGGGTGCGGATACGTCACACTGCATCCTCCCCAGGAGAAGGCGATACCGATCGCATTGGAAGGGAAGAACCTGGTCGTCGCAGTACCTACGGCCAGCGGTAAATCCCTGATCGGTTACGCCGCGGCACTGAAGACCATCCTGGAAAGGAAAAGGAAAGTGCTGTACATAGTGCCCTTGAAGGCACTCGCATCCGAGAAGAAGGACGACATGGATCGTTTCGCACATCTCGGTATCAAGACCTCGCTGAGCATCGGCGATCTCGATTCCGACGACAGATGGCTGAAGGAAGCGGATTTCATAGTCGCCACATCCGAGAAGGCGGATTCGCTCATAAGGCACGGGAGCAGCATAATCGATGAGATAGGATTGGTGATCGCGGACGAGATACATCTCATCCACGACCCTTCCAGAGGACCGACGCTCGAGGTCGCATTGACCAAGATCAAGAGGAAGCACGAGGATGTGCAGATCATCGCATTATCGGCCACCATCTCCAATGCCAACGACCTTGCCATGTGGTTGGATGCGGAATTGGTGAAGATGGATTGGCGCCCCATACCGTTGCATGAGGGCGTCTACTACAACGATGAGGTCACCTTCGAGGACGGACATTCCATCGATGTGGAAGCGGGGAAGGATGAGATATGGGCGTTGGTGGAACAGAGCATCCTCGGAGGAGGACAATGCATCATATTCGTCAACGCGAGACGTTCAACGGAATCCCTGGCCGTGAAATATTCTCCGAAGATGAGGAAGCATGCGGAGAGGATACTCAGTGATGAGGAGATATCTACGATAGAGGGCGATTCCGACTCCACATCCCTGGGGAAGAAGCTGTGCGAATGCATCAGGAACGGTATGGCATTCCACAATGCGGGATTGACGTACAGGCAGAGACGCTATGTCGAGGATAACTTCCGCAACGGGAACATCAAATGCATCGTGGCCACCCCCACGTTGGCCGCCGGTATCAACCTCCCCGCGAGACGTGTGATCGTGAGGGATACGAAACGTTTCGAGACCAATTCGGGTAACACGCCCATCCCCGTGATGGAGATCAAACAGATGTGCGGACGTGCCGGAAGGCCGGGATACGATCCGTACGGTGAGGCGATATTGATCGCCAAGACATACGAGGATTACGAGAATCTGATGGACAACTATGTGATGTGCGACACGGAGACGATCATGTCCAAACTCGGTAACGAGACCGTGCTGAGAAATCACATACTCGGTCTCATCGCCACGGGCGATGTGTCCGATACGGATGACATCATAGGATTCATAAGGGACACCTTCTACGGCAGCGAATCCCAACTGTACGGGATAGAATCCGCCGTGGATAACGTGGTGGACTACCTTTGCGAGAACGGTATGGCCGAGATGGACGGCGACAGGATTATGGCGTTACCGTTCGGAAAGAGAGTATCAGACCTGTACATAGATCCGAAATCCGCCGTCATCCTGAGAGATGCGTTGGAGAAGATGGACGACGATACGCAGGACATCCCAATACTGCATGCGGTGGCAGCGACACCGGATGTCATGGGATTGTATCCGAAGAAGAACGACCGCGATCTGTTGGCTGCCGTCGATAGGGATTATGAAGACAGTTTCCTCATAGACATACCCGACGAGAGCGAATATTCCTACGAATATCACCTCAGCGACCTGAAGACCGCCTGTCTGATCAAGGATTGGATAGACGAGAGGAGCGAGGATGCGATAACGGATTCGTTCGGTATCGGACCAGGTGACATAAGGTCGAGGGTGGACATGATGGATTGGCTCCTCTACGCCATGAGCGAGATCGCCGTGCTCTTCAGACCGAGTGTCGTCAAGAGACTGCGCGATCTCCTTGTGAGGATCAGATACGGTATCAAGAGCGAGTTGATCGATCTTGTGTCTTTCAAGGGTGTGGGAAGGACCAGGGCGAGATCGCTCTACGACAACGGCATCAGGACAAGGGACGATGTCGAAAGGATGGATGTGAATGCATTGGCCGCGATACCGAACATCGGCAACGCACTCGCACATAAGATGAAAGAAGAGTTCGGACAGAAGGGGACATCCTTCGCTCCGACCCCGATTGAAGAAGATGAGGAGGTGACCGCTCCGGCAAGGCCGAAGCAGTCGAGCCTCTTCGATTTCAATTGAGTATCTTCTCAACGGCTTCGACACTGTTCGCGCATTTGATGATGGGCTCGCAGTTGTTGATGATCGTGTCGGGATCCTTGAGACCGTTACCGGTACAGATGCAGACGACCTTCTCATCACTGTCGATGACACCCATCTCGCGGAGCTTCTTGGCACCTGCGACGGATGCTGCCGATGCAGGCTCGACACAAACACCCTCTCTCCTTCCGAGGAGTCTCTGTGCGGCGATGATCTCGGCATCCGTTACCGTTGTGGAGTAACCGCCGGTGTCGTAGATGGCCTTCAATGCCTTCCTTCCGCTGACGGGGTTACCGATCCTGATCGCCGTAGCGATGGTCTCGGGGTGCTCCTCGGCGACGAAATCGTTGGTCTTCGCAGCGAATGCAGCCGCAACGGGTGACGCACCCTCGGCCTGGATACCTGTGAGCATCGGGACCTTCTCGATCCAACCCACTTCCTCCAATTCGGTGAGCGCTTTGTAGATGGCCCAGATGTTGGCCGCGTTACCGACGGGAAGGATGATCCTGTCGGGAACATCGTACTGAAGCTGGTCCATGATCTCGAACAATACCGACTTCTGACCCTCGGGTCTATAGGGATTGATACTGTTCAGGAGGTAGATCTTCCTCTCCTCTGCCATCTTCCTTGCCAATGCGAGTGCATCGTCGAAGTTACCGTCGATGGAAAGGACCTTGGCCCCGAAGAACATGGCCTGTGCGAGCTTACCTGCGGCGACCTTTCCGGAAGGAAGGAACACTGCGCATTTCAGTCCCGCTTTCGCGGCATATGCTGCAAGTGAGGCGGATGTGTTACCTGTGGATGCACAACCGACGGTCGTGACACCGAGCTCTACGGCATGGGAGACACCGACCGTCATACCCCTGTCCTTGAACGAACCAGTAGGGTTCGCTCCCTCGTACTTCACATAGAGATCGGGGATTCCGATCTCCGCACCCAGAGCCTTCGTCGAATAGAGTGGCGTACCGCCCTCTTTGATGGAGACCGCATGTCTCTTGTCAACGGGAAGGAAATCGGCGTATCTCCATACTCCGATGGGCTCCTTCCTGAGATCCTCGGGTTTCTTCTCCTTGACCTTCTCCAAGTCCATCTTGACCGTGAGAAGACCGCCGCATCTGGGGCAGACGTTGGTGAACGGGTCATCAACATCACATCCGCAATCCCAACATACCACTTTGTGATTACTCATATTACTCTCTCCTGCATCCTGCGCCCCAGGTCGTGACCCAAGTGTCGCAGAGCATGTTGTTCTTATCGTAAACGCTCTTCACCGCATCGGCGATGTTCTTTCCGTCCATCTCCGACTTCTTGAAGAATGAGATTATGCACGGACCGGATCCTCCGAGGAACGATGCCTTGGCACCCGCACTGAGCGCTGCCTTCTCCGCATCCTTGAGGTGGGGGACGAGCTTGGTCCTTGCCGGTTCGAACACGGCATCCTTGACGCTGCGTCCGATGAGGTCCACATCCCCGGTCTCCATACCGTGGACGAGACATGAAGCGTTGCCGACGTGGAAGACCAAATCCTTGACAGATACCTGCGAAGGAAGCACCTGTCTCGATTCCTTCGTGGGTACGAGCACGTCGGGCATGGCGATGACGATACCGAGGTCCTCGGGAGGTCTTATTGATATGACCTCGAAGGGTTCGTAGGACCTGATCATCGTGAATCCACCCAGGATGCACGGTGCGACGTTGTCGGCGTGGAAACCGCCGGATGTGACATCCTCGGCATGTGCCGCACAGAGAACGACCTCCGTAGGGGTCAACTTCTCTCCTGTGAGCACGTGGGCGAGATACGCACCTCCTGCTGCGGATGCACCGGATGATCCGATACCGCTGCAGGGCCTGATGCCTTTCTTGATCTTGATCTCGATACCGAAATCAGCACCCGTCCTCTTGAGGACCTCTGCGGCCGCGATACCTACGGAGTTCTTGGTAGGGTCCGTCGGGATGCCTTCGCTTCCGGGTCCGGAGATCTCCGTTATCCTGATACCGGATTCGATCTTCCTTCCCTCTATGGTGTCGTACGGTTCGTCGAGTGCCAATCCGAATATGTCGAATCCTGCACCGATGTTCGATGTCGTCGCTGGCGCGTGAATCTTTATCCATTCGCTCATGATGATCCTGTGTGTTGGTATGACCATTCCGTATTAAAGGTGTCTGCCCGGCCATACCCCGCAGGGGCCGGATGCCGATGTTTATATCATTGATGCATATTCGAGACCATGGACCTCAGCGTCATCGGCATGAGAGGGGAAGCATCGTTCGGCACCATCGTGGAGCACTTCACATCCATGGGTGGGGAGGTCGTATTGTTCGATCCCGACTACGTCTACGGTCGCGACATGATCGAATCCGCCGCAGAGCATGCCGAGAGGGCATTCAGGCATGGTACGAACCGTTCCAAGACCATCCTGACCGAGACGATCATCTATGCCGCATCCGAGAGACAGATCTCCAAGGCATTATCGAAGATGAAACCCAAGGAAGGGCGTACGGATTATGTGGCGTTGCTAATAGGCATATCCGATCCGAGACTGGATGAGATCGGTATGGTGAGGGATGATTCCCTTATCGACGGCACACCCGAGAAGGCCGAGAGACTCGGTCTGAATAATGATATGGGCATCCCGTGCGAGGACCTTGCGTTGGAACGCGTGGCGTTGTTGGATCTCGCCAAATATTGAAGGGTTTTGACGGTCGGACCGTTAGGTCCGACCGATATCGTTCACTTGATGGGAACGAACTTGAAACCGTAGTGGATCACACCGGATTCCCCGTCGGCATCCAGTTTACGGAGCACCGCACGTACGGGCATGCCGATCCTGACGTCCTCGATGTTGACGTCCACGACCTGTGATGCGATCATGAGACCGTCCTTGGTCCTGATCATCGCCACGACGTATGGTTTCTGCATGTTGTTGCAGTCGGGTGCCTCATGGATCACGGAGAATGTGTATATCTCTCCCTCCCTGCACACCTTGTAGGGCTCCATCTTCCCTATGGACTGTCTCCTGCAGTGGGGACAAAGACTCCTGCTGGGGAAGTATGCCTTGCCGCATACGGGACATCTCGTTCCCTCGAGGTTGTACCTTCCGGGGATCTCCCTCCACTCCTTCGCTACTGATGACATCAGATCGCCTCCAATATCGATACGGTGACGGTCGAACCTGTTCCACCGACATTCTGTGCCAATCCGTACTTGGCATCCTTGACCTGCCTTCCGTCAGCCCTTCCTCTGAGTTGGTCGACGATCTCTGCGATCTGTGCGACACCGGTGGCACCCAACGGGTGTCCGCGTGCCTTGAGACCGCCGGATGTGTTGACCGTGAGCTTACCGTCGTTACCGTAGGTCACCTCACCGTTCAGGACGGCTTTACCTGCCTGACCCCTTCCGAAGAATCCGAGATCCTCCAGGGCCATGATGCCTGCCACGGTGTAATTATCGTGAACCTCCGCCACGGATATGTCCTCCGGCCTTACACCTGCGAACGCATATGCATCCTTCGCCGCTGCAGTGGTCGCACCGAACGATGTGATGGTGTCCCTCTGGAAGAGTGCCAGCGTATCGCTCTTCTGTATGACTGCCGACACCTTCGCATACGAATCCGTGTGCTCCTTGGCCTTGTCGAGAGGACAGAGGACCACTGCAGCAGCACCGTCGGAGATGGGTGCGCAATCGAACATTCCGAGAGGTTCCGCCACCATTCCGGATCTGAGCACGTTGTCCAACTTGATCGCCTTCCTGAACTGTGCATTAGGGTTCAGCGCACCGTGTGCATGACTGTTCACCGCCATGGATGCTATCTCCTCCCTGGTGGCGATACCGTCGTTGATCATCCTCTGCGCCATCATAGCATACAGTGATGCGAATGTGATCCCCATACCGGCCTCCCATTCGGAATCGGATGTGGTGTCGAGGATGCTGTTGATCGATGCATCGTCGAGATCGGTCATCTTCTCCGCTCCCGCAACGACGACATAATCCTGAAGTCCCGATGCGACGGCCATGACACCTTCTCTGAATGCGACTCCTCCGGAGGCCTCTCCGGCCTCCACACGTGTACAGGGTACATGATTGGATGCCATTCCCGAGTAATCGGCTATGAGGGCATCCACATGCTGTTGGTTGATGAAACGCCCTGCGGACATGTTACCTATGTACATCCCGTCGATCTCGTTACCTGCGAGACCCGCATCCTCTATCGCCTTCAGACCCGCCTCGATACCGATGGATCTGAACGATTTGTTCCAGAGTTCACCGAACTTGGTGACCCCTACGCCTATGACTGCTACTTCCCTCATCCAAATCACTCCGGTAGTACGATCTTGCCCTTGTATTTGGCGTACTGTGCGTAATCGAGGTAGACCACATCCTCCAACACCTTGTCGAGCGTGGGTGCGTTCTCCCTCTTGTATTCTGTTATCTTGTCCGTCACGGTGATGTCGAATGCATCGCTTCCCGCTCCGGAACCGTAGGATACGACGAATATCCTGTCTCCCGGCTTTGCTACATCGAGAACCGATGCGAGTCCCAACGGGACGGCACCGCTGTATGTGTTACCGATGTTCGGTGTGAGCAATCCCCTCTCGATCTGCTCGGATGTGAAACCGAGCTGTGCGGCCACCCTCGTGGGGAACTTACCGTTGGGCTGGTGGAACACCGCATAATCGTAATCCTCGGGCTTCGTACCCATGGCCTCGAACATCATCTTGGCTGCGGATGTTATGTGCCTGAAATATGCGGGCTCGCCCGTGAACCTCCCTCCGTGCTTGGGGTAGGGCTGACCCTCCCTCCTCCAGAAATCGGGTGTATCGGTGGTGAAACTGAGCGTTTTATTAATCTTCGCGATGACATCCTCGGTACCGATGAGATAGGCGGCACCGCCTGCGGATGCCGAGTATTCCAATGCATCTCCGGGAGCACCCTGCGATGTGTCCGCACCTATGGCGACGGCATATCTCATCATGCCCGACAGCACCAATCCCAGGGACATCTGTATGCCTGCGGTACCTGCCTTACATGCGAACTCGAGATCCGCCGCGGTCATCGCAGGCGTGGCCTCGATCGCCTCCGCCACTATGGTGGATGTCGGTTTGACCGCATACGGATGGGATTCGGAACCCACGTAGACGGCTCCGATATCCTTCGGGTCCACGGAGGGGACCCTCGCCATCATGTTCCTTGCGGCCTCGGTCGCGATGGTGACGACATCCTCATCGGGCGAAGGGACCGATTTCTGATTGATGAACAATCCCTTACCCATGGACTTGCCGTCCACACCCCAGACCTTCCCGATCTCCTCGGGAAGGATCCTGTTCCTCGGTACATATGCACCGTAACTCACTATTCCTGCTTCCATCATACCCTCTCCGTCATAGCTTTCATCTTCGATATGACCTCGTTCACACCCAAATTCGTCTCTATCAGCGGTACCTTCTCCAACTGTGCCAGTTTTATGGCGAGCGGGTCGCTGTTACCGGGTTTGATATAGACGACGGCTGCGGGTGTGAGCGGATGTGCCCTTATCGCCACCATGGGCGAACGGCCGAAATGTACATCCGTGAAGATGAGTGCCCTCTCTATGCTCCATCCGTAGATCTTCATGTAATCCGATGAGTTCAACGATACTATGGCCTTCAGCGAATCCACCACGGTGTATCCGTAGATCTTCTTCTGAACCCCGTCGTATCCGATGTTCTTCCCGGTGATCGACTTGATGAACCTGTTTATGTCGATCCCTTCGGGGAACTCTCCCATGTCGATGATACAATCAGGTCTGTCGTCCGGTTGGAACTTCTTTATCGTAGGTGATCCGGCCGCCATATCGATCTCGATGAAGGCGTCGATCATCTTCTTGACCATCTGTACACCGGGGGATTTCCTCCTACCGGATTCATAATCGCTCACAACAGAATGTGACATCCCGATGGCATCGGCGAGTTGGTGTTGGCTTATGCCGAACTCCTCCCTCCATTTCCTGATTGCCTTCCCGGGTTCGGACGACAGGGCGATCTCCCCTGCCATCTTCTCTCTGAGTGCACTCTCCATGGATGGAGGATGTCGTTAGGATATATATTATTGACGAACGATGGTTACGTCATTTGACGTAAACCATCATCCGGAGATGGTGTGACAGTTGTAACGATAGAACAACGCTAAAGATACCGATATCACAATGGATACGATGGGCTTGAGCGTATTCAGTACCTCATTCGGAGTATCCTCGATGAATATCACGCAGAGCGATGATATCGTGACCACGATCACCATCGCCAACGATGCGATGGATGCCTTCTCGATATCGCCGAAGAACATCATGGCGATGAATACGATCACCGATATCGCGGACAGTATGATCAATATCAACATGGTGACGGAGATGTCGCATCCCAATATGGGGCATATGATGATGCTGAGTATGAACATACCCGCACAGCCCGAGAGATGTATCGGACCCTTCTTGTCGTATCCCACCGTGATGTACAGGGCGAGCATGAGCGACGATGCCAATAACAGGAGGTAATGGATCAACGTCAGTCTGGCATCATTGCTCATAGAGGATACATCCAATCCCGTATCCACGACACCCCATAGCGAGACGGCGATACAGAAGATTATCATCAACACCTGCAGCGGACAATACCGACGTCTGCAGGAGTTCGGAGAAGCACAACATCTCATACTTCGACAATGGCAGACCGATATAAAATGCCCTAACTCCGTCGGTCACGAAACACTCCCTAATCGTTTTAAATAAAGTACCTATACACACGAATCGAGGTTCGATCCCCATGGTCAATATCAAGGATTGCAGAAAGACGATTGACACGGAAGAAGGAAAAGTCACATACTACAGTTTGAAGGAACTGGAGTCCCAAGGTCTCATCAAGGACCTCAAGAAGATGCCGTATTCGATCAAGGTCATCGTCGAATCCTTGCTCAGACAGAAGGACGGGAAGCTCATAACGGATGACGATGTCGCAACGATATCCTCATGGAACCCGAAGAAGAATGTGGATTCCGAGATCCCGTACATCCCCGCACGTGTGCTCCTCCAGGACTTGACGGGAGGTGCGGCAGTGGTCGACCTCGCTTCGATGAGAGCGGCCGTTGCCAAAAAAGGTGGTGACCCGAAGAGGATCAATCCCCTCGTACCCGTAGACCTCGTGATCGACCATTCCATACAGGTCGACTTCGCCGGTACGCCCGATGCGGAAGCGAAGAACGAGGAATTGGACTTCCAGAGGAACAAGGAAAGATATGCATTATTCAAATGGGCACAGGGTTCATTCGAGAACTTCCGTGCCGTTCCCCCCGGTAAAGGTATCTGCCACCAGGTCAACCTCGAATATCTCTCACCGTTGGTCCACTGTGTGGAGAAGGACGGTATGCTCACCGCATATCCCGATTCATGCTTCGGTACGGATTCACATACGACACAGATCGATGGATTGGGTGTCGTCGGCTGGGGTGTCGGAGGTATCGAAGCTGAGGCAGTGATGCTCGGACAGCCCTGTTATATGAAATTGCCCGATGTCATAGGATTCAGGCTCACGGGTAAGCTGAGGGAGGGCGTGACCGCCACCGATCTCGTACTCACGATCGTCGAGATGCTCAGGAGGGTAGGTGTCGTAGGTAAGTTCGTGGAGTTCTGCGGAGAAGGATATCAGAACCTGGAGCTTGCCGACAGGGCAACGATCGCCAACATGGGCCCCGAGTACGGTGCGACCATGGGATTCTTCCCGATAGACCAGAAGACGATCGATTACCTCAGACTCTCCGGAAGGGACGAGAAGCATATCGACACAGTGATCAAATACGCCAAGGAGCAGACGCTCTGGTACGAGGGTGAGGCGGAATACACCGAGATGCTGGAATTGGATCTCGCGGATGTGTACCCCTCATTGGCGGGCCACAAGAGACCCCAGGACAGGATACCGCTGTGCAACATGAAGACCACGTTCCGTGCGACATTGGATGAGCTGGGAGTGAAGGAACAGAAGGAGGCAGAGGGCCTCAGGGACGGTTTCCTCGCCATAGCATCCATCACCTCGTGTACGAACACGGCCAACCCGTCCGTCATGATCGCGGCGGGATTGGTCGCGAAGAAAGCGTACGAGTTGGGACTCAGGCCGAAGGACTACGTCAAGACATCGCTCTCGCCCGGTTCAAGGGTCGTGACGCAATACCTGAAGGATTCGGGATTACTCAGGTATCTCGAGGAACTCGGATACAACGTGACGGGATACGGATGCATGACATGCATCGGTAACAGCGGACCCCTCGATCCCGCTATCGTGAAGAAGATACAGGATAACGATCTCGTCGCCGCCGCGATAGCCTCGAGCAACAGGAACTTCGAGGGACGTATCCACGCCAATGTGAAGGCGAACTATCTCGCATCGCCCCCTCTCGTGGTGGCATTCTCCATCGCGGGTCGTGTGGATATCGACCTCGGTACGGAACCCCTCGGTCAGTATGAGGGCAAGGATGTGTTCCTGAAGGACATATGGCCCTCCAACGAGGAGATTAGAGAGGTCATGGACAAATTCGTGACAAGGGAGACGTTCATCGAACAGTACAGCGACATCTTCGAGGGATCGGAAAGATGGAAAGCAATCAAAGCACCCGAGGGAGCATTGTTCGAGTGGGATGACAAGAGCACATACATCAGGAACCCTCCGTTCTTCGACGATATGGCCGATGAACCCGAGATCGAGAACATCGAGAGGGCACACGCGATCGCATCGCTCGGCGATTCCATAACGACGGATCACATCTCGCCTGCAGGTTCATTCGCTGCGACATCGGATGCCGGTAAATACCTCATATCCTTGGGAGTGGAACCCAAGGACTTCAACTCGTACGGTTCGAGGAGAGCGAACCATGAGGTCATGGTCAGAGGTACATTCGCCAACATCAGGCTCAAGAACAGGCTCGCACCCGGTACCGAGGGTAGTTGGTCATTGTATGTCCCCGAGAACAAGATCGACACGATCTTCGAGACATCGAGGAGATACATCGCAGACAAGACGCCGTTGATCGTACTTGCAGGCAAGGAGTACGGAACGGGAAGCTCAAGGGATTGGGCCGCGAAAGGTCCGTACCTCCTCGGAGTTAGGGCTGTGATCGCAGAATCCTTCGAGAGGATCCACAGGTCCAACCTCGTCGGCATGGGTATCGTCCCGTTGCAGTTCCGCGAGGGACAGAACCTGGAGTCCCTTGGACTCACCGGTAAGGAGGTTTTCGACATCGAACTCGAGGACCTCGAACCCAAATGCGACATCAAGGTCACCGCATACAGGGACGGTAAGAAACTGGAATTCTGGACCGTTTGCAGGGTGGATGTACCGGCCGAGGTGGATTACATCAGGAACGGCGGTATCCTCCAGACGGTACTGAAGAACATGACCTCATGATCCTATCGGCCACAGTGAAATGTGGCCGTAGAAACCTTTTTTACCGATGATATAATCGGGTGATTCACGGGCCCTTGGGTTAGCTTGGTATACTTGTGCCTTCGGGAGGCATAGACTCCGGTTCAAATCCGGGGGGGCCCACTCATTTTGTTTTGACTGACATACCAGAGAGGGATGTACGGCTACGTCCCTGCAGTGGAGCAGGCAGGCCTGACCAATGCCTTCGACATAGAGGCGTCCTTGGAGATCCTCGACAGGTTATGGGAAGCCCTGGGTGACCTGAAGGACCGATCCCCGTGAATGCGCATACCGGGGAGGGCCAATTCTCCATGTTCAGACCGTTGGAATATCGATGTTCGGAATCCTCTATGCATCCATGAAATCAAGATATGTTAAGTCGTTTGTTGGCGGATCGTGACCCTCCGCCGAAGGGTCATTCCTCTTCGTTACGACGTCTTCTGTACAGGATGATGATGATCGCACCGATGATCGTCAACGCACCGATCGCCAGGAACATCCAGAACAATGTCGTATCCGTGGGTGTCATCTCGACGGAATGTGCGAATATCATCACATCGCCGTCCACGGACAGTATGTTCACAGTACGGTCCGAATACGTATTACCCGTGACGTCCGTAGTTCCCATATAGATGGTGGCATGGATGTCCTTCCCGCTGTCGGTCTTCAACGGCAACGAAAGTATGGAACCCTGTATCACCCATTCGTCATGACCTATGGTCGATACGTCGTCGAATACTGTGATCACACGATAGTACTGTTTGTAACCTATCATCATGATCGATGTGTCCCTATCCACGTTGCTCAGAGTGAATGTGTAACTGCCGTCAGGATTCTCTGTCCTGTCCAATCTCTTACTGAGATCCGTTATGGCTTCGAGGTTGGTAAGATCGAACTTGAAACCATCCATGACGGAAACCGTGAACGAGAACGTCGTCCCTCTATTCACGACCATGTTATCGTATTCGACGTTCAATCCGTTCACCAACTGAACGGTGACATACCTCGTATCGGGTATCGGTGACGGTCCCGGGACAGATGTCCATTTCGGATATACGACCTTCACATCAGTCTCAGAGCTGAATGTTATCGGACGCTTGTTATCGAAGGGTGTCCCGTCCTCGTTGAACCAACCGTCGAATCTGTAACCATCCCTGGATGGGTCCAATGGCAATTCAACGAACACATCCGAACCTACCCCGACGCTTGTGGTACGGGAGATGTGCTGATACCTGTAACCGTGCGTATCGTCATACATGAAGAGTATGTGGGATACGTCCGGTATCGGATTCACGTTGATACGGAACTCCGTCATCTTCGTCGTACCGTCGGTCATAAAGGCCGTCTCTCTGACGAACAGCGGTTTGACTCCCCAGAAAGGATAGTCCGCGGGATCCAGTCTCAATTGATATGAATACCCGCGAGTGCTATCCCCGACCACGGTCGTACCCGGGTTCGCCTCACTCAACGGTTCGTCAGAGTAGGTCCAGGATATGCTGGAATACGTGAACACGTTGTAATTGCGATCCCTGAGCTCGAGATTATGTCCGTATGCGTACCATTCGGTCGTAGCGGTCGATTCGAGAGCTTCCGATGACGAATCGGACACCACCGACACTGCCACGGTCATGGATATGACCAGGAACAGCGCGATGAGACTTCTCTTGCACGAAGGGATCACAGGGTCCACCTCATATGCTTACGACGGCCGGATCGAGATCGACATCGACGATCTTTCCTACGACGTAGACCGTGAATGTCTTCGTGACCTCCGTGACCTTGGTGGGTCCACCTGTCTTCTGGAAGTCTGCACTCACCTTCACCACGAACGTACCCGTTCCGCCGTTGGTGATATCATAGTGATCCACGTTGTATGCGATCTCACTACCGTCATATCCTATGACCTTGGCATTCGTCATGGTGTAGCCGGCCTTCGCCTCCAACATGAGTTTTGGTACGTCCGTGCTCTCGATGGTGATGTAGCCGCCGTTATTGACTGTCGTATAGCCTGAGCCGGTGTCCACCTTCATGGTGAAATCCCCGCCCATATCGGGTTTCGCCGAGATGTCGTATTTCAACTTGATCGATACGACCTTACCGCTGTCAGAGACTGCATAGATCTTGGCTTCCTGTCCTGTGATTTCACTGAGTTCGTTGCTGATCTTTCCACCTATGTGTCCATCCACCCTCATCGAGATACCTTTCGGGAGGCCGGCGGCATAGTATTTGAAATCGGTACCGGTGGACATCTTTGTGGTGATGTCGACGGATTCCTCGAAGTTGAATACCTTCTTGTAGTCACCGCCGTCCTTTCCTAATTCGGTCGATCCTTCCCACAGCGTTATGTCTCCGAATGTACGGACATCGACATTGACCGCATAGTAGAACTTCTGTTCCGGCAAAGGAACAGGATCCGGGACACCAGGAACGGTTACCGTATCCTTTACCTTGATGACGATCTTTCCATGAGCCGTGAAGGGAGTTGTAGTGCCTATGGTTACATACCCTTTGCCTGTTGTTGGAACTGTGGCATCTACGTCTATTTTGCCATCATCAAGGGTGATGTCATCGCCGCTGATTTTCACATAACTGTAACTTACGAGTGCACCATCTGTGAATGCACCCCTGTTGAATTCTATGCTTGCGCGCAATACATCGCCGTTATAAACAACGACGGGGTCTGTGTTGGTTCCGATGATGTACTTCGGATCCGCTTCTGTTCCTGTGCCTGCAGCATCCGACGGGACAGAGACAACGATAACGAACGCTGCCATGACCATCAATGCTGACATTATTAAGGCCATCATTTTCTTGTTCATTCTATCATATCCTCATCCTTCTCTGACGGAAGGATGTAGTTCGAAATGGTTTGAGGATCAGGGGCGCCGGAGCGCCCGTAATTGAGTGTCATAATTGATGTCGCCGAGACCTCCGCATCGACGATCTTTGGTGAGACGTAGACCACGATCTCGACGTTGTAATCGTCCGTGGATTCTCTGATCAACAGGTATCCGGTCAATCCGTCCAATCCGACGATATCGACCTCGCCGTTGTTCCCGAACGTGATCGAAGAGCCTGTCCCGAATCCGTATCTGGAGAGATCTATGGTGAAATCCCTGTAGATCGGAACATCCTGCAGAATCGTGGAATAATCGCCGTCATCCGATTCGATGAATCCGAGAATGACCTTCATCTCGACCAATGGGGCGGGTGTCTCATCCTTGTACTTGGGGAATGCCATGACGAATGTGTCCGACGAAATCTCGGATGTGAACGATCCGTCCTCTGCGGGATCCACCGGTACGCCGTTGATGATCCACTTGTAAATCGTCTCCGTCGCACTGCTGTATCTGAGCGTTATGTTCTGTGTGAGATCGTTCAGGACGTACCTTCCGTCGACGAACTCCCCTCCATCGATGGATATCCCCTTGCCATATGCATTCAGGTCGATGGTGATCACCGGCAACCTGTCGTATTTGGCTGTAAGAGCGAGATTTCCCGTGTGGTATGCTGGTACATGCGTCACGGGATCCGTACCGATCCCGATCCAACCCCCGAACTTGTATCCGTTCCATATGGGCGTCGGGAGTGGGATGGCGGTCTTGGAGATGACATAATCTACGGCATACGGCGGATCAATGGTTCCTTCGCCGATGTTGTAGACTATGTTGTATCTGACATAGTCCGCTTTCACGTAGATGGTCACCTTGCCATCGTTGGAGGATGGTATCGTGTCCGTGATCGCTCCATGCGCATCGTTGATGCGTGTCTCCGAAGTCAGGAATCCTGCCTTCACCGTGTAACCGATATCGCTTATCGGTGTTCCGAAGTACACATTGTTCTTGACAACTGTCTCCACATCGTAGAAGTCGTCCTGATAGTGGATCCTGAACGTCACTTGGTACTTCTCACGGTCGTATCTGATCTCCAATACGAGGTTCCCGTCCGCCGTTATCACACCGGAGACACTTGCCGGGGTGATGAAACCGTCTATCCTCTCGGGATCGACCGTGACGGTCTTGCCTATGGTGTCCGATCTGAGGACGGTGTTGGTCAATTCGTATGCACCGTTGAGGTCCATCTGATAGACTTCGATGGTGTATGTCGCATCACCGTTCTTGATCCATATCGCCTTCAGCGTATGATCCGCACGGACGGCGATCGGATCTCCATGGTGTATCGTCCTGTGCTGATCCGCACCGCCCACCCATACGCTCCATCCGCCGAATGTGTATTGGGCTTTGGTCAGTCTTCCCTCGATATCGAGCGTATCGTATGTACCGAAGTACGTTATGGTCTTGGTGACCGGCACCGTTCCGGAATATGTACCGCCGTCGAAGTCGAAATTCAATGTGTATTCGATCATCGAGACATCGAATGTCAATTCCACAGCTGCGGACGGCATCGTGAACGTGTATGGTCCGGTGCCCTCTATCACCAGGCTACCGGGCACCTTACCTGTGATCGTCGCCTCGTATCCCTCGTCGACGTCTATCGTTATCGCCTTACCCGATAAGGAGAACTCGGGACCTCTGACCTTGCCGTCCCCGTTGTTGATCGTGATCGTGTAGAGACTTATCTGGCACAGCGTATCCGGACCGGAAATCGTGTACTCCGAGACGTCATCCCACGTACCGTTCACATTCTTCAGTTGCACGACATACGTCCCGAATCTGACGGATGAGTTCACATACCTACCGTCCGCGGTAGCTGTAAGCTTGTAGGTATCCGTGGTCGTGACGGATCTCAGCTGAAGCGTTCTGCTGTCATCCAATACGCCGTTCACCGACAGTTCCACCGTGGCCTCGTAGACTCCGCTCAGGATCACGTGGATGATCGTATCGCTCGTGATCATCAGGTTGGTGGGATTGATCGTGAAGGAATCGAACACGGATGTACCGGTCTGACCCCATCTCGAGAAGGTGTAACCTCCTCCCTCCAGATACTCGATCCTGACCGAGTCCCCATGCCAGAGTATGGAACCGCTGTCTATGACTGTACTGGCACCGTTGGTCGTCTTCGTAGCGACGATCGAACCTCCACGAGGATTCTCTATGTTGAAATCGTAATCTATGTGCTTCCAGTGGGGATATACATCGATCGTACTGCCCTCGCTCACGGTCGTGAGCGTCACGGTCTCCGTCGGATTGATCCTGTATACCGTCCCATCCAAAGTGTAGGTCCAATGGTCCAATGTGTACCCCGTGAACGATGCGTTACCGGGTTTGAATGTGTAACCTTCGTCACGTTTGAAGACCACCATCTCCGTGGGGGCCTGTATCCTTATCAGATCGTGCCAATCGCCGTACCAATATATCCTTCCAGGACTGGTGTCCGTCTCGGATGTCTTGTAATCCTGCGGCAGGTCCTCCAGGAACCTTACCGTGATGGCCTCGTTGGTGAATTCCGCATAGAGTGTATGAGTCGCATTGCTCAAAGACACCGTATCGGAGTACACACCCGTGGTGGTGCCGTTGTCGTACACCCAACGAATGAATCTCCCTTTCTCGGGATACTCCCCTTTGACTATCTCGGTGGCATTGTCTATGTTTACATATTCGACGCCATCGGAGGTGAATCTCATCGTGGAATATGTCTTTCCGAACTCGATGGATCCCACCATCGTGTAGATCACGGCACCGTTCTCTCTGACGACGAGATTGACCGTGACATCCTCTCCTATCCACACCGCATAGAATGTCATGTCTGATGTGATGTTCTCGCTGCCTTCAGTGAAACGTTCTACACCGTTCGCATCCACCCACTTGTCGAATGTGTACGATGCACGTACCGGGTTGGTGGGTTTGACTATCGAACTGCCGCTCGCGGTGATCTCCACATATGATGTCCATCCTCCGCCGAATCCGTCATCGAAGTGTACCGTGTACCTGTAGGATGAATAGACCACGGTATCGACGTTGATGGGTGACGAGAAGTCGAACACGTTGTTGCGTCCGACGTCCGAATACCAGTTGATGAAGTGATCCCACGTGTGGGGTTTCTGCGATTCGGGGATTATCTCGTTGTCGTACACGGAGATGACGGTGCGGACCTCCCTGGTGAGACTCTCGTCCATGTTCACGAATGTGACTGTGTGCGAATCCACCTCCCTTACGCTCAGTCTTATCTGTATGTGCTTATCATCCGCCGCATTACCATTGGAGAGCTTGATCGCCAATGTCGCTACAGGTGCAGGGATATCGCTCGCACTATCATAATCGGCCGTGAATCTTATCGTTGCGGAGAACGAACCCGTCAGATCCCCGATGGTCCTTCCGACACCGAGTGTCGATAAGGTCATCTTCCCCGACAGGGGTGTGGCCCAACCCAAAGTACCTTCGGAGTTCAGATACGATTCCATCGTGACCTTCGAGAATGTACCTGCTCCCTCGATCCTCTCGACGGTCGCTGTGTAACCGTTGAATGAACGGTTGATTATGAAATCCGTGTTCCCTTTACCGTCCTTCGTGCCGATGACCACATCATATCCTTCGGCTATCGGGAATTCCGTCGCCTCGGTGTGGATGCTCACTATGACATCTATCGAGTTTACCACGGAGTATGTGTCATCCGTGTTCTTCTTCATCTCCTTGAGATGGATGGTCACGGTTGCGACCGATCCCGTGTATCTGAGTGTGGATGCTCCGTTCAATTCGATCTTCGCGAACGGAAGATTGCCCTCGACGGACATGATGTAATTCGCATAATCGCTGCCGATCGATGATACCGCATCGGACAACGTCAATCCGCCCGACATGACGGATCCCGCATCCCCGTATACCTTTATCGAGAAGTCGGGATACTGCACCACATCATCCTTCAGGATGAATCTGCTCTCGTCGGGGATGACCTTATCGAATCCCGTGAAGACGAGATACGAATCCGAATTCTGCATCGGTATGTCGATCTGCTTCTGAGGTATCGCCCTGCCATCTGCGATCATCGTCGTCATGTATGTGACGTTGCCTGCGATGTACCAACATCTGCATAGCGGGTTGGTATAATCGCGGGTGTATGATTCGATGTAATTACCCTCTCTCAACACCACGAAGTTACCATCGGATTCGATGGAACCGTATGCGAAAGCGCCGCCGTATGTGGTGTTATCCGTCTGAAGGATGGTGTGACCCGATATCATTCCGTAGACTATGTCACCGTTGACATCCTTCTTCGAGACCTTCAGCGGAAGACCTCCGTACAGCACGATCTTGTTGCTTGGCGAGGATTCCGTTCCTCCTTCGCTTGTGTACCCACCGATCTCGTCCGTCGGTGACCTCAATCCGAGGACCACATTCTCGTGCAATATGATGTTGCCGATGTTGTTGATACTGTATCTCGTGGAAGCCTGTGCGGTCGTGGCATCGGACCTTCCGCTCAGTGTTATCGATGAATCGGAGATCGAAAGGACATCCACATTCTGTATGGAATCCATGGATGATAACGTAGAACCGATTATCGTGACATCCTTCGTACCGCTGACAAGACAAGAGTTGCCGCTTCCGAATATGCTGCGACCGATCGACAGGGATGTCCCTGTGCCGTTCACGAGTATCGTGGAGTTCCCGTGGACCAACGTCCTGTTGAAGACGGGATCGTCCGGATCCACATCGCCGACATCGCCTCCTCCGTAGACGGAATATGCTACGCTGCCGCCGTAGATCGCGATGGATGTGTTCCCGTACATCACACCCTTAAAACCGCCGCCGTAGACGGATCCCTCTACAGAACCGCCGTAGATCGTTACGGTGGAGTCGTATCTCTGCCCGGAGATACCGTCGTCACCCAACGAGCTCGATCCGAACAGTGATCCCATGACACTTCCGGATTGCAGTGTGATCCTGCGGTTGGATTTGGTGGACAGGTTACCCGAAGAACCTAATCCGCCGCCGAATACGTTGGATGCTATCTCGCAACCGCTGATCCTGATGTCGATGGCACTGGTTGTGTACGTTTGGGCCAACTCACCGCCACCGTAGACCGATCTTTGGATATTCCCGCCCTTGAGTTCGATTGATATACCTTTGATATCGACGAGACCTGCGTTGACATTGTTAGAAGAGCCCATGCCTCCGCCGTAGACGGATCCTTGGATGATGCCGTCCGTCATCTCGATCCTGATATTGTTACTCGCACCGTACACCTTGCCGAGCGATCCCCCTCCGTAGACGGATCCCTGTACGGTACCGCCCTGCATGTTGATCGTTACATTGGAATCGACTGAGGCATAGTTGTTGTGGTTCACGGATGAGGATACGGTCGTACCTGATCCCGAACCCGTGAGCCAAACTATCCTTTTGATATCCCCGTTGCCGTCCATGGCGGATATGTATGCACTCGGGTGTCTGTTGTATTCATCCTTCTCATTCGGATCGACACCTTTTCCCGCACCGAAGACGGATCCTTCTACGATACCGTTGACATTGATCGTCGTGCTGTCGGCTATGACGGATGCGACACAGATGTTCGTAGATCCGTTGTAATTACCACTTAAACCTGTGATACCGTCGTATGTCGTGATATATGGAACGGATTCCCCGCCGCCGTAGATGTTGCCCTTCACGATGGCCCCATCCGATACGGATATGGAGATATCCCTGCAATAGACGACAGAATATCCCGTGGAATCCTCATACGAATCGCCCCAATTGCGTGTACCGTCCACATTATGACAGACCTTATCAAGACCGCCCCTCCCGCCACCGAAGACATCGTTGAGGATGGTTCCGCCCCTGATGTCGATCGTTATGGAATCAATCGGGCTGGTCTGAGTACCTATCGTTCCTCTGTAACCTCCGCCATAGACGTATCCGACGATGGGTTGGCCTTCGACGGTCACCTTTATCGAACCGCCATTCAACATGGATGCGTAGACAGCTTTGTAGAAGGTGTCATATCCTGCTCCGAACACGGAACTGACCTTGGATTGGTCCTTGACCCTGATGTCCGTGTTCTTCACACATTCCTTGTTGGAAGATATGCCGGAATTACCTGACAGACCGTCGGTGATCGATCCTGCGATGATGTGCTTGACCAATGCCATCCCGCCGATGGTGACATTCGCCGTACCTCCGACCTTGGAATCCCCGCCTCTTCCGGCACCTTGGACATCCCATACCTTGGATGTACCTGTGATGTAGACATTGGTGTCACCGACGATCGTCCCTTTGTTTGAACCGCCTGTCAGGATGGTGGACTCCGTGAGCGATACTCCGCTCGGGATGTCGATACCTCCGTTGAGATTGTTCTCTTCGTAAGTGTCACCGGGCATGTTCAATGCCGTTGCATAGATGTATGTGCTGCCTGTGATGTAAGTTGTATCCTTGACACCGGCGGTCAGCGTGTCCAATATGTTGACATCCTTGACGATGAGGGTCGCGTTTCCATTGATCGTGCCGGCCTGTGAGCCGGCCACCACATTGCTGAATGTCCCACTGTGTATGATGAGCTCTGTAGATTTTGTCAATGTCGATGTCTTGGAACCGCCGAATATCTGTGCGAAACTCGCTTCCGAGGAACCGTTCTGTGTTCCTTTGACCATCGACCCCAATATCAATTTGTTACCGTTGGCGAATATTCCGTAATCCCCTGCACCGTGATTATCTCTGCCTTTCGTTCCGGTTATGGTCGTATTGTCTATTATCGTGTCCTTGTTGATGTTAAGGTAGCCCGAACTGACATTTATCGTACAGTTACGCAAGGTATAGTTACCGTTGATCCTTGTACCACTCGAACTGGCGGTGATCGTGGGTCCGACAACCAGATTGGTATAAGGCGTTCCATCGGACCAGTTGTAAGGTACACTCGTGCTGTGACGATTCAACAGACGCCATGTAGCATAGAGATCGAATGTCTCTCCGGTGACATCACTGGACTTGATGATATCTCCCGGATCGTAGGACCTTCCGTTGTCATCCACCCATCCTGTGAACACATATGTTAAGTTGGCGGCATATTCCTTGATAGAATACCAAGTCGTCAGATCCGATACCTGAGTCAATACCTCTGATCCGCCTTGCGATAAATCGTTGCTCCACAGTTGTGGGTTGTATTCGGTGGATGCGACAGCACCGTAATACGTCACTGTGATGGATGAGGGGATCGTCGTATTGTTGTAGGTCGAATTGACACGAGGGGCCGTATCCTTGAATGGGTGATAATTGATGGTTATCTTGTCGCCCTCATACCCCTCGGCCACGGTCTCTCCCCAGAACCATACAAGCGTCAAGGCGAATGAGCCAGTGATCATTATCGATACGATGAGGATCGATATCAGCATCGTTCTGAGGTGATTTCCTTTGAGTGGGTTGCGTATCTTGGCAATGACAGACCCGTCCCTTCCCAGCGACCGATCAGATACGATCCTACTCAAAGTCCTTACCTCCTCCTCTATATCTTTGGCTGTTTTTCTATATATTGAACCAATATATTAACAGCGTTACTACTTATTCAACCATATTTGACTTTAATATATATACATTACTTCTTATACATATAGAATAATGATGAAATGAAGTGAATATAGATGTGTAATAATTGTGCAAAATACTCCATAAAATCTCATAATATGCAACAGTATTGCGTTTCAGTCAATAATCGAACAAAATGAACCACTTCTTGTGCAGCATCGCTCACCTTCGATGATGCTCGGATCGCACCAACATTTCGCCAACCGACCCTACGTCGCATAATTATAATCGAACCCTAATCCCCACCCGTGGTTTGGAAGATCGGCGATGTCGTCATCGACGGAGCAGCAGTATTGGCACCGATGTCAGGTTTCACATCCAAAGGATACAGGGACTTCATGGATCCGTTCGGTGTATCATTGTCATTCACGGAGATGGCATCCGATATGGGCGTCATCCACGGCGGAAGACGTACATCCGAATACATCGAACTCGACGAGGATGGTCTGACAGGGGTGCAACTCTTCGGCAGTGACCCCGATGATCTCTCCGAGGCCGCAAGGATTGTAGTGGAGAACAAACCTGATACTGCACTGATAGACATCAATATGGGATGCCCCGTATCGAAGATCGTCTGTAACGATGCTGGATCGTCGTTGATGAGGGATCCGAAGAGATGCGGCGATATCATAAGAAAAGTGAAATCGAAGGTGGATGTCCCCGTCACCGCGAAGATCCGTCTCGGATGGAGCCTGAAGGAGATGAATTTCATGGAGGTCATCGACGAGCTCCAATCCGCCGATGTCGATATGATCTCATTGCACGTACGCACGAAGAAGGATGGATACGCCGGCGAACCGCATTATGAGTTCGTCGAAGGATTATGCAATAAGATGTCCGTTCCGCTCGTGATCTCCGGTAACATCTATTCTCTCGATGATGCCATCTCCGCGATGGAAATCTCCGGTGCAGAGGCTGTCATGGTCGCACGCGGCGGTGTCGGCAATCCGTTCCTTATAACGCAAATCGACAGATACTTCAGAACAGGCGAGAGACTTCCCAATCCTACCGTGAGACAACAGGCCGAATGGTGCATCTCGCTTATGGAAAGACTATCGGAGAACATGGATGAGGACACTCTCGTCAGGAAGATGAGATGTTACGCCCCGAAGTTCATCGCCGGTTGTCACAAGTGCCGCGAACACCGTCTGAGATTGGCGACGATGACGGACAGTCGCGAATCACTCGTCAGGATGTTAGATTCCATCGTATCCGAGATGGGCGACGCACGTATCGGCGACCGCTGAATAATGAAAATAAGAAAAGGGAGGGGATATCCCCCTCACCATCATTGTTTGACGCCCCATTCGGTGACGTTACTGAAATCGAGGCCCTGTTGATCCAAATTGTTGATATCGAACACAGGTTCCTCGATGCCCTGGGCCTTCTGCTTCTTCCAATCGTCCCAAGCGACCTTGACGTACTTGTAGAGGAAGAACAGGGCCGTGATGTTACAGATACCCATGATCGCCATGAACACATCGCACAGGTCCCAGACCAGATCGATCGGGATGATGCACGAGAAGAACACGACCAACACGATACCTATACGCAGGACCTGCACCAATCTCTGATCGTCCTTGATGAACCTCAGGTTGGCCTCGGACATCGAATAGTATGCGATGAGACTGCTGAATGCGAAGACGAACATGAAGACCGCAAGCACCCAAAGGATCCAATCTCCGCCGAATGCGTTGGTCATGGCCGCCTGGACTGTATCCATGGCCCATCCGCTCTTCCTGTCGCCGTTACCCCAGATGGTATCCCATCCTCCGTCGATGCTGATACCTTTGACGGTGAGCTCGGTGGGAAGACAGCAGAGCACCATGAAAGCGGTGATCGAACATACTATCAGTGTATCGACATACACACCGATCGATTGGATCAGACCCTGTCTGATCGGGTGCGGTACGTGAGCGGAAGATGCGACGTTGGGGATCGAACCGATACCGGCCTCGTTGGAGAACACTCCTCTCTTGAGACCCCACATGATACAGCTTCCGGCGAATCCTGCGAAGATCTGCTTGAAGTTGAATGCATTCTCGAAGATCTGCGTCACAGCCCAACCGAGCTGTTTCCAGCCGATGATGATGGCTATGATACCTATCACCAACCAGACCAATACCATCACGGGGACGAGGATCTCCGATGCCATGGCGATCTTCTTCACTCCTCCGAAGATGAGGTATGCGGTCATCAGTGCGAATATGACAGCTAGAATGACGGTGATACCATCGATGCTCGCCAGTGCATCCATCCTCGTGAATGCGGATGCAGAGTTGGCGGCCTGGTTAGCGATGAATCCCACACCGTATGTGATGATGATCCAGAATGCGATGAACAATGCGAACTTACGGTTCTTCAGTCCCTTCATGATATAATATGCGGGACCTCCGTGGAAGTTACCGTCGGATTTCTTCTCCTTGAAGATCTGTCCCAACGTACACTCGACGAATGATGTCGCCGCACCCAGGAGTGCGAAGATCCACATCCAGAAGATGGCACCGGCACCACCCATGATGATGGCGGATGTGACTCCGGTGATGTTTCCTACACCGACACGTGCACCCATTCCGACACAGAATGCCTGGAACGAGGAGATCATACTATTCTTGTCCCTCTTGCCCTTCTCGATGTTGGACATGGGGTTGATGTACTTCACCTGATCCTTGATCGTGGTGAACTGTATCCCCTTGAACTTCCATAGGAATAGGAGTGCACCTGCGATGATGAAGACGAAACCGATGTACCACACATAGACATCGAGGTAGTTGTTGACGAACGTATCCACCGGCTCTAGGGCGTCAGCGATCGTCTCCTGTATGTCTGTCAACCAGCTCATTTTATCACTTCACAATCCGGCCTTATGACCGGATCGGAGGGCGGATGTCCTGTCGTTATCGGGATGTTTCCGTCCTTTCGATGATTTTCAAATAACACCATATTTAATAAATGTTGTTTTTTCGGACAAAATACCATACATTTCGTTTCATTCTAGACATATGTCCGTAGCATGGCTAAGTCCAATACTCATTTTGTCGTATTTATTACACATAAAAATTATTTTGTAAAATAGAGAACAAATATACGTCGAATTTTGATAGTCATGATTATATAGAAGTTTTAACACTCATCGTATCATCAGACTAAAGGAGTGATTCCATATGGCAAAGAAACAATTCAAAACGGAATCTAAGCGTATTTTGGATCTGATGGTGAATTCCATCTACACTCACAAGGAGATTTTCCTCCGTGAGATCATCTCGAACGCATCCGATGCGATCGACAAGATGAACTTCAAGGCCATGACCGACGAATCCCTCGGCCTCTCCAAGAAGGATTTCAGGATAGACATAGCAATCGATAAGGACAACAGAACGATCACGGTCAAGGATAACGGTATCGGTATGACACAAGAGGAGATGGAGAAGAATCTCGGTGTCATCGCCCACAGCGGTTCCTTGGATTTCAAGAACGAGAACGGCGACAAGAAGGGTGCCGATTCGATCATCGGTCAGTTCGGTGTCGGATTCTACAGTGCATTCATGGTCTCCGATAAGGTGACGGTCGTCTCCAAGGCTGCCGGCAGCGATGTCGCATACAGGTGGGAGAGTTCCGGTGCGGACGGTTATTCCATAACCGAATGCGAGAAGGACGGTTACGGTACGGATGTGATCATGCACATCAAACCCGACACCAAGGATGAGGATTATTGCGAATTCCTCGAACCCTACAGGATACAGGACCTCGTCACCACATACTCCGATTACGTACGTTGGCCTATCCACATGATGGTGGAAGAGGGCGAATGGAAGGAGACCGGAGAGAAGGATGAGAAAGGCAATCCGAAGAGGGAATACGTCACCAAGGATGTCGATAAGGTAGTCAACAGCATGGTCCCCATCTGGCAGAAGAGCAAGAAATCGGCCACCGACGAGAAGTGCAAGGAGTTCTACAAGACCAAATTCCATGACTATGAGGATCCCATATCGGTGATACGTGTGAATGCCGAGGGATTGGTATCGTACAAGGCGATGCTGTTCATCCCCAAGAGGGCACCGTACGACTTCTACTCGAGGGATTACGAACCCGGATTGCAGTTGTATTCGAACGGCGTACTGATCATGGACAAATGTGCCGATCTCCTCCCGTTCTGCTTCCGTTTCGTGAAGGGTGTCGTAGATTCGCAGGATTTCTCGCTGAACATCTCGAGGGAGGTGCTGCAACACGATTCCCAGCTCAAAGCGATCGGGGAGAACCTCAAGAAGAAGGTCAAGGCCGAATTGCTCCGCATAATGAAGGATGAACCCGAGACGTACAAGGAGTTCTACAAGAGCTTCGGACGTCAGCTGAAATACGGTGTCGTGGAGGATTACGGAAGGAACAGGGAGTTCCTTCAGGATCTGTTGATGTTCACATCGTCCGAGAAGGATGATGTGATCTCCTTGGATCAGTACGTCGATGCGATGCCTGAAGGACAGAACAATATCTACTACGTCACCGGAGAATCCGTACAGCAGGCGAAGAACATGCCTCAGACGGAACAGGTACGTGACAAGGGATATGATATCCTCGTACTGACCGAGGATGTGGACGAGTTCGTCATGAAGACCCTCGCCGAGTACAGGGAGAAGAAGATGTGCAACGTCACATCGGATGATCTCGGACTCGAGACCGAGGACGAGAAGAAGGATGCCGAGAAGAAGGAAGAGGAGTACAAAGAACTCCTCGACTTCGCCAAGGAAACCCTCGACGGCAAGGTCACATCCGTCAGGATATCTCACAAACTGAAAAACCACGCCGTCCTTCTCTCAAGCGAGGGCCACATCACATTGGAGATGGAGAAATACTTCGCGGAGATGCCCGGCAACGATGACGAGAAGATGAAGGCACAGCGTGTCCTCGAACTCAACGCATCGCACCCCGCATTCAAGGCGTTAGATGAGGCCTTCAAGAATGACAAGGAGAAGGCGAAGGATCTCGTCAAGATCATGTATGCGCAGGCATCCATCATGGCAGGATTGCCCTTGGATGATGCCGTCAGATACTCCGACCTGATCTTCAAACTGTTCTGATCATGGGTGGGGTCACACCCCGCCCGCGATCACACATCCATCCTTCTTAGGGCGATATCTGTAATACAGAATAATATCGAACAACACCAGGAAGAAATCCAAAGCATAGAAGAATATCACATAGTTGATATCGTCCATGACTATCTTATTGACGAAACCGAACACGTATCCGGACAGCACTATGTAGGAGAACAGGATGCTCTTACCCTCGGTCCTCTTCGTCCTTAGCTGTTTTATGATAGAGAAAGGCCATGCCGTTGCGAAGCATAGCAGCATCAACATCTCGAATAGATTGTCTATCAATATTTCCCTCCGAGCGTGTCCACTCGGAGGGACGATATATAGATTATTCTAAGATGGCACCCGTGTACGGACAGACCTTCTTGTTCTCCCCATTTCCGGATTCGCTGCTCACCCTGATGCATTCTCCGAACACGAGATCGGGGAGGATCATCCTGTTCTTCTTCGCTTCTTTCAGGGATTCGACATCCACATCCAAGACCCTGACGTCACTGCTCTCGGTGCATCCTTCGATGATGTTCCCGTCCGGTCCGATGTATTTGCTCCTGCCGATGAGGTTCACACCGCAGTCCGGTCCGACCATATTGCAAATGATCACCGGCAAGGAATTCTCCGCGGCCCTCGATCTGACGATGCTGTCGAACCTGTTCATCTGCGATTCCGTGAATGCCGAAATGCAGATCAAAAGATCGACGTCGTTCTCCGCATAATACTTGTACAGTTCGGGCGAGAGGAGATCGTATCCGACGGATACACCGATCTTCGTCCCCATATGGTCTATTATCATGGGCTGATTGCCTGTAGCGAAACATCCGTTCTCGTCGAATGCCCCGTCATTACTGAGAATCATCTTCCTGTACACGTTTATGTCCTTCCCGCTTATGTGCAACGCACAGTCGTAGACCTTACCGTCTATCTCCCTCGGGCATCCGACGATTATCGCACACCCTCTGTTCACGGATAACTCGGATAGTTTGGAGACGATCTTCGCGTCCAATGCACCGAGCGTCATCTCCTCCTTCTTCCCGGTATAACCGGAACAGAACATCTCCGGCAGGACGAATATG
This sequence comes from Eggerthellaceae bacterium, assembly GCA_963651945.1. GTDB lineage: Archaea > Thermoplasmatota > Thermoplasmata > Methanomassiliicoccales > Methanomethylophilaceae > Methanarcanum. Next base: position 27,098 of record CAVJRF010000005.1, on the reverse strand, counting down.
TCGGATTCTACATTGTTTATCCTCATTCTGGCCTTGAAGAAATTGACGGTGGGATCATTCATGAGCCCCCTAGACTGCACAAGCGTAATCCTCATGCATCACTGAATGAAATCCCACGTATTAAAATGGCAGTACCACTGACGATACCGAGGACAGAGGTTAATAAGCCATGTCGTCATAGGGTGGACCATGTCTCAGGTGTCGGTCAAGTGCCCGAAATGCGGGAACCTATGTTCCTTCCAGGATGGGAAGGTCTTCGGTTATTGTAACAAATGCGGTTCCAACATAGAACGCGACACCAGGAACTCCGTCAGGATATACGACAAGGAGAAGGAGGCTGATGAGGCACTTGTCATGGCATACGACAGGGCCGATGCATGTACTGCGTTGAAGATACCGACCAGGGATGATTTCGACATAGAGGGGTTCGATTTCGAGGTCGAGAGGATCATGGACAATCTCCTGGTATTCAACGAGATCATGTCCGACATCTACATCTCATTGGATTCCATGGATTTCGACAGAAGGATCCGCGTCTGTGAGACGTGCAGCAACCTAATGGACCGCGTATGGAGACAGTTCGAGGGTTTCGTCACGGAGTACGAGGACTACGGTGTGAAGGACATCCTATCCGAGACGTTGGAGAAGTATACGAAACTCGAGGATCAATTATCATCCGAATTCTCCAGGATGCAGTCCAAAGCGATAGAGGAGATGTGGAAGGGCAGGGAGGACGAGTACGCCGAACTCAAGAGGAGATTGGATGAGGCCAAGATGCATAAGAAATCCATCCCCATGTTCAATCTCAGCGCGAACTGGGAGGCGGACAACGAGATCGCTGCGTTGGAACGCAAACTGAACGGTCTGGAGTGAGTGATATGTCGCAGGATTGGACGGAGAAGTACAGACCGAGGTCGTTGAAGGATGTCCTCGGCAATCCCGGCCCCGTCAGCGATCTGAGGGCATGGGCAGAATCATGGGATAAGGGCATCCCGAAGAAGAGGGCTGTGGTGCTCATCGGTACCCCGGGTGTGGGTAAGACCACCTGTGCCGAGGCATTGGCGAACGAATACGGATGGGGACTCATCGAGATGAACGCATCCGATCAGCGTACGGGCGATGCGATAAGATCGGTAGCTCTCAGGGGTGCGTATTCCAACACGTTCTCCGATTCCGGAGAATACCTCAACACGAAAGATGGCGGAAGGAAATTGATCATCTTGGACGAGGCGGACAGTCTCTTCGGCAACGCGGACCGCGGTGCCGTACCTGTCATAGCGGAACTGATCAAACAAACGAAACAACCCGTCATACTGATAGTCAACGACTTCTACGGCCTCAGCAGGAAATCCTCCGCCATAAAGACGGACACCTTACAATTGACATTCAAGACCCCTCCCACGAGCACGATAGTGAAGGCACTCAGGAGGATATGCGTATCCGAGAAAGTGGACATAACCGACGAGGCGTTGGAGAGCATAGCGAAGAACTCCAACGGCGATATACGTGCGGCCGTCAGAGACTTGGAATCCCTGGCACTCGGGAAGGATAAGGTCACGGTGCAGGATACGAAGGAATTATCCGGACGTATCGTGAAGAAGAACATGTACGACCTCATGAAGACGATCTTCTGGAATTCCGATGCCAAGAAATCCAGGGAGATGGTCCGTGACATCGACGAGGACCCGGGCATGGTGATGCTATGGGTGGACGAGAACCTCCCCCGTCAGTATGTGGACAAGGGCGACATGTACAGAGGATACGGTAAACTGTCCAAGGCCGACGTCTTCCTCGGAAGGGTGAACAGGCGCCAATACTACGGCATGTGGTCGTACGCATCGGACATGATGACATCGGGCGTATGCGTAGCGAGGATGACCAACAAGAAGAGCACGGAATGGTTCAAGAATCCCGCATATCTCACCAAACTTTCAAGATCGAAGGGCGTACGTCAGACCAAAGCGACCGTATGTCAGAAACTCGCCGATTATCTTCACACGTCGACGAGGAGGGTGTCGATGGATGTCCTCCCTCCGTTGAAACTGATGCTCGAGAGGGATCCCGAACTGAGGGTGACACTCGTCAGGGAAGCGGACCTCGATGCGGAGGACCTCGCATTCCTCCTGAACTCCAAGGTCGATTCCAAGGAAGTGAAGGAGGCATTGGAACAGGCGACGGTCAAGAAGGAGATCAAGGTACATCCGAAGATCGTCGAAGAGATAAAGGAAGAGACGAAGGAAGAGCCGGTCGAGAGCAAACCGCAACCTAAGAAAGGACAGAAGAGCCTATTCGATTTCTGAGGGATCACATGGACGAGAGTTACCGCAATCTACTGATCAAGCAACAATACAGACTGTACAAGGATCATGCCGCAGTGAAACTCTGCCATTGGATGAAGGAATCGATGATAAGACAGAGATCGTGCTACAAGCATGACTTTTACGGCATCGACAGCCACAGATGCCTTCAGATGACCCCTGCCATCAACGAGTGTTCGCATATGTGCCAATTCTGCTGGAGGGTGCAGGAGAAGGACTTCGAAGTGAAGGATTGGGCAGAACCCAAGGATATGCTCGATAATCTGATCGCACAGCAGAGATTGCTCATATCGGGATTCAACGGCGATTCCAGGGTGTCGAAACAGATGTTCAGGGAGGCAAACGAACCGAACCAGGTGGCGATATCGCTTGCCGGTGAACCCATCACATACCCTTACCTCTCGGATTTCCTCAATGAATGCCACAAGCGCAGGATGACCACGTTCCTCGTCACCAACGGTACGTATCCCGAGAGATTGGCGGAGTTGGACGAGCTTCCGATGCAGTTGTACGTCACTGTCGCAGCACCGAACGAGGACATATACAGGAAGGTCTGCAGACCCAAGATAAAGGACGGTTGGGAGAAGATCATGAAGACCTTGGAGCTCCTCCCGTCGTTGGACACGAGAACGGTGATAAGGCATACGCTCGTCAAGGACCTCAACTTCGGTTGGGTGGATGACTATGCAAGATTGGATTCCATCGCAAATCCGGATATGATCGAACCCAAAGGATACGTGTTCGTCGGAGGCTCGAGGATGAGATTGTCCATGGACAATATGCCATCATTCGAAGAGATAAAGGGATTCTCCGCAGAGCTCGGTTCCAAGGTCGGCATGGAGATAATAAAAGAGAAGGCGGACAGCCGTGTCGTCCTCCTCGGTACTCCGGGAATGGAGACCGATGTGAGGAAGATACACGGCTGGGATTGATGTTCACTTCAACACGAGATATGCGATCAGGATCACATGTAGTATCAGAAAGAGGTAGTTCAGCTTGAACTTGATCTTCTGTGTCTTGTGATGCGCCACGTGCATCCCGATGACCGCACCGAACGGTGCGATCAGTCCGGATATGATCAACGTGTTCTCGGTGATCCTCCACTTGTTGTGCTTCGCCTTGAACTTGTCGATGTTATACAGCATGAACGATACCACGTTCAATACCACATATATGATCAGGACGGCGATCAGATAGCTTTCCATATCCATCACAGGGTCTTGATGTATTCGTTGAGTTTCGAATCTTCCTTCTCCATCTGTGCCTTGGTCTTGGTGAAGAATATGGCATCGGCGATACCTGTGGCTTCGGAGATCTTCTCCAACTGCTTCGCGCCCTTGTCGCCGTCGAACATGCAGCATACGAAGAGGCTTGCATCCTTCAACTGTTCCTTATGAGCATCGATGAATGCTGTCATGGCCTTCGATGTCTTTCCTGCGTAGACGCCGGAACCGAGGATGATCTTGTCATATTTCGAGAGATCGATGTCATCGTTCAACTGCACAGCCTCTGCACCGATCTTAGATGCGATGTATTCGGCAACCTTCCTGGTACCTCCCAATTTGGAGGTGTAGATCACTATCTTCGACATGACCCGTAATTGATTACATATGGTAAATATCTGCCGACAGTCACGATAATCATCGAAGATATTGCGATATTTTCCACGTTTTGATAGTTAACTTTTTAAATACATAGTCACAATCAGTATATCGAGGTGAAAAACTGTCAGCAAGTGATTTTGTGGTGGGCATAATCAAACTGCTCATCTCCCTTGTGATCATGGTCATCGTCGGTCTGATTCTGTTCCTCATTATCGCATTCATTGTGAAATGGGCAGGTGAACTGATCTTCGGATCCGGTACGGTCGACGCTATGACATGCATGATCGGTGCAGCTATCCTATCCGCCGGTATCCTTATCGGTGGCGGTGCTGGAATGAAGGAATGATCTTTTTCGATCAACCTTGATTAAAATGAATGGGGGCATACGCCCCCAATTTTCTCATTTAGAGTTTCTTTCCCAAGGCCTTGGCCTCTTCCATGATCTCGGCGTTCTCGGATGCCTCATTCGGTCCCATCAGTCCGCCACGAACGATCTTTCCGACGACCTCTCCCTTGAAGAAGTTGGTCCAAACGCCTTCGATCGCCGATGCCATCGCTTTGGCACCATCGAGTCCGGATCCGCAGGTCACGACGACCGCTACCTTCTTTCCGGCTGCGATGTTAGGAACGAAATCGCCGCCGAGGAAGCTGAAGCATCTGTCCTCGAACATCCTATACTGTGCCGTGGGCTGTCCGAAGTAATCCGCTGTGGCGAGGACGAGCGAATCCGCTTCCCTTACCGCGTCGAGCACTTCGAGCATATCGTCCTTAACGACACACTTGCCTGCCTTCTTACATCCGAAACATCCCTGGCAGCCCTTGACGTTAAGCTGGTTCATCTTGAATGTCTTGATCTCGTTCCCCTTCGCTTTGGCCTCGTTCGCGATAGCCTCGGCGATGGCCTCTGAGTTCCCTTTCCTCGGTGAACCGAGGATTACTACTGTTGATGCCATGTGACACACCTGGATACTCGATGTGAATGTTAGTATAAATTACATTAGGTTATCAAGTTACATTTTTATATCTATGTATTTATCTGTAACTATGGACAAGCCAAGATATGACTGTGCAATCGATGCCGCTATGTCGGTCTTCGAGGGAAGATGGAAGCCTGTGATCCTGTGCCTCCTCGCGAAGAACGGATCCATGCGCTTCAATCAACTGTTAAAGGGAATAGACGGGATATCCGCAAGGATACTCACCAAACAGCTCAGAGAACTCGAGAGCGACGGTATCATCGAAAGGAACGTCGATACCGAATCGTCATTGAAGGTTGAATATTCATTGACGAAGAGAGGAGAGAGTCTCATGCCCGTGATGAGGAACATAGCGGAATGGGGTCTCGAGAACATGTTCTCGAACATGGTCGTCATAGATAGCACTACATAAGTAAACAGCGTTAAATTAATTAACCTGCCCGAACAATATAGTTCCTATGGGCTACAAGGTCACACCTATAGACGTAGAGGAGGCCGGAGAGATCTACAGGTCCTGCAAGGACCTGAGGTACAACACGGCCAAGGCCGACATCTCCGGTATATGCGTGAAGATATACTCCGAGAACAAGGACATCATCGACATGTGGAGGGATAACTTCCGTCCGATGAATGACGAGATACGTAGCCATGCAAGGATCTTCTGTCTCAACGATGACGGCGGTGAGCTCAGGGTACTCTATAACAGGATGACGTCCACCGCATTCCTGTACAATTTCGATTATTACGGTTGGATCAAGAGCATAGCATTGGCTATGGCATCGGATATCCTGGAGGATTCGCACAAGATCTATTCGGTCCACGGTGCGGCATTGGACATCGACGGTGCAGGCGTGACGTTGATCGCACCATCCAAGACGGGGAAGACCACGCAGTCATGGGGACTGCTGAGGATGGATAACGCCCACCTGATCACGGATGATTGGTACTTCGTCAGATTGACAAAGGGAAGGCCGAAGGTTACGGGTTCCGAGAAGAACTGTTACATCGATGCGGACATCGGAGATGTTTGGGATGAATACAAACAACTCGTGAGCACGACGAAGTTCGATAACAAGGGACGCGGGATAGCCAACGTCAGATGGGCCGTCGGCAACGACTCGGTCACCGACAGTACGTTCATGAGGTGCGTTATCTTCCTGAAGAGGGACCCGGAAGATGAGACCATCGGTAAGAAGCTTACCTTGGACGAGGCGATGGATTATCTGTTGAAGAATGACTTCTGCAATCCCCATCAGATGATAAGGGACGAGAGGAAGATATCCCTTAGGACGCAGTTCTTCAGGGAATACCTGTCGAGATGCAATCTTTACATGATCAACTCGAGGATGAAGGCAGAGGATACGCAGGACATCATCAGAAGGATCGTCTCGTACGAGAAGGATCAAATCTGATCTCGACCGGCTCATCCAATGTTATGGATGATTCCGTCACCTTACAATCGTATGCGAGGACGTTCACGCCGTCCTCGTATGCCTTCTTCAAGGCGTATCCGAACTCCGGATGCGTGTCGTAATTGGGTGTGAAGTATCTCGCGCCCTTCATCTGTATTACGAATATGATGTAGGCATCATACCCTTCCTTCACACACTCGATCAGACCTTCGACATGCTTCAGTCCTCTCTCGGTGGGTGCATCGGGGAACATGACGACTCCGTCATCCTCCAAGGTCACTCCTTTGACCTCGATGAAGCATCTCCTCTTACCTTCGGCGTATACGTCGAAACGCGAATCCCCATGGGTGACCTCCCTCCTGATGAGATGGAGGTCCTCGATGATACCTAATGAGGGTAACGATTCCTCAACGACGGCGTTCGGTATCTGACTGTCCATGTTGATCAGCAGATCGCCCTTGTATACGGCGATGACATCATACTTGGTCTTACGACCCGGATCGTCGGATCTCTGAAGGATGACACGAGAACCTTCCACCAGCAATTCCTTGCAACGTCCGGTGTTCTTGACGTGACATCTTTCCACTCTGCCATCGACTTCGCATATGGCGATGAATCTGTTGGGACGGCTGATGAATCTGCCGCGGACGACGTTGTCGTATCTCATATCGTACCTTGTGAATGGTGAATCATGCAAAAAGAGTTCGGTCGGTGGGTGATGAGAGGTGAAGACTTCGGATCGAGCAGATGACGTATCCGTTACCGAATTGTACGTGATAATATGAAATGGTCGGGATTCCCCAGGATCGCCCCGATATCCTCTCACTTACCCTTCAGATCCGGATGGTGATCCGCCAACCACTGATACGTGGAGATCATCGAAGGTACCACAAGATAGCCTTCCTTCGATATCGCGTAATATGAGACATCATCCACATTCGTATGAACTATCAGCCTCGAATCCTCCAACGATTTGAGATGTCTCGAAAGTACGGTCTGTGTTATCGGCGATAAGGATCTCTTCAGCTCGTTGAACCTCTTCGGTCCGTTATAGAGTTCGTACAGTATCTGGAGGTTCCAACTGTTACCGAATGATGCGAGATACGCATCGATCACCTCACAGATACCTTCTCTATCCATATCCACATAACCGGAGGATGAGGATATAAAACAGGCACCCAGTACCATCGATGGTACTGCACGGTTAATAATCGTTGGAAGCGATTCATGATCCATGACCAAAGGTAGACTCGGGATGATAGTATGTCCGATGCTTGAGGATGAGGCCATACACAATCTCGAGAACGATCCCGAGGTAGATCGCATCTATCTTGTCAGAGGTGCGTACAACACCACCATCATCCCCAAGCTCAGACAGCATCATGTGGAGTTCACGATGATCGACGAATCCACAGTATTCAAGGGTGAATACGATCACGATGGTTACACGGTGATCATCTGGACCATGTTCATGGGCCTCCATGAGGATATCGACATGCTCAAGATGGAGGTGATGAATCAGATCGTCAAGATCCACAGATCCGTGGACACCATATTCCTGTACTACGGAAGATGCGGAAGGGGATTGGATACCATCTGCGATTGGGCATACGATATGATCCCCACACCCGTCTGCATATTCAGGAACAGGGACGGTACGATATGCGATGATTGCATATGCGTACCCATAGGAGGTACCGACAGATACCTCAAACTCTTACGCAAATATCCAGGGAGATTCTACTTCACACCCGCCATGGCAAGCAACTTCGAGGGTTTCCTCATGTCCATGGAGCTCTTCAACGGGATGGATGTGAAGAATGACGAGCTGATGAGGATGATCATCGATATGGCAGGGTACACTACCGTCATGCGCGTACAGACCGGTAACGGTGACCAGGAACATTTCGACGACAACATCAAGAGATTCACCGACAAGTATCATCTCGAATGTACGGAATTGGAGGACGGTTGGGCGACCAACGAACTCACCGACATGAATTACGATAACGCCAAATCGACGATGACACGTTGGTTGGAAGAAGGGAAGAAGGAGAAGGTGATACCGGATGCTGAATGAGAAGGATGTGGACAGATTATTCGATATGGGCTTCGACTGTTCGCAGATCGTATTCGGAGAATTCGCCGAGAGGTTCGGGATGAGGAAGGAGGATGCGTACCGCATAGCGGGATGCTTCGGCATAGGTATGGCACAGGACGGAGTGTGCGGTGCGTTATCCGGCGGCATGATGGCCTTGGGATTCGCATTCGGGAATGACACACCCGGCGACCTGGCGAAGAAGGATGCATTGTTCAAGAAGAGGGATGAACTCGTCAGCGAATTCAAGAAAAGGAACGGTGCAGTGGACTGTCCCGATCTTCTGGGCCAAAGGATACACACCCTCGAGGAACTGATGATGACCAGATCGTCAGGAATCTACGGGAACTGCCCGAAATATTGCGTCGACGTGATCGATATCGTCACGGATATGTTGGATCACTGACAGAATCTCATGATCCTGTCGATCGAGTTGTCGCTCCTCTTGGCATGCTTGCACTTGTCGCAGTTCTTGTAATCGCATGGTCTGCCGGTTATGTGGCAGCAACCGTCCAGAGGATCCAAGAATCTCTCATTAGAGGGCACCATGTGTTCCCCTCCCATGCGATCGATTATGCTCACCTTCTCGTCCATGGGTATCACATGTACAATGCAGTAGATAACCGATTCTGATGGTGTTCCGAGAACATGGTTACATCCGTGTTCCTTACAGGTTAAGTATCAAGTTAGCGATTCTCATACCAAGGTGAAAAGAATGGTAGCAATTCCAAAGTCTGTTGTAGACATCGCACCAGAAGCAGTCAAGATCATCGAGACCGTTTCAGCATCCGGACAGCCCCACGGGATCGTATGCGGAAGCATCGCGATCATCGGAGAATCCAAAATCGCTGTCGGTGAAGTCCTCATGAAGAGGACCAAGGAGAACCTTGCTGCCAACGGTAAGGCAACGATCCTGATCACTGCAGGCCCGAAAGCGTTCGAACTCGTCCTTGAGAACGCGAAACGCGAGGACAGCGGCCCTCTGTTCGAGGGAATGAAAGAGAAACTCGCAGAGCACAAACTCCCCTGCTTCGCAGTCTGGACGTTCGACGTCAAAGAGGTCTGGGACGAGGGTGCAGGGCCCTCCGCAGGTACCAAGATCGCTTGAAACCACAATACCGGGGGGGGGGCACAATCCCTTCCGGTTCATTCTTCTATAACTTCCACATAGAACGACACTGGTCTGAATCCGTCGTTGCATGAGATCATCGCCGAATGTTCGTTCTTCATCCATCCGTCGTAGAAGTTCCCTCCTCCTTCGGATAGTACCTTGACGAACGGATATATCGTATCCCACGCACTCTTGCAGAATCCTTCGGGTCTGTTGTGACCGTCGGTCACCCACACATCCCCTATCCTGATGTCGCATGCATCGTCGATCGGATTCTCGTACAATTCCATGAGATCGCGATACTCGGTCCTCCTGACCGCCGTTATCCTGCAACTGACCATGCCATCGAGTAGGGCTGACGGCTATTTAATGAAAGTCTATTTAACGGATGTTTCAGATAGGCTGCCAGATGAAGATCGTTGCCTTCGATTCCGAATGTTCGCGCGACATCGGATCATATTGCGAGATGTGCATGTTCGGTTATGCCGTAGCGGATGAGTCATTCAACATCGAGGTGTCCAAACAGATATTCATCAACGCATCCAAACCCACGGGCAGATCGAAGAAGTTCTGCCGTACCGATTTCTCCAAGTTCAAGAACGCTCCGAGATACAAGGTCGTGAGATCGCAGATCGAGAGCGCATTGCAGAAGGAGGATGCGATCTACATATCATACTCCCCGGAGATCACGTTCAGATACCTATGCTGCATGGATCGTAGGAACAACCTCGGTCCGATACCGTGCAAGGTGTTCGATATACGCTCGATGGTGAGGAACTATGCCGATATCCCGTCTTACGGTCTGTCGAGCATCGCCAAATTATTCCGCATACCCTATGACGGGAAGGAAGCGAATGTGGATGCCAAGACGTGCATCCGCATAATGCAATATCTTTGCAAGGAGGAGAATCTATCGCCAGAACAATTGTTGGAATTATGCGGTAAAGGTGCGTTGGTCGATTCCGAAGTTGTATATCACTCCACCATGCTGAGATTCAAGCAGGAGCGTCTTCAGAGATATTACGACGGAAAGATGCCGGTCAAAGGCAAGGGATTGGAAGGCGTGACGTTCTCCATGGCGGAGTCCTTCGAAGGACAGAGGATCGAGATAGGATTCCGTATCGCCGAGTTCGTGACCCATCATGGCGGAAAGCTCACACGCAAAGCTTCCGAATCCAATCGTTTCATCTGGGACGGGGACATACATTCCAAGAGATTGGAATCCGTCAATCTCATGCCCGATGACTCCATCGTTGTCATGACGACGGATGAACTGTTCGCGATGGATGTAGAGTGATACGATGGAGATAGAGCCCATCGCCCGCATCAGCACAGATTATGACGAGAAGTTCGGTATACCCCGTCAGAGCAATCTCGTTGCGAACAGAGGGAAGATAGTCTTCGAAGAGAAGTACAGGGATCCCGAGTCCCTGAGGGGTATCGAAGGTTACTCCCACCTGTGGCTGATATTCGATTTCTCGGAGAATCACAGAGATGGATGGTCACCCACCGTACGCCCTCCGAGACTGGGAGGGAATAAAAGAGTGGGTGTCTTCGCATCGAGATCACCGTTCAGACCCAACCCCTTGGGATTGTCCTCCGTGAGATTGGTAGCGGTGGAACATGACGATAGATACGGCGATATACTCGTAGTGGAGGGTGCCGACCTAATGGACGGTACGCCCATATTCGATATCAAACCGTATCTGAGGTTCACCGACTGTCACACGGATGCCGTATCCGGGTTCTCGGATGATGTGTTCGACCATTCGCTCGATGTGGTGTACGATGAATCCATGCTCTCGATGTTCACCGAAGAACAGAGGAAAGGATTGATAGGATGTCTCCAACAGGACCCCAGACCGTCATATCAGGACGATGGGAGGGAATACGGCATGTCCTTCGCCGGATACAACGTGAGATTCACCGTTGAAGGGAACACACTCACGATACTGAGTGTCAGATGATATCCGAAAGGACTGATTCTGCGATATTATTAATACACCGTCCATCAATCGCGCGTACAGATAACATGGCAGCTCTCATAAGGGACTCAAGTACAGTGAAGGTCGGTGACGGAGAGGTCACGGTCAGAGGTTGGATTCAGGACACCAGGAACCTCGGAGGCATATCCTTCGTGGCCCTCAGGGACAGGTACGGAGTGATCCAACTCACACTCCCGAAGAAGAAGATCGAGCCCGAACTGTTCAAGACGCTCACCACCCTCTCGAGGGAATCGGTTGTAGCTGTGACGGGTGAGGTCAAGGAGAGCAATCAGACGGAACTCGGATTGGAGATCATCCCTTCCGCCGTAGTGGTATATTCCGAAGCTGCGACACCGCTTCCGATGGGCGTCATCGATAAAGTGAACGTTGAGATGGACACACGTCTCAACAACAGGTTCATGGACCTCAGGAAACCCGAGATTAGGGCGATATTCGAGCTGAAATCACTGATGGTCAGATTGATCGTCGAGGCCATGGAGGATAACGATTTCGTTCAGGTGTACACACCCAAGATCGTCGGTTCCGGTGCAGAGGGCGGAGCAACGCTCTTCCAGATCGATTATTTCGACAAGAAGGCATACCTCGCACAGTCCCCCCAGCTCTACAAGCAGATGCTCATGTCCACGGGATTGGACAGGGTGTTCGAGCTCGGTCCCGCATTCCGTGCGGAGAAATCCAACACTAACCGTCACGTCACCGAATTCATCTCGTTCGACGGTGAGTTCACTTGGATCGACAACCAGGAGGATGTCATGCGCATGATCGAGAAGGTCATCGATTATGTCCTCAAAGGACTCAAGGAGAGGGGTGCGAAACAGTTGGCGATCCTCGGTAAGGAGATCAACATCCAGCCCACACCCTACCCGATACTCACTTACGAAGAGTGTCTCAAGATCGTCAACGAGGCAGGTCTCGGACTCAAGGACGGGGACGACCTCGGTACCGAGGGAGAGAAGATCATCGGAGAGTACATGGGAGAGAAGGGTAAGGATCTCTACTTCATCGCGGAATATCCCGAAGCGGCCAAACCGTTCTACATCATGGAGAAGGACGGTACCCCGTACTCATACTCCTTCGATCTCGACTACAAAGGTCAGGAAATATCATCCGGAGGACAGAGAGAGCACAGGTTCGACAGGCTCGTCGCAAGGATCGAGAAGCTCGGTCTCAACCCCGACGACTTCACATTCTACACGGATGCATTCAAGTACGGTATGCCTCCGCACGGCGGTTGGGGTATCGGTATCGACAGACTGATCACGAAGATGCTCGATCTGCCCAACGTGAGGGAAGGCATCCTGTTCCCCAGGGATATGCAGAGACTCCTTCCGTGAGTACGAATGCCTGTGGGGATAACCCCACAGGATAAATCTTCTTAAAATCCTCAGTGCAGGTGTTGCACACATTCGCCGCAGAACGGGCACTCCTTCAGGAGTGATGTCCTGTTCGTGTTTGAAATATATAGGTTGGATTCGTCATCGTCCTCGAACGGTACGATCCTGCCCATCCTGATGTATTCGCGCAGTCTCTCGCAGCAGGCGGTGATCGTGAAATCATCCGATATCGTGAGACGTCCCGTGACAGGTATCGCATCCGCGAGCTTATCGACTACATTCGAGAGTGCCTTCCTGGAACCTTCCGTATGTACCTTGTAGGAACGTCTGTAGAGACTGTACGCGGTCCAAAGGTCCTGCTTTATCCCCCATCCGTTCTCGTACATCCTGCCCAGATGCAACTGCGCCTCTCCGTCATTCTTTATCGATGCATCCTGAAGGTAGATGAATGCCTCGACATAGTCTATGTCCACACCGTATCCGTAGAGGTACGACACACCCAATTCGACCTGTGCTCCGATATCCCCTTCCTTGGCCTTGGCCTTCATCTCCTCTATGTCCTTGTAGATCATGGATTCACCTTCTCTTATGCGGAGGATTCAGGACTATGTCCTTCTGCTTCTGCTTCATCTGCATGGAATGTTCGGCTTTTATATTGTTCGTATTCTCCCAATTCCTTCTCGTATGGTACATCAGAGTGGATATCGTGGACGGTGTGGGGGTGAATATCTGCACCTGTTCGGGATTCGTTCTCAGTCTGTTCCTGCAGAACGATGACAATTCCTCCATATGTCTCTCGTTACATCCCGGGTGTGCGGCAATGAGATAATAGGTGAGGAACTGGTCCTTTCCCAACTCGTCGTTTATCCTATCGAATCTCTTCTTGAAATCCAACAGTACATCCTTCCCCGGTTTACCCATGTATCTGAGGACATCATCACACACATGTTCGGGAGCGATCTTCATCTGACCTGAGATATGGTATTCGCACACATCCCTCAGGAAGTCATCGCCGTGTGTTCCGTCGGCGACGATCATATCGTAACGTATGCCCGATGCAATAGATACCTTCTTCACACCGGGAACCTCCCTTATGCTCTTCAGCAGCGACATGTATCTCGAATGGTCGATAGGCAATTGTTTACAGGGCGACGGATAGAGACACCTCTTGTTCTGACATGTCCCATACTTCAGTTTCTTCTCGCATTCGATACCGTACATATTGGCCGTGGGTCCGCCCACATCGTTGATGTGACCGTTGAAACCCTTTCTGGAGGATATCTTCCTTACCTCCTTGAGTATGGATCCCTCGCTCCTCGATGTCACGGTCCTCCCCTGCATCAATGCTATCGCACAGAAGTTACATTCACCGTAACATCCTCTCAATATCGTGACAGAATTCTTGATGGTCTCCATGGCCTTCACGGGACCGTCCTTCAGATAGTATGGGTGCACTGCATCCTCGAAATCCATCTCGTATATCTCGTCCAATTGTTCCGATGATAGCGTCTCTGACGGCGGTGTCTGGATCAAGAAACGATTACCATGGCCCTGTGCGACACCTCTCGCGGTTATCGGATCGTTGTTACGGTAGAACAGTTTGAATGCCATGATGAACGCATCGTTCGAATCCACGCATTCCTCGTACGATGGTGCCCTGATGAATCCCTTCGGTATCTCCGACGACATGTAGCATAGACCGCGTACATCCTTCCAATCCTTACCGTCCCTCAGGCATTGTGCGAGACGCAGGTTTGACAGCTCGGCCATACCATAGGTGATGATGTCGGCCTTGGAATCCAACAGTATGGATCTTCTCAGTTTATCGGACCAGAAATCGTAGTGCACGAAGCGTCTGAGGCTCGCTTCCACCCCTCCAAGGACTATCGGCTTGCCCTTGTGATATCTCTTGATCAGATTTGTATATGCGATGCATGCCCTGTCGGGACGCCTGTCGTTCACCCCACCCGGAGTGAAATCGTCATCCTTGCGGAACTTGTTGGTCGGCGTATAGTTCGCGACCATCGAATCCACGCATCCGGCCGTCACCGACCAGAATAGTTGGGGTTCGCCCAACCTCCCTATGTCCTCATCGGAATCCATGGATGGTTGGGCTATGATCCCCACTTTGAATCCGTTCCTGATCAACCAATGTCCGATCAGGGCGGCCCCGTTGTAGGACGAGTCGATGTAGGTATCGCCCGATACTATGATCACGTCGAGCGAATCCCAACCGAGTTCCCTCATCTCCTTCGGGGTCGTCGGAATGAACATCAAATTTCCCTTTCCATGATGTAATCGTCCATGAAGTAACCGTTACCGATGTCCGACCTGCATTCGTCGGCGATCGAGAATCCGGACTTCTTGTAGAATCCCACCGTGGGGTTGAGCTTGTTGACCCTGAGGTACTGTTTCGTCAATGAACATTCCCTGGTGAAATCATCTATGATGTTGATGATCCTCTTTCCGTATCCCTTGCCGCGGAACTCCTTCAACAAATAGATCTTGCTAATGTATACCCTGTCGCCCTCATCCTTGAACGAGGTGTAACCGATGGGCCTGCTCCCGTCCTTCAGTATGACGAACCTGTACCCGTCCTCGATCTCCTTCCTTATGCTCTCGTTCGAATGATAGGTATTGAGCATGTAGTCGATCTGCTCCTGCGAGAGCACACCGTCATAGCATTCGTTCCATATCTCGGATGCCAATTCCGATACGGTATCGGCGATCTCATCCTCACCGGATATGTCCTTGATCAGCATGGGAATGCCCTGCTCGAAGTTCACACCGAACCTGATGTCGGTCTTCGCGGCATACGTCCTCTTTATGCTCCCTACGGTGTAATCCACGGCGATCCTCATGGAATCCGCGAGCGTACGTCCGTTCATGTATGATGCGACGAATGCGGAACCGAACACATCCCCTGTTCCGTGATAGTAACCGGGTATCCTGTCGGAGAAGTAGAACGACCTCTCTCCCGTCTCGGAATCGTATGTCGCCGCCCCCAATTTCTTATCGTCGAAATACACACCCGTGAGCACGACCTTCTTCGCACCCATCTTCGACAGACGATCCATCAATCCCTCGATGAACTCCGGTGTGTACGGTCCCTCCTTGTACTCCTCGCCGAGCAAGAGGGATGCCTCGGTTATGTTGGGCATGATGATGTCCGCCTTCTCGCATAGTTTGCGCATACCCTTCGGGAACGTCGGGTCGAAGATCGAGTACAGCTTACCCTCGTCCGCCATGACCGGATCCACGATCCTTACACCATCGATCCTGTCGAATGTATCCGATATGATATCAATCTGTTCGAACGAACCCAGGAATCCCGTGTATATCGCATCGAATCTCAGATCCAACGTCTTCCAGTGATCCACGATCGGTACGATATCATCGGTGAGGTCACGGTATGTGAATCCCGTGAATCCTCCGGTATGCGTGGACAGCACCGCTGTGGGGATCACGGTACACTCGATACCTGTGGCCGAGATTATCGGCAATGCAACTGTCAATGAACACCTCCCGAAACATGATATGTCATGAATCGCCAGAACGCGTTTTTGTCTTATCATCGGCGATGCTAACCCATACAATCGTATTTAACTGCTATTCCGACCGTATCTGGGTTGTTCGAACGACATCCGTCCAGCACGGGAAGGATGACGGAAAGATTATCATATATCGAACGGATAGGTCGGGTCGATGAGAGCTTCCGACGAACATTTGGAACAGGCTTTGAGGGAATATAACGACAAGGTCTCGGAACTGGAGATATCTGGCACAAAGGAGGAATTGCTGGAAGCCCTCGTGAACAGGAGCACCATCCTAATGCTCCTTGGTTCCTATACCTCATCCATGACCGATGTGGAGGAAGCGATCGAACTGTCGGAAGAGATGGATCACGTCGATGTCGGTACATTCATCAAGATGTACGAGAACCGCGGACAGATGCTCTTCGACGAGGACGAAGAGATGATGCTTTCCGACTACACCAAGATAATCTCGAGATTGGACGAGATACACGGCGACATACGTCATTACGGTTGGAAGGACCTCATCATGATGTGCGACGGATGTGCCGAGGACCTGATAGATCTGGGATTCTTCGAATCCTCCGTCCCGTTCACTACGAAGGCGATGGAGCTCATCGGCAGCAACACAGATAATTGGTCAACGAACAGGAAGATGGAAACGCTTAACCTGATCGGACAGGCCGACTCGGGCATGGGATTGGATGACAATGCGGCCGATGCATATTCCGAATCCATAGCCTATGGGAGACGTCTCTACGAGATATCGCGCATCGACGACCCGATGGAGTTGGTGTTCTCATACATCTACAGAGGGGACATCATGGAATCCAGGAAGGAGATGGAGGCCATGTGGGACGATCACGAACACGCCCTGGAGATATTGGAGGACCTCAACAGCAACAACAGATTGGATGACCCGGATCTTCTGATCAAACTCCATCAATCCCTCGCATCATCCATGATGGAATCCGGAAGGATCGAAAGGGCGGAGAAACACCTGATGAGAGCGATAAATCTCGGCGTTCCTGGCATGAAGGATGCCATGAACGAGATGAACACTTTGTGATGATATGAACGAGTACACGAAGAGAGCCAGATCCATACTTCTGGACCATGGGTACACATGCGTCATATGCAAGGATGAGGAAGTGATGACATTCACTGAGAGAGGTGTCAAACCACTCCTGTCCCTGTTGGATTCGGGCATATCATTGAAAGGATACTCCGCGGCGGACAAGGTCGTCGGCAGGGCATCCGCGATGCTATACGTTCTGTTGAATATCGATGAGGTGTACGCACCTATCATGAGCTCCGGTGCTGTCAACGTTCTCTCCGACCACGGCATCGAAGAATATCACGACAACGAGGTGGAGATGATCATCAACCGTCAGGGCAACGGTATGTGCCCGATGGAGGATGCCGTCAGGAATTCCCAAACTGCAGAGGATGCTCTCCGGAGGATCAGGATCAGACTGTCCGAACTCAACGGTCAGTGATGATGTTCCTCTTCGATATCGTGACTGTGCATCAAACCGCCGTGTTGATGGTGTATGTGCATCATATCCGACGGTAACGGATGGGGTATGACGAACGGTTTCCCCTTATGGTGGATGACATCCGATCTCACGCCGTATACCTCTTCGATCAATTCCTCGGTTATGATCTCGGTACCGCCCTGGGATATGACCTTCCCATCCTTCACGAAGATGAACTTATCCGAATAATGGACCGCGAGATTGATGTCATGCATGGTCATCAGCGTGCACATCCCCTTCGAACGTACGGCATTGATGATCGTGTGCATTGTGATGTGCTGATTCGATATGTCGAGATTGTTCGTGGGCTCATCCAATATCAGCAATTCCGGTTCCTGTACTATCGCCCTTGCGATCTGTACCTTCTGATACTCCCCGCCGCTGATCTCCTCCACATATCTCGATGCGAGATCCTCTATCTTCAATGATTCCAACGCAGACCACGTGATCTCAAGATCCCTCTCGCTCGTACCCCATTCGATGTACGGACGTCTTCCGATGAGTACGGAATCGAACACCCTCACATTGGTCCTGTCTACATACTGCGGAACATAGGCGATATGCTTCGCCAACTCCCTCTTCTTCATACCGCTTACGTCCTGCCCTCCGATCGTTACGTTACCGGAAGATGGCTTGATGATGTCGCATATGCATTTCAGAAGGGTTGTCTTTCCGACACCGTTCGGTCCGAGTATGGATACGACGGAATTCTCTTCGGTATCGAATGTCACGCCCTTCAGTATCTCCTTCTCGCCGTAGGAGTATCTGACATCCCTGACATCCAACAGACTCATGCGATCCCTCCTTTCTTGGAGTATCTGCCGTAGAGGATCCAAAGGAACAACGGACCGCCGATGAAGGATGTCACGATACCGACTGGTACAGTGAAACCGAATGCGTTCTCGGAGAGCATCATCGCTATCAGCAATACCAACGCACCGACGATAGCGGATGTCGGTATGAGCAGACACTTGTCGTTGCTGACGAGTTTTCTTGACAGATGGGGTGCCAAAAGACCTATGAACCCTATGATCCCGACGAACGAGACGATGATCGCTGTGGTGATTGCAGATAGTATCAACACCACTATGCGTACACGGGAGACGTTTATCCCGAGACCGTGTGCGATATCGTCACCTAGGTCCATCGCATTGAGGTCCCAACGTTTGAGATACAGATATGCGAGTGCTATCGCCACGATGACGATGATGAACCACATGTTGTCCCATGACACCTTCTCCAGGTCACCGAACTGCCAGAACACTATGGCGCTCAACGCCAGCTCATCCGCCTGATATTGCAGGAATGCGATACCTGCGGAGAATATCGCACTCAAGGCCATACCCGTGAGCAACATCGTCTCCGGACTGGCACTGAATACCCTCATGGATAGGACGATGATCCCTGTCGCCAATAACGAGAACACGAATGCGGATATCGTCACGATGTACGGATTCTCTATGAAGTAACTTGGAACGGACTGTCCCGTGATGATACCTCCGCCGAGAACGACTATCCCCAATGCCGCACCGAATGCGGCGGAGTTGGAGATACCTAGCGTATACGGGGAACCCAACGGGTTCTTCAGGACACACTGCATCACGGCACCGGATACGCCTAGACCCATACCGGCCAATATGGCCGCCACGGATCTCTTCAGCCTTATGTCGTGTATGACATAGCCTTCCCACGTATCATCCATCGTGAAGATGTTGTTGAATATCATCTCCAAAGTGACCTTCGTGGACCCGACATACAACGATATGATGAAAAGGACGAAGATAGAGAGGATCAGGAATAGGACTAGCCCCCATCTGAGGTGGTTCGTGCGTTTGTATTCCTGAATGCCTCCGTTCATCGTCAACGTCCTTCCGTATGATGATGATTTATAAGTCGTTTAGGAATCGATCCTACCTTCTCTTGGACAATGCATATCCGAGTGCACCCAGAATCGCAAGGACCACGACGGCGATGATTATCACCGTCATCGAGTTGTCACCCGATCCGCTGCCTCCGCTGTCCCCTCCGTCGGGCCTGTCGGTTATCTCGAAGGTGTTGCTTCCCTCTCCTACCGTGACCTTCAGACAGTTACCGTCGACGGTAAGCTTGGAACCCTTCTGCGAGTAGTAATCGGACATCATATGAGGCATGATCATCTCGCCTGCGGTGTATGTGGTACTTCCGATCATCATGCTCTGTCCCTCCAATTCGGGATAGAACGTGCTGTAGACCGATCCGATGTATCTGACGACCTCATCATATGTGATGATGTCATCGTAACATGTGTAGATCAAGTAGTATGCGTTGGCGATGGCATTGTCGAAGTTATACCCGAACCAGAAGTACGGCAGTATGGTGTAGATCGGTACGTTCTCTATCTCTGCGTACTTGAGTACGGAATTGCTGCCCTCGTCGCCTCCCGTGAACTTGGTGGTACCCGAGAGATCCATGAAAATGACATCGGGATTCGTCGATGACATGACCTCCGAGCCCGCATCCACGGACTGTGTGCTGCTTCCTGAGTATGCGTTCCTGACACCAGCCAATTTGAACGGGAGATAATCGCCTACGGTCCACGTCAATGATTTCGCACCTGCATTGGATGCAGCCCCGATGTAGGCGGTACCGAACTTGCTGCTCTTACCGTCGATCAATCCCTTGATGGTGCTGACATGTCCGTTGATACCATCCACAAGATTGTTGGCCTTGTCGATACACCCGAAGGCCGAACCTACGACAGAGAGATTGGTGATGAAATCCTCGTGCAGCGAGAGATCGTCGTTGAGGAAGTTGACGCAATCCCTGATCACTACCAACTTGATACCCAACAGTTGGATACCTTTGACGAGTTCGGATGTGAACTCATCGTACACGGTCTTGACGACGACCATCGTTCCCGGTATATCGGACCACTTACCCAATGCCTCGAGATCGGATGTCGTGAAATCATTGTGGGTGTGTATCGCGAGACCGAATTCGCTCAGATCGCTCTCCAATGGAGGGTTGTTAGGCTGACTTCCGTATTTGGCTACGATGCCTGCGGAATCTACCTTTATCACATCACCTAGATCGAACAGTGTCCTGTATGCCTTCCCGTTCAATGAGGCGGAATTGATATCCCCATAGTCGACGCACATCACGGAATGCAACATGCCGACATATGACACCCATCTTAGAGCACCCGCACCGACGGTGATGATCCCGTCATCGGCCGATATACCGGTCATGTCGTTACCGACGGCATCGGTATCGACCTTGGTGATCACGGATGCACCGGATGAATCCCCATCGCTCAGAGTCATCACGGGGACCGTGACGATCATCGCCACGATCAGAACTGCAAGGATCGATCTGAATTTCATACGCACCGATATGATTCTTGATATTAATACTATTTTACAATTAGTATTACTGACAACGGCAGTTATATTATTCCCGATAATAATGACATCACGATGGCAGACACCGACACCATCCGTTCGAGATGGGAGACAGAACGCTCCAAACATCCTTCCTTCGGAGAAGGGAAGGGACACGACGATGTACAGAGGATGTGGGATGATGCCGCATCGACGTACAGTGACTCCCAATACTCACTGATATGTGATGATATCGTATCATCTTTATTGCATAAGGGTGTGATCGATGACGATACCGCGATATTGGACATCGGATGCGGTACGGGTTCCTTCGCATCACGCTTCTCCCCTCATGTGAAGAGTATCATCGGCTCCGACAGCAGTCCGAGGATGTTGGAAAGGATGATGGAGATGGCATCGAAGATGGATCTGCATAACATCGAACCCCTGTTTTCGGATTGTCTTTCCATACCGTCGGATATCAGATGCGATGTCGTGTTCACATCGCTGTGCCCTCCTATGAACGATCCCGATGCTCTGCTTTCTATGGAATCCCATTCGGACGGATATTGCGTGTATGTATCCTCGGCGAACATCGGACACGGTATCGAAGGAGAGATATGGAAAGAACTCGGATGCGATTATTCGTACTCCGGATATGACACCACGTATCCGTTTGAGTACCTGGCCTCTCTTGGAAAAGATGCTTCGTTGGAATTCTTCACGCAACACAATCATTCGGTGATAGGCGAGAATGAATGTATCGAAAGATACCTCAGATTGATCGGTAAGTACCGTATCATCACCGATCTCGAGAGGTCGACCGTCACATCGGTCGTTCATTCCCATGCCATCGATGGGCAGGTCGATCTGTCCCGTGACATGAGGATGGGCATGCTCGTCTGGAGACCGTAGGACTTTACACTTAGAATGATTGTAAAGTCGATTCTTACAGAATTTGTACCCATTTCCATTCATTTTCAATTATTTTTACTCAAAATCTTCCTAATATTGCGCATTTTCGATGATATTTCCGAGTTTGACTTTACACTATTGTAGTGTAAATGTAAAGTGTAAACAATCATTAAATACTATGAGCATCGATGATGATATCGATAAAAATGAAAGTTTCAAGAATGCTCAAGATGACTGGTAACCTGACAGAGATCGCAGATAGATTCAAGATCTCACGCCCGACCCTCTACAAGTACATGGAGCTGTACGATGAAGGGAAGACTGATCAGATACCGGATGAGGTACTCGCTCTCTTCAACGATGTGGTCTCGGATGAGGAGAACAGGATTGAACTGAGAAGGAAGATGGAAAATGAACTGATTAGGGAAAAGTGCGAGATCGATAGGATCGAGCATGAAATCACTGTCCTGATGAAGGAGAGGGAAGTTCTTCAAGCAAGGTACTGTAAATGTCAAGAACTCGATTCAGACGAAGCGAGAATGATGTCATCGCAGTGTATGGTTCTCGAAAAGAGAATCGATCATCTGAGGCATGATCTGAATATATGGACAGAAAAGATGATGGTACTCAAGAAATCATTCAATACTATGGAATCCGAAGATTATGCGGAAGAGGCGAATGATGGGGTATACGCGATAGACACCAGGTGCATGTACGAGAAAGGTAAGTTCATGATCGCCTATAACGACCCGGATTCCGATGGTTGTGAGCATACATTATCGCTGATGACAAAATTCGGTAACGAATACAAGACAATCGGAACGTATGATACGGTCGATGGCAAGGATTTCTTCATGATAGAGGATATCATCTACAGTCCATATCTGTTCTATTCCGTCAACAGAGTGAGTACCGATCCCGATGGAAAGAAGGTAATCGATAAGGAGAACTCATCGAAGATCAGTAAATTCAAGAGATGATACCATGAGTATAATATCCAATAACAAGGAGAGCAGGGTCATGATCTTCATCGATCTGAGGAACATACTCTCATCGGTTGCCACGATGCAATCCTTCCCATTCAAGATCGATTTCTATTCCTTGGCAAGATTGCTCGCAGGTCAGCGTAATGTTCTCGCCGCATACGTCTTCGACGGGACCATGGGTGACGATGAGGATTCTGCCGCACGTACGAGGAAGTTCCATGACTACCTCAGATACAACGGGTTCCGTGTGGTGGAGAGGAACTCCGTCGAAGGAAGGGAACAGAAGGAGGTGGATGTCGCCATGGCCTGCGAGATGGTCGTCCATGCGTTGAAGGATAACTATGATGTAGCGATCGTCATAAGCGGCGACAGGGACTTCGTACCTGCGTTACAGCACGTGCAGGCTGCAGGTAAGATCGTTGAATTGGCAGCATTCAGGACATCCGCTTCGGAGGAGCTCAGACGCACCGCGGACAAGTACATCGAATTGGAGTCGTTGCCGATATTATCCATGTATAACAAACCCGAGGACCTTATGACGAACATCATGACCGAAACGGAGGAGGTGAC
This sequence comes from Eggerthellaceae bacterium, assembly GCA_963651945.1. GTDB lineage: Archaea > Thermoplasmatota > Thermoplasmata > Methanomassiliicoccales > Methanomethylophilaceae > Methanarcanum. Next base: position 3,337 of record CAVJRF010000005.1, on the reverse strand, counting down.
GGAATGAATCAGAAGATGAGCTTCAACGAATTCATCCTGAAGACCCGCGAGAAATACGGCATGGACGAGGATGATTGGGGTCCATACAGCAAATGTGCCGTGGTGAGGTTCGATTACGACAACAAAGGATGCGTATCAGGAGAATACAAGGGTGTCATCGTTTACCGCGACAGCAGTTATGAATCGACGATCCTCCCCGGCGACACATGGATATGTTCCCTCAAACGCAATCCCGGATTCAAGGTCAACTACTTCGCAAAACCGTTGGAGAGAGTGGATGCATCCTTCGTATTCTCGCTCATGGAGGAACAGAGGGAGGTCATAGTTGATTCCATTTGGAACGCTCACAAAGACGAGATGATGCCCATGCTCGAGGAGAAGTTCAAGGATGTCATCGACGAACGTGTCAAGGCGGCAGAGGAGAAGATCGTCAAGGAGGACAGACAGACGATCGATGATCTCAAGGATGAGAATGCGGAACTGAACACGAAACTCATCGAGAACGACGCGATAATCGAATCCCTGCAGACTCAGATCGAGGAGCTCAAGAAAGATAACAAGACGCTGGTCGAAGCGGGTGTGAAGATAAAGAAAGAGGTCGTCAGATCACCGGAACAGCCCGTGGCGGATCACACTCCGCAGGAGCACACGGTCACGAGGATCAGTCCCGATGCGATCCAATCCGATCTGTTCACTAAGTCAAGGTATTTCGTACACATGAGCCCCGACCAGAGGATGATTGTCATACGTCCGTCCGACAAGGGTAACGTGATATGTATGAACAACACGATCGAATTGGCAGGGTTATCGTTCGTATCGAACTTCGTGGAGAAAGGTGAGATGATAACACAATATGACAATAAGGGCGGAACCATACAGATCAGGCTGAAATGATGCCTCATCGACGGAGCTGTGAAACTTAAAACGAGGCCTTCGGGCCTCTTACTATCTATTTCTGATGAATGCAAACAGTGATACTTGTAACGAACCTCACCATCGTTACACCCATCTCATGCCTCGGTGCTTTCATCCATTGATGAAGGATCAAGATCATCGATAACGGTCCCGACGGGACCGGTATGCTAGGCAAATCCGTCTGAATATACTTTACACTCTACATGAAAATGTAAAGTTATGCAAAGTTGGTCCGATCATTGAAGATGTATGCATTCCTATGTCCGATACGCACCATCCTTACCAATCCAAGCTCGTCGAGCATCAGAAGGTCCCTGCGTATATTGCTCGGCTGAGTCACATGCTTCGCCGCCAGTTCATAGACGTCCATGGGCTCTTTGCTGTTCATGAGATCGGAAAGGACATCCCTCTGACGTATGCTGAGGCCGGATATACGATGATCCTCGATCATCCGATCATTCTCCTCCATTTTACGCTTGACGTAGTTCAGGAACAGATCGGTAGCCTCGGATACCATGTCCAAATTGAAGTTGATGAAATACGTGATATCGTTGCCGTCGGTCTCCGAGAGTAGGTA